>CBHFOL010000393.1:0-7283 GCA_965995405.1 uncultured Saccharothrix sp.
CGTGTGGATGCGGCCGTTGGTGAGGATCAGATCGACTGCCAAGGTGCGGTCACTTCCCGGTCGGGTCACGGGCGGCACCGCGCGGCGGCACCGGGCAGCCGTCCGTGCACGCCGAGGCGGCGGAGTCCGGTCCCGGCTGTCCCCTTGAGGCATGGGGATCCGCACTCCCTGACCCAGGCAGTCTTGGCGGGCCCGGGGCCCGACGGAACCGACCTGCCGGTGGCCGTGCGGCACCGGACAAGAAGGATGCGCTGACGGCCAACTTCGCGCCACCGGAGGGTTCTCACCCGGCCGAACCCGACCGCATGGCTACCGGCGTGCGACACCTGCCGTGAACACGTCGACCGAGGCGAGGAACCGGTCCAGGTGGGGAGGGAAGTCCGGGCGGGGTGGTTCAGGGCAGCCGGGGAGTTCGGCGCTGTCCGGCCGGACCTGTCGGAGCGCGTCGACGGTGCGCCGTTGGTGGAACGGGTTCTCCGGAACCGACGGGAGCACGCTGATCGGCATCGTGAGGGCGGCCAGTTCGTCGTCGGTGACGCCCCGCAAGGTCTGCCCGGCCGGCAACGCGCGGATGGTCCGGTCCGAGGCTCCGAGCGCAGTCAGGCTGTCCCGGGTGCGGGAGTCCACGGTCGGGTCGCCGGCGGTCGCGGGCCAGGCGAGCAGCAGCCGGTCGATCCGGTGGGGGAAGGCCAGTGCGAGGCGTACGGCGGCCGAGCAGCCGTTCGAACCGGCCACCACCGCGACGGGGTGCTCGGGCAGGACGCCGGCCAGGTGCTCGACCTCGGCGTCCCAGTCCGGTGGCCGCGACACGCGGTCGGGTGCGAGCACCGTTGAGCCTTGTCGTCGGATTCCTGCGGTGATTCCCGGCCGCGTCCAGAACCGGTCGGCATCCATGTCTTCCCACAGGCCACCGTGAATCAAGAGGACGGTGGCATGGCGGGGTGGCCGCTGGTGAGGCGTCATCAGTGCTCCTGGTCGCCGAACCGACTCGACAGGGTATCGAAGTCCCCCGTTCCGTGCGCTTCGACGCGGGCTCGGCGACATCGCCCATTTCCCGGGTACCGGCGACTGCTGCCGACCCCGACCGATGCCCGTTGGCGACCGCCGACATTTCCGGCCGACCATGGAATTCGCCGTCCGCCAACGACTACGCCGGGCTGCACAAGCTCAACGCCGCGAAGGCCGACCACCTGGTCGTTCCCGACGCCCCGAGGCCCGACGACATGACCGCCACCCAGGCCGTCGACCAGTTCGCGCGGGGCCGGGTGCTGTTCACGCGGAACTGGGCGGTCGCGCACGAACAGCTCACCAAACGGCAGCGGGAGTTGGACGCGGCGGGCATCACCTCCCGCTCCGCCGCCCCGCCCAGCCAGAGCGTCCTGGGCGGGCAGAACCTGGCGATCTCGGCCGCAACCGACAAGCCCCGCGCCGCCCAGGCGTTGATCGAGTTCCTGACGAGCACGCAAAGCCAGCTGATCCTGTCCGAGATCGGCGGATTCGCGCCCACCCGCGACTCGGTCTACGAACGGGCCACGTCCGAACACGTCAGGGCCGTCCGCCAAGCACTCCAGAACGCACGCCCGCGCCCGACGATCCCCTTCTACACCGAGTTCAGCCGGACGTTCCGCAACGGCGTCAAGAATGTGGCACGCGAAGGCGACCGGATTTCCGATGCCACGCTGCAAGAGCTCACCGAGATCTACCAGCGACGCGTCAAACCCGGCTCCGACAGGTAGGACCAAGGGCGGGGTCAGTGCTTGTGCATGACGTGCTTGATCCGGGTGTAGTCCTCCAGACTGTAGTGGGAGAGGTCCTTGCCGTAGCCGGACTGCTTGAACCCGCCGTGGGGCATTTCGGGCACCAGGACCATGTGCGCGTTGATCCAGACGCACCCGAAGTCCAGCCCGGCGGCCATCCGCAGCGCACGGCCGTGGTCGGTGGTCCAGACGCTCGACGCCAATGCCTGGTCGACGCCGCACGCCAGGCGCAGCGCCTCGGCCTCGTCGGTGAACGGCTGAATCGTCAGCAATGGCGCGAAGTTCTCCTGCTGGACGACCGCATCGTCCTGCCGCACACCGGTCACGACGGTCGGCGCGACGAAATACCCCCGCTCGCCGACGACCGTGCCGCCGGCCACGACACGAGCATGATCGGGCAGGGTGTCGAGGATGGCACGGACGCGGGCGAACTGGTCGGCGTTGTTCAGTGGGCCGTAGTCGGCCGTCACGTCGGACGGCGGTCCAGTGTGGACGGTGCCGACCCTCTTCGACAAGATCTCGGTGAACTCGTCCTGTACCAGTCCCTCCACCAGGATCCGGCTCGCCGCCGTGCAGTCCTGGCCGGCGTTGAAGTACCCCGCCGCCACGATGCCGTCCGCCGCGGCCTCCAGATCGGCATCGGCGAACACCACGGCGGGCGCGTTGCCGCCCAGTTCCAGGTGGGTGCGGGCAACGCGGTCGGCCGCCGTCCGGGCGACCTCGACACCCGCCCGGGTCGACCCGGTGATCGACACCATCGCCGCCGCCGGGTGCGACACGACGGCACGGCCGGTGTCACGGTCGCCGCAGACCACGTTCAGCACGCCCGGCGGCAGGAACTCGGCGACGAGCGACCCCAGCAGCGCCGTGGTGACCGGTGTGGTGTCGCCGGGCTTCAGCACGATCGTGTTGCCGGCCGCCAGCGCGGGCGCGATCTTCCACATGGCCATCAGCAGCGGGTAGTTCCACGGCGCGACCTGGCCGATCACGCCCACGGGTTCCCGCCGCACGTAAGACGTGTGGCCCGGCGCGTACTCGGCCGCCGCGACGCCGGGCAACATACGCGAGGCACCCGCGAAGAACCGCAACGCATCGACGGCGTTCAGCACCTCGTCGGCACGGGTCGCGGCGAGCGGCTTGCCGGTGTTGCGGGATTCGGCGGCGGCGAACTCGTCCGCGCGCTCCTCCAACGCGTCCGCGCACCGCAGCAGCGCCGCCTGGCGCAGACCGGGAGACGTCCCCCGCCACACCTCGAACGCCTTCCCCGCCGCCGCGTAGGCCACCTCCACATCGTCCGATGTGGACAGCGGTGCGGTGTCGAAAACCTCACCCGTACAGGGATCCACGAGGTCCGTCGTCCGACCGCCCACAGAGGCACGCAGCACCCCGTCGACCACGTTGTGCACGGTCACCTGTCCTCCTCCGAAAGAACGCACAGCAGTTCGTAGACCACATGCGCGGCCGAGATACCGGTGATCTCCGCGTGGTCGTAGGCGGGCGAAACCTCGACCACGTCCGCACCGATCACGTTCAGCCCGGCCAGACCGCGCAGCACTTCGAGCAGTTCACGGCTGGACAGCCCGCCGGCCTCGGGCGTCCCGGTGCCCGGCGCGTGCGCCGGATCGAGCACATCGATGTCCACGGACACGTACACCGGCCGATCACCCAGCCGCTCGCGGACCCGGTTGACGATGTCGTCCAGCGGCGTACGCGCGAAATCCCGGGCGTGCACGGCACTGAACCCCAGCCGCTCGCTCTCCGCGAGGTCCAGCCGCGAGTACAGCGGGCCGCGGATGCCGACGTGCACGGAGTGGTCGTAGTCGATCAACCCCTCCTCACTCGCCCGGCGGAACGGCGTGCCGTGGGTGTACGCGGCCCCGAAGTAGGTGTCCCACGTGTCCAGGTGCGCGTCGAAGTGCAGGACGGCGATCGGACCGTGCCGCTGGTGCTGCACCCGCAGCAACGGCAGGGCGATCGTGTGGTCGCCGCCGATGGTGATCAGCCGCCGCCTGGTCCCGCACAGCCGCCCGGCGACGTCCTCGATCGTGGCGACCGCGTCCCGCAGGTCGAACGGATTCACCCCGACGTCACCGGCATCCGCGACCTGCCGCACCGCGAACGGCTCCACGTCCAGCGCCGGGTTGTACGGCCGCAGCAGCCGCGAACTCTGCCGCACGTGACCCGGCCCGAACCGCGCCCCCGGCCGGTAGCTCACCCCGGAGTCGAACGGCACGCCCCACACCAGCACGTCCGCGTCGGGCAGATCGGTGAACCGGGGCAGCCGCGCGAACGTGGCATCGCCCGCGTAGCGCGGGATCCTGGTGGCGTCGACCGGCCCGATCACAGCACGTCCGCCAGCTCGGCCGCGGCACGCCGACCGCTGTCGACCGCCCCGTCGATGAAGCCCGGCCAGCGCTGCGCGGTGTGCGCGCCAGCGAAGTGCACCAGACCCTCGGCCACGGCGAGATCGGTTTCATAGCGGGAAATCTGCCCGGCCCGGAACGTCGTCCACGTCCCCCGCGACCACTCGTCGTCGACCCACTGGTGCGTGGCGGTGGCGAGCACCTCGGCGTCCGGCGCGAACTCGCGCACCGCGCGCTGCACGGCCTCCCGGTCGGCCGCGTCCACGTGGTCGTGCTCGGGCGCGAAGCACACCAGCACGACCCCCTCGGCCACCGTGCCCATCGCACCCACGTAATCGAACGCAGTACCCCATCCGTACCCGCTCAAATCGTCGGGAACGTTGCGCGCCAACGCCCACACCTTCTGCCCCTGACCGGCGTGGTTCTCCTCCGAGATCGCCAGCTTCCCCGCCGACAGCCCCGGCTGGAAGTCGATGTCCCGCAACACGCCGATCGGCACGGTGACCAGCACCCGCCGGGCCGTGATCTCCCCGCCGTCGTAACCGACGACGACGTGGTCACCGGCCTGCCGCACCGACCGGACCGGCGTCGACAGCCGGATGTCCGCGCCGCCGTCCTCGGCCAGCGCCGTCGCCAGCGACACCGTCCCGTGGACGAACGTCTGCCCGAGCACACTGGCCTTGACCATGCCCCACAGGGAATTGTCCATCGCGGCGAGCCAGCGCAGGATGTCCAGCGCGGAACCGGTGTCCGCCGAAGCGTTGCCGCAGCCGCAGAACCACGAGATCAGCAGCTCGCGCGCGTTGCCGCGCAGCCCGGCCTCGTCGGCCCACTGCCGGATCGGCACGTCCAGGTCGGCCAGGTCCTGTTCGGACAGCGGCCGGTCGACGTCGAGCCGCGCGCCCGCCGCGATCAGCGCCCGCACCGCGTGTTCGAGGTCGCCGAGTTCGGCGGGCGGCACGGGCAGCAGCGACTCCAGCACCTTCCCCCGGTCCGACCAGGTCATCCGGGCGGGCAGCGAACTGTCGGCGACGGCGATCCCGTAGCGGCGCACCTCGGCGGTCACGAACGCCTGCTCCGGGACGATCCAGGTGCCGCCCATCTCCAGGCCGAAGCCGTCGAACAGGTCGGTGCGGTACCAGGTGCGCCCGCCGATCCGGTCACGCGCCTCCAGCACGCACACGCGGCGGCCGGCCGCACCGAGATCACGGGCCGCGGTCAAGCCCGCGAATCCCGCGCCCACGATCACGACATCGACTTCCGGAACACCCATTGCCCGCCTCCACTCTGTGCGTCCCGGCAACGTACGTTCGGCTGACGTCTCCGTCGATCGACACCACGTCGAATCCTGACCACCACACTGGACGACTTGTACAGGTCAGTGTCCGGCGACCGCCTCCCGTGCCTCCAACGCCAGCCACAGCTCGTACCGCGTGGAGGCCGCCGCCAGCGCGCGGCCGATGAGCTGCTCGATCCGGTCGATCCGGTTGCGCACGGTGTGCCGGTGCACGCCCAGGCGCAGCGCCGTGACGTCCCACGCGGCATTGGCGTCCAGCCACGCCCGCAGCGTGGCGACGAGTTCCCCACGCGGGTCGGCCGCGTCGATGGGCGCGAGCGCGGTGTCCGCGAACGCCGCCAGCACGTCCGGCGGCCCGAGGGTCAGCAGCAGCCTGCTGGTGCTGTGCTCACCGACCTCGGCGGGCCGGCCCAGCCGGGCACTGGTCGCCAGCAGCGCACCCGCCTGCCGCAGGGTCACCGCCGCCGCACCCGGCCGCAGCGCCGCGCCGATGCCGGCCGGACGCCCCGGCGCGAACCGGTCCAGCAGCACGGCCACGTCCACCCCGTCCACCGCCAGCGCTTCGACGGTGTCGCCCCGGTGCCGCACCAGACCGCCGGGCAGCGCGAGCGCGAGATCGGCCGCCAGCTCACCCGCCTCGTCCGGCCGGATCCGCACGGCGATCCCCCGCACCGTGGGCGACGACAGGCCGAGCGCGGCGAGCATCGGCTCGGCCCGCTCGTCGGACGTCACGGCCAGCAGCTCGGTCAGCGTCTCCGCCCTCGCCCGCCGGCGCGGCTCGTCGGCCAGGTGCCTGCGCTCCAGCTCCCGGGTCAGCAGCGACACCAGCGCCGAGTCCGCCGTCCCGATCCGGGGCCCGGCGAGCAGGGCGTGCCCGCGCAGCCGTCGCGCGCCGACCGGCTGGATGCTCAGCGCCTGCCCGTCCACGTCCACCGACGCGCTGGCCAGCCGCCCTTTGGCGCTCAGGTCGTCCAGCGCCGGACGGGCCGCGTCCAGCAGCGCGCGCACCGAGGGGCCGACGGCGGCCAGCGGGCGGCCGAGCAGGTCGGTCACGGCGGCGGCGCGGCCGGTCTCGGCCAGCCACACCTTGAGGATCGCGTCCAGGTCGCCACCGGACGCCGCCGCGACCGTGAGCCGCCGCTGTACGTCGATCGTGTGCTCCAGCGCCCGCCGCTCCTCGGCCGCCCGCGCGGCGAACACGGCCTTGGTGACGGCGATGAACGGCACCTCGTCCGGCACGACCAGCAGCGGCAGCCCGGCCTCCGCCGCGGCGGCCACCAGCTCGGCGGGCGGCTCCTGGTGCGGCTGACCGTGCCCCACGCCCAGAGCGAGCGCCGCCGCGCCGCCGTCGACCACGTCCCGGACGAAGCCGTGCCAGGCCAGCGGGTCCGCCGGGAGCGCCAGGCCGGTCGTCATCAGCAGTTCGCCGCCGCGCAGCCACTCCCCCGGCCGCGCCAGCTCCGACACGTGCGCGGCCTCGATCACGCGGTCGCGGCCGTCGCCGCCGGCGAGCAGCGTCAGGCGCAGATCGCGCACGGCGAGCAGGGAGTCCACAGTGAACGGCATGGACACAGTGTCCATCGTGCGCCGGAAATTCAACACCACGTCGATCGACCGGGCTCCACCTGCGGAT
Source organism: uncultured Saccharothrix sp. (assembly GCA_965995405.1). Lineage (GTDB taxonomy): Bacteria > Actinomycetota > Actinomycetes > Mycobacteriales > Pseudonocardiaceae > Actinosynnema. The sequence goes on from CBHFOL010000393.1 coordinate 7,051, forward strand.
CTACCGTCCCGGCAATCAGTGACCCAGGTCTCAGACTGGCGGAAGGCACACCGTGATCGAAGACCAGCGCCGAACAATCACAGCCGACGACGCACGCCTGCGCGCGCTGGGCTACGAACAGCGGCTGAGCCGACGGCTGGGCGTACTCGGCAACATCGGGATGGGCTTCGCGACCATCTCGCCGGTGGTCGGCCTGTACGCGACCGTGCTGGTCGGCTCGATGGTCGCGGGGC
>CBHFOL010000394.1:0-7265 GCA_965995405.1 uncultured Saccharothrix sp.
GCCGCGTGGTTCCGCGATCGGGCCGTGGCGCTCCAGGAGGCGGGCACGGCCCGGACCGGGCGGAGGGACGACGCCTACGCGCTCGCCGAGGAGGCGGCCGGCCGGCTCGCCGACTACTTCCTGCGCGAGGCCGCGCGCAGGCGTCGGCGCGGCGGCGACGATCTCGTCGCCCGGCTCGTGCGCGCCGGTGACCGTGCGGAGCTCACCGAGGACGAGTTCACCGGCACCTGCATCCACCTGCTGACCGCCGGTCACGAGACGACCACCAACCTCATCGCCAAGTCCGTGCTCGCCCTGCTCGCCGACCCCGGGGCGGTGGACGGACGCCGTGCGCTGCCCGCCGGGGCGGTGGACGAGTTCGTCCGGTACGACCCGCCCGTGCAGATGGTGACCCGCTGGGCATATCACGACACCACGCTGCGCGGACGCGAGATCCGCCGCGGCGACAAGGTGGTGCTCGTGCTCGGCTCCGCCAACCGCGACCCGCGCCGCTTCCCGGACCCCGATGTGCTCCGGTTCGACCGCGGCGGACCGGCGCACTGCGGTTTCGGCATGGGCATCCACTACTGCCTCGGCGCGGTCCTGGCCAGGGCCGAGGCCGAGATCGGTCTCGGCGCGCTGCTGGCCGAGGGCGTGCCGGCCGGCGGCCTGTCCGACGAGCCCGTGCGCTACGGCGGCGACCTGGTCTTCCACGGCCCGACCCGCCTCCTGATCCGCATCGCCCCAGAGATCGCCCCAGAGGAGGGGACATGACCCGGACGCAGCCACCCGTAGTCGAGTTGTCCCTGCGCCGGGCCGAGCACGACCTGCTCCACGACCTGGTGCGGCTGACCGAAACCGGTCCGGTGGCCCGCGTCCGACACGCGGGCGGCCTGGTGTGGATCGTGTCCGACCCCGACCTGGTGCGCCGGGTGCTCGCCGACACCCGCTTCGGCAAGGACGGCAGGCACGCGCCGCCGTGGTTCGTCGACGAGAGCGGCCTGATCGGCTCCCGGGAAACCGCCCCGGGCGACATCGTGACCAGCGACGGCGCCGCACACGTCCGGCTGCGGAGGCTCCACATGCTGGGCCTGAGCCCCACCCGCATCCGGACCTGGGCGCCGACGGTCGCCGCCGTCACCGACGAACTGCTGGACGAAGTGGCCAAGGCGGACGGCCCGGTCGACCTGGTGGCCGCGCTGGCCTACCCGCTGCCGCTGACCATCATCTGCACCCTGCTCGGCCTGCCGCGCGACGTGCACCCGGCGATGCGCACCGCCAGCGAGCGGATCTTCTACGGCGGCAGCCCCGAGGTACGCGACCAAGGCCGCGCCGACCTGTACGGCACGATCACCCGACTCATCGAGGACGAGCCGGAACGCATCGCGGACGGCATGATCACCGACCTGCTGGCGGTGACCGAACAGGAACCGCCACAGGCGACCCGCACCGAGGTCGAGGCGTGGATACCGAGCCTGATCCTGCCCGGTCACGAGTCCACCGCGAGCCTGATCTCGGCGACGCTGTACGAACTCCTGGCCGCCCCGACCCGACCCGCCGACATCCCCACCGCGGTGGAGGAAACCCTGCGCGTGCACCCGCCCTTCCCGCTGGCCACCTGGCGGTTCGCCGTCGAGGACATCGACTTGGACGGAGGTGTCGTGGTGCCGCGCGGCACACCCGTCCTCGTCAACCTGGCCGCCGCCAACCGCGACCGCACGGCGCACCCGTCCCCCGAGCGGTTCGTCCCCGACCGCGACCCGATCGACCACGTCACGTTCGGTCTCGGCGCGCACTACTGCATAGGCGCGGGCCTGGCCCGCCTGGAGGCCACAACCGCCGTCGCCGCGTTCCTCCGGCGGTTCCCGAACGCGCGTCTCGCCGACCCGGACACACCGCCCCGCCGGCAGAGCGACCTGCTCAGCCACCGCATCACGGAGCTCCCCGTCGTGCTTTACGGAGATGCGGACGCTTGAGCATTCACAACCGCACCTTGTAGATGTGATAGGTGGTGTCGGAGGCGAACGTGTCCGTGAACGTGCCGCCCGTGACCGGGATGGTGCGCCCCTCGTCCACGACCTCCACCGAGGCGCCACCGACCTCCGCGGGCAACGTCAGGGCGAAGGTCCCCGTCGCGGTCCCGCCCGGGATGCCCTTGCCCATCGCGAAGATGTAGGCGTGTCCGTTGTGAACCTTGAGCATGGTGTCCAGTGACGGGTTGAACACCCATTGGTAGCTCTGGGTGTTGAGTACCGGCGCGAGTGCCTTGATCTGGCCGTTGACCTTGGTCGCGGCCTTCGTCATGTCCGCGTAGCAGTCACCGCCATGCAGCGCGGTGTACCGGAAGTTGTTGCTGCTCGGGCACCAGTCGCCGTAGGTGTGGTTGAAGTAGTTGATCCCTCGCGCGCCGTGGATGAGCATGCTCATCACGGCACCCCGGAGTTGATCGGGTTTGATCGCCGCGTTCTCCGCGTAGGGACGACCGTTCTCGACGAACCCGAACACGCTCTCCATTTTGCCCGAGGAGGCCGCGATCTCCCGCTGCTTCGACACGCCGTAGCCGTAGTTGAAGGGGCGGTAGCACTCGGCCTCGGTCAGCAGGCTCTGGTCCAGGGCGGGGAGGTCCGGGTGGGACAGCCGGTCACAGCCCATGTACCGGCCGTACCAGTAGGTGTCCAGGGACGCCGCGCTGTTCACATCGAGCCATTGCCCGGCCGTGCCGTCCTCGGGCGCGTAGTTCGGCCAGATCATGTTCGCCGTGAAGTTCGTGTAGCGCATCCGCCCGTCGCCCGGAAGAGCGGAGGCGGTGGTCCGCAGCAGGTTGAGCGCGTCGCCCTGGCCGAACTGTTCGGGCTCGTCGGCCAACAGCCAACCCACGGTCTCCGATCCGAGGTGGGGATTGGAGGTCTGGTCATGGAGCGCGAACATGCCCGCGTTGCGGATCAGATCCAGCCGCGGGGTGTCGTAAAGCTCCAGGTACGTGTTGATGCCGACCGCCTTGTCGAGGTCCACGTCCTGCTGGGTCCCGACGGTGGCACCCCATACCGCGACGGGGAAGAAGTTCGGGTCGGTCCACGCCCCGGCCCCGGCGAACTGCCCGTAGTACTCCGGGCCGCCCTCCCACGGAATCAACAGGAGGTTCAGCCCGTTACGAGGGGCCGCGGTCGTCGTCGGTGCAGTTGCGGCGGACGGCGTCGCCGAGGGCGCGGAGGCCGCGACCGCCGACGACGATGACGTCGCAGGCGGGCAATCGCCCGCCGGGGTGGTCGTGCACGAGGGAACGCCACTGCTGACGGACACCGAAGGCGAGTCCCACGGCGAGGCGACGACCAGGCCGACGACTGCCAGGACGACGACCGCGATCAGTCCGATCACACGCTTTTTCACGGGCTCTCCGTAAGGCCAAGTCCGTGTGCGCCCCGTTCGCACCCGGACGAAGGTCATGTGCTTTCACGAGTGGTTCCCACTGATTGCCGATACACCACTCTTGGTCGGCGCAGGTGGAGCCGCCGGCCGGGCCCGAGATCAAGCGGCGGGCGACGCAGCGGGACACCGTGACCTCCCAGGTGGTGTTGCCGGCGACAAGTTGACCCCAGATGTCGGCCGGCGGCAAGCCCCACCGACTCGCCGCGGTCTGGGCATGGCCCACTACCCCGTGATACCGTGTAGTGGTACTCGGTAGTACGCAGTACCGGGAGACCGGAGAGGCGCACGATGGACGACCTGACGGAGATGCTGAAGGGCACGCTTGAGGGCTGCGTGCTGGAAATCATCGCCGGCGAGGAGACCTACGGGTACGCCATCACGCGTCGGCTGAACGAACTCGGCTTCGCCGACGTCGTCGAGGGGACGGTCTACACCATCCTGCTGCGACTGGAGAAGAACGGGCTCGTCCAGGTGACGAAACGACCGTCCGGGGTGGGACCGCCACGCAAGTTCTACGCCCTCAACGACGCGGGGCGCGCAGAGCTCGGGACGTTCTGGGCGAAGTGGGATTACCTCTCATCACGGATCGACAAGCTCAAGGAGGGCGGGAGATGAACTTCTGGGAGACCGTCACAGGCAGCGATCTCACCAGGGAATGGAAGGAGTTCGAAGCACGGGCCGAGGCACTGCCCGCCGACCACCGGGCGGCGTGGGAACAGATCAAGGTCCGCCTCTCCCCCTACTCGGGCTTCTCGGGCCGCAACCTGATGCCGATCCTCGACAGCGCACTGGTGCTGCTCGAAGAAACAGCGGCGGACGGACAGAGCATCCACGACGTGCTGGGCGACGACGTCGAGGGCTTCTGTGCGGCGCTGGCCGGCGGCGAAGGGGCTCCGAGCTATCGCGACCGATGGCGCGAGCAGCTGAACAGGAACGTCGCAAGGAAATTGGACCGACTGGGAGGCTGACGTGGGCATCCGGGACATCATCGAGGGCAAGAAGCAGTGGCGGACGCACCTGGCGCGGGTCAAGGCGCTCCCGCCGGACTACCAGATCGTCTACAAGGAGATTCAGCGGTACCTCTTCAAGGTCGGACCGATCGACCTGCCCGACGGGCACCTGCTCTCCGGGATCGTCGACTTCTTCGAGGAAGGCGCCGCGGCAGGCAAGGGAGTCCTGGAACTCATCGGCAACGACGTCGCCGCCTTCTGCGACGACCTGGTCAAGGACTCGCGCACCTACGCGGACATCTATCAGGAATCCATCAGCGGGGAACCCGGCACCGCCGAGAAGTAGCACCCGTCGATCCAAGGCGCCGGCACCGCCGAGGCCGGCGTCCGGGCGTGCCGTGCCCTCGCGTCGCTGCCCGGCTTTCGCAGTGGCGGCGCCGTCGAGGCATTTCCATCCATCGCCGAAGAGAGTCGGTGTCAGCCGTCGGGTGCCATGTCGAGTTCGCCGAGTTGCCGGTAGAGGCGGTCGACGACGTCCGCGCGGCTCTGGATTCGGTACAGGTCCAGCGCCTCCTGCCAAGCCGCGCGGGCGTGGGCGTATTGACGGCAGGCGCGGTGGGAGTGACCGAGGCGGTCCAGGGTGTCCGCTTCCGCGGAGATGTCGTCGGTGTCCCGGAAGAGGACCAGTGCCCGGTTGTAGCACGCGATGGCGTCGTGAGGCCGGTCGGTGAGGTGGTGGAGGTAACCCAGTGTGTCCAGAGTCGCGCCTTCCCCGTCGCGGTGGTGGTGGTGCCGTTGCAGTCGGAGTGCGGCCTCGCAGTAGTCCAGTGCCTGCTGATGGGAACCGAGGCGGGCGGAGTGCCACCCGAGTGCGTTGAGCGTCGTCGCCTCTCGTACCGGCGCGTCCAAGGTCCGGTAGAGGCTCAGGGCGATGGCCGCGTGGTCGAGGGCCTGTCGGTCTTCGCCCTGTTGGCCCAGCGCCCACGTCAAGGCCAGGTGGGCGTCGGCGACGCCACGGGTATCACCGGTCGCATCGGAGAGCGCGAGTGCCCGGCGCAGGTGGACGATCGCTTCGCCGTACCGCGCCGAGTCGGTGTGGGCGATGCCCAGGTGCCAGAGGATGACCGCACGGGTGCTCGGGTCAGCGAGTCGGTCGACGGCCTGTAACGCTGTGTTCCACACGGCCAGGTACTCGCTTGTTCGTCCGCGTCGCTGGTGGAACGTGTGCAGAACCCAGGCGAACTGCCAGACGTGGTCGTGCCGGCCGTGTGCGGCGACGATCTGTTGTGCGGCGAGAAGGCATGGGTGCTCGTCGTCCAACCACGCCATCGCCGCAGCGGGGTCGGGTCGCGGCCCCTGGTGGTCGTCCGCTGACGGGATCGCGGGCCGGGTCGGCGGTCGGTGGGGGTTGAGCACGCGATCGGCGGTGCAGGCGGTGTGCAGGAGGAAGTCGACCAAACGCCGCAGTGCCCGGTCGCGCACATCCTCGGACATGTCGTCGGCGGTCGCCGCGGCATAGCGGCGGATCAGGTCGTGCATCCGGTAGCGGCCACGATCGTCCGGAATCACCAGCGAGGCGTTCTCCAGTCCCCGCAGCGTTCGCCGGGCCGACGACTCGGGCACGGCGGCGAGGTGCGCGGCGGCGGTCACGCCGATGTCCGGGCCCGGGGCGATACCCAGCAATCCGAACATGGTCCGCTGCTCGGGGGTCAGCGTCCGGTACGACCACGACAACACGGCCGGCAGGCTGCGCGAAAGGTCGTCATCGGTCAACGCGTCCAACCCCGGCTCGCGGAGTTCGGCGACCAGCCGGGCCAACGGCATCAGCGGGTGGGTGTGTGCCCGCCCGGCCACCACCCCCAGGGCCAGCGGAAACCCATCGCACAAGCGGACGAGTTCGGCGACGGCGGACGGCTCGGCGTCGACCCTTCGCCGACCGAGCCTGCGGGCGAGCAGTGCGGCGGACTCCTCCTCGGTCAGGATGTCCAGGTCGAGGTGGTGGGCGCCGTGTGCCGTGATCAAACCGGTCAGACGGACGCGGCTGGTCACAAGCACGACACAGCCGTGGCCACCGGGCAGCAGAGAGGTGATCTGCTCGCTGTCGGCGACGTTGTCCAGGACTACCAGCATCCGCTTGTCCGCCACCAGGCTGCGGAACAACGCCGCTCGGGCGTGCTGATCGACCGGAACGCGCCCTGGCACGACACCCAGCGCGTCCAGGAATCCCCGCACCACAGCGGGAGCGTCCAACCTCCCTCCGTCTGGACTGAACCCGCGCAGGTCGACGAACAGCTGGCCGTCGGGGAAGTCCTCGGCGCGTCGATGCGCCCACGCAAGGGCCAACCAGGTCTTGCCGATTCCCCCGGCTCCCGCGACGGCGACGGTCATGCCGGCCGCCGCTGTGGTGAACACGATCCGGTCCAACAGGTCCAACTCCACCTCGCGGCCGATGAACCCCCACGGCGGCGCGGGCAGTTGCCTGGGCACCGGCACCGCCCGGAGGGCAGGGGCCGTCCCGGTGCCCTCCGGTGTGTCCAATCCCGGGTCGCCCACGAGTATCCGGCGGTGCAGGTCCCGCAGCTCCGCGCCGGGATCGACGCCCAGTCGCTCCGCCAGCGCGGTCCTCACGCGCATGTAGTGGGCAAGGGCGTCCGACTGCCGGCCACCGCGGTAGAGCGCGAGCATGAACTGCGCGGCGACCCGCTCGTCCAGGGGCTCGGCATCCACGAGTGCCGCCAACCCGGGTAGCAGTTCCGCGTGTCGTCCCAGCCACAAACCGACTTCCGACCGCTCGCACTCGGCGAGATGCCGTTCGCGGCGCATCCCCTCGCGCTCGGTGTCGACCCACGGCGAACGGACGCCCGTCAACGGCTCACCCCGCCACAGCCCCAACGCCCGATCCCACAACGC
>CBHFOL010000395.1:0-7210 GCA_965995405.1 uncultured Saccharothrix sp.
GTTCCCCGACAACCAGTTCTCCGTCGTCGTGGCGGTCAACTGTCTCCACTTCGCCTGTGACCCGGCGGTCGCGGTCGCCGAGGCGGCGCGGGTCGTGCGACCCGGCGGCCGGGTCGTGGTCGCGACGTGGGGGCCACTGCCCGAATGCGACGCCGTGGCCTACCTGCTCGCCGTCGGCGGCCTGCTGCCCCTCTGCCCGGCCGACACCCGGCCGGACGCCTCGGACCCCGCCACGCTCACCGCCCTCCTGACCAACGCCGGGCTCGTACCCGCCACGCCCCGGGTGGTGCCGGGCCCTTGGGAGTACCCGGACCTGGCCACCGCACTGCGGGGCCTGAGGTCCACCGGCCCCGCGGCGCAGGCGATCGGCCACTCAGGACAGTCCGCAGTGGACGAAGCGATCACCGAGGCGATCACCCCGTACCGCCTCTCTGACGGGTCGTACCTGCTGCACAACACCTGCCACTACATCATCGCCGGCACACCAGCCGCATCCACGCACCACTCCGGCGGCAACGCGCTGTGACTTGTCCCGTTGCGTGTGTCCGCGCACAATGTGCCCGGCAGTCACACCGAACGGGCGAAGACGGTAAAACGTCGTAGCCTCGGACGTTCTGACGGTTCAAGTACACGCCCAAACCCGACTCCCCTGCGGATATACAGCTTGACCTTTTCATCAGGGTGTGAATCAAATCCGACATGGTATGCGCCCAGATTCGGGCCGCTTTCACCTATTGACTGTCCCCTGCCCGGCGACTACCCGGGAATCAACGTGCGGTCAGACCTGTTTCCCGTGCCCGCCTCGTGGACCGCCGCGTGACCCCGTGGAGTGCCACGACTCCGACTGCGCGACCAAATGTCGATCCGTGGGCGCATCCAGTCCAACTCCGCCCCAGCGACATCGGCCATCACACCGCCTGATCACTACGGAACACACAAGCACAGTCGCGCCGCGAAGCCGTGTTCATCGGCAGTTGTCGCTTCGCCACCAGCCCGCTGTCACCCCATCGGCGCATACACCTCGGCTACCTGCGAAAACGCGCGTACTGCCGCCGAGGTGCCGAGCGTTCCAGTTGCACCCGGAAAAGCTCCATCGGGTAGACGCAGGTATCGACTACCGCCGAACAGAGTCCACTGAACGGTCGATTCAGCCCAGTGCGGTTCTCTCGAAATTCGGGCATGACAGTCGTCACCCCCAATTGGCGGATCGCGAGCGATCACCATCCATGACTATGGTATTTCTCGACCGAGATTATTCATGGATCGGAAGAAGAGTCCGGGCACCGACAGGGCGGCTGCGACCGCTCCGCCTGTCCGCGACGCGTGACCTGCCGGGCCGCCCCTTTTCGACATCGACGGCACTCGGCCGGTGCGACGTACCAGCACGTCCACGCCCGACCCGAACGCGGTTCCGGATTCTTCGTACCGGAAACCCGACCACTCGAATCCGATTGGATGCGCAATGTCCACGATGTTTCGAACCGTGTTGTCCGCTGCTTTCGCCGCAGCGCTGGGGATCGCCGCGGGCGGATCGACACCCGCATCGGCGCAGGCAGCGTCGGCGAGTTCCACGGTGGTCGCCCCCAGTGAGCACTGCGCCGTCATCGTGAGCAAGGAGGTGGACGACAAGGGCTACTCGAAGGTGGTGTCCCGTGCCTGTTCCACCGTCTCGATCCAGGATGCGCACCGCAGAGCCACCGAAGCACGTACCGACCGGCCGGCCGACTCGGTCACCACACTGACCGACACGTTACTGCTGGAGGAGTACGAGGACATCAACTACGGGGGCGACAAGCTGTACCAGTTCTACGGGACCGACGGCGGCTGCGACTACGAGGGCTACCACCTGGTCAACTTCTGGAGCGTCGAGAACAACGTGTCCTCGATGAAGGGGTACAACGGCTGCAACAGGGTGGCCGTGCACACCGAGAACTGCAACGCCGAGGAAACGGAGTGCGACTGGGGCTACTTCGACCTGGACGTCTCCTACCTCGGAACCCACTACAACGACAACGTGGTGGCGCTGCGGACCTACCACGTCTGACGCTTCGGCCGCCGCGACCGGTCGGACGAAACCGGTCGCGGCGGCCGAACGTCACAGCTCGGCTGTGGCGAGGCCCATGCGCGCACAGGTCGTGGGATCCCCCGGAAAGACACCCACGGCACCCGACTCCGCCTTGAGCGCGTCGGAGTTCAACACGCACGCCACCAGAGCCGGCACCGCGTTCTGGTGGCCACCCACCACCGGCGCCGTCGTCACGGGTACCGACTGCCAGCCGTTGTAGTTGTTGCGCCAGGAATCCCCGCAGATGCTCATGGCGCGTGACGCGACGTCGCCGCGCCCTTCCCGACCGTTGCCGTTGATCCCGATCGGCACCCGCTGATTGACCTCGGTGCTGCGGATGTCCGCCGTCCGGTAGCAATAGGCGATCTCCCGTTCGGTGGGAGCCTCCACGCGCACCTCGGGTTCCGCGTCACCAACCTGCAACTCGCCACCCGACGGCAGGGCTGTCGAACCTGTGGAGTTGATCAGCGCCGCCCCGCCCAGCACGGTCGCCACCGCGGCGGCGGCTGCGACGACCGCCCAAGCGGGACGGAACCGCCGGCTTCGCACCTGTCGCGCCGGACCCTCGTAGTCCAGTCGCAGTGGCGGCTCGTCGGTTCCGAGCGCACGGGTGAAGAGGTCCTTCTCGGTAGTCATGGGCTCTGCCTCACTTGTGCCGGCCGGAGAGGTAGGACAGGTCTCCGAGGAAGGACCGCAGCGCGTCCAACCCCCGCGCGGTCTGGGACTTCACGGTCCCCTCGGAGATGTTGAGGGTTGCTGCGGTCTGCGTGACGGTCAGATCGTCGTAGAAGCGCAGGACGAGCACGACACGCTGGCGCGGCGGGACCTGGTGGAGCGCCGCGCGGATATCCAGGATTTCGTCACTGTCCGGGTCCGTCACCTGCTCGTCGGGCAACGACGCGTGCGGCTCCTCGTGGTGGTAGGCACGCCTCGCCTGGTCGATCACGAGGCGGGCGATCGTCTTGCGGGCGTACGCCTCGACGCCGTCCAGGTCGATGCGGTGCCAGTGCTTCGCGAGCCGGACCAGAGCCAGCTGCACGATGTCCTCGGCCAACCCCCAGTCGCCGCACATCAAGAAGGCTGTCCGCCTCCAGGCGGTCGCCCGCTCCCGGGCGACCCGGGTGAACGTGTGGCCGTCGGACATGGACGCTCCCTTCGATCGCGGTGTTCATACGCATCGAGACCGCGAAAGGGTTGCACCGCTTCGAGGGGAATCTCGAAACGTTCCCACCTCCGGCACCACGTGCCCGGACCAGAGAACCGAACCGCCGCCCGGCACCGGGCGGGTCAGCAGGCGGTGAACTGGGAGCTGGAGCCCTCCGTGCCGAAGTCGACGCGGAGCGAGCCGGCCTCCTCCTGCACGGGATAGACGACGCGCCAACGGATGCAGTCGGCCTGGAGGTCGGCCGGGGCCTTGGCGATGGCCTGCGTGCTGACGAACGTCATCAGTACCCGCAGCCTGGTCGGCGACACGGTTTCCAGGCGGTGCACCAGGATCGTGCCGTCGCGGGACGTCTCGTAGTCCGACTCCCAGCGTGCCCGCAGGATGCGGTTCACGCGGTCCGCCGTGACCGTCTTCGCCCACTGGTCGTAGTCGCGGGCGTTGATCGCGTCGAAGTAGCGCTGCAACAACTCGCGGACGCGTTCGCCGTCGGGGTGCATGTCGGCGTCCAGACTCAGCCGCACCGTCGTGCTGCCCGGCTGTTCCGCCCTCTGCACGGGGGACGAGACCTGCGTGGCGACGCGGTCGCCGGTCGCCTGCGCGGGTCGGTGGTAGGCATCGCGGGCGAGTACTCCGGCGGTCGCGGTCAGGGCGGCGACCACGAGCACGGTGGGCAGCAGCAGCCGGGACGACACGACGTTCAGCGTGCCACATACGACCGAACGCACGCTTGACCACCCGAACAGCCCAGCGGGAAACCCGATCGGTGCGGCCCGGGAGGTCTGGACCAACCACCATAAATAGCCAAACCCGAATTTCGGACCAATTACACACCCTATCGGCCGATAAAGACGACGAATAGCTCAACCGTCCCCCGATGGGACCAATGGTGCACACCGGGTGACCGGAACCGCAAAACAGCGGACTGCCATTGATTCCGCTGGATTCCGGCAGGCCCGCTGTTGAACGAACCGGTACCGTTTAGCGGCGACACTCCCGGACACCCGTACAGAGCAGCGCCAAACCTGGCGTTCGGGTGGTTCCACTGCATCCGACACAACTGAAAGTGCTGGTAGAGCGGACCCATACCGGCACGAACGGCCTAACCTACTCCCCGATTTGGCGGATGGTCTTCGCCCGGAGACCATGCGGGAATATGCCGGTCGCATAAACCCAGGGAGGCGAATTCCGGTGGATCTCCGCTATGAGGCATACTGCTTCGCGGATCGTCTCTTCTACGACGTGCAAAGCCACGCGGAAACCGCCGACGACGATTTCTCCCGCGTCCTCCCCGCGCTGCCGGAGGACTGGTCGCAGGCCGATCTGACGATCTGGCGCTACCTCCAGCCGAACGACGCCGTCGTGCCGCGCCAGGGCTGGAAGATCCACGTCTCGGCGACCGTCCGCAACGCCGGCGAGGTGCTGCTCGCGGTCCACGCCCACCTGGTGCCCCGGCGCATCCCGTTCAAGTACCTGCGCACCCAGTCGATCGTGCTGGCCCGGAACTCGAAGTACGCCCCGCGCGAGGCCAGCGGCAAGCTGATCACCATCTACCCGGCCGACGAGGCCCAGCTCGAAACCACCCTGCGCGAGCTGGACGAACTGCTCGGCGGCAAGCCCGGCGCGTACATCCTGAGCGACCTCCGCTACGGCGCGGGCCCGCTCTTCGTGCGCTACGGCGGTTTCGTGGAGCAGTGGCTGGAGGTCGACGGCAGACGGGTGCTGGCCATCGAGGGCCCGGACGGCGACCTGGTGCCGGACCGGCGCAAGCCCACGTTCTCGGTACCGGACTGGATCACCCTGCCCTCCTGCCTGACCGAACACCTGGCCGCACGGCAGGCCGGCAACGCCGAATCGTTCCCCTACAAGGTCATCGAGTCGCTGCACTTCTCCAACGGCGGTGGCGTGTACCGGGCCACCCGCAAGTCCGACGACGTGCCCGTGGTGCTGAAGGAAGCCAGACCGCACGCCGGACTCGACCGGGAGAACGTGGACGCGGTCGCCCGCCTGCGCCGCGAGCACGACATCCTCACCCGGCTGTCCGGCGTACCGGGCGTGCCCGACGTCTACGAGCGCTTCACCGCGTGGGAGCACGAGTTCGTCGCGATGCAGCCGGTGCCCGGCCGTCCGATCGGGCAGTGGCTCGGGCAGCACTACCCGTTGACCCACCACGAGGTCGGCGACGTCGCCGAGTACACCGCGCGGGCGCTGAAGATCGTGGACGCGGTCGAGCGGATCGTCGCCGACGTGCACGAGCGCGGCGTGGTGTTCAGCGACCTGCACCCGTTGAACGTCCTAGTGGACGACGACGATTCGGTGTCGCTGATCGACTTCGAGCTCGCGTTCCCGGTCGAAGAGGACCGCAAGCCGACGCTGGGCTCCCCCGGCTTCCAGGCCCCGCCGGACCGTTCCGGGTTCGAGATCGACGAGTACGCGCTGGCCGCGCTCCGGCTGTACGTGTTCCTGCCGCTGAACGCGATCATCGAGCTGGCACCCGTGAAACTGCGCACCCACGCGGAGTTCATCCGCCGCCGGTTCGGCCTGCCGGACGCGTACTGCGACCGGATCGTGGAGGTGCTGACCCCGCGCGTCGACCCGCCGGCCCCGGTGACCACCGCGCTGGACGAGCCCGCGCCGGACTGGAAGGTGGTGCGCAAGTCCATCGCCGCCGCCATCCTGGCCAGTGCCACGCCGCAGCGCGAGGACCGGCTGTTCCCCGGCGACGTCGAGCAGTTCGAGGTCGGCGGCGCGTGTTTCGCCTACGGTGCGGCGGGTGTGCTGCACGCCCTGCACGTCACCGGCGAGGGCCGCTACCCCGAGCACGAGCGGTGGCTGCTGGACTCGTTGCGCCGCGATCCGCCCAAGGAGCCCGGTTTCTTCACCGGCGCACACGGCATCGCCTACGTGCTGGACGAACTCGGCTACCACGACGAGGCCGACGAACTCGTCCACGCCTACGCCGAGCTCTTACCGTCCACAAAGGACCACGGCCTGAACGCGGGCCTGTCCGGCGTGGCCCTGAACCTGCTCCGCTTCTCCACGCTGAGAGACGACAAAACCCTTACCGCACAAGCTTTCGAGCTCGGCGACCGGCTGACCCGGATGCTCGCGGACGCCCCGCCGCCCGGCGACAAGGCCCGCGCCGGCCTGCTGCACGGCTGGTCCGGCCCGGCACTGCTGTTCACCCGCCTGTTCCAGTCCTCCGGCGACCGGAAGTGGCTGGCCGAGGCGGAACGCGCGCTGGACCGCGACCTCGCCGAGTGCATGACCGCGCTGGACGGCTCGACGCAGGTCCGCGACGGCAACTTCCGCACCCTCCCGTACGTCGGCGTCGGCAGCGCGGGAATCGCTTTGGCGCTCAACGAGTTCGCCCGCGTCGCGCCGGACGCCCCGTGCTCCGCCCGACTGCCCGAGCTGGTCGGCGGGCTCACCGGCGAGTTCGTCATCCAGCCCGCGCTGGTGCTGGGCCGGGCCGGTCTGCTGGCCGTGCTCGCCCACGCGGGCGGTTCCCGAGAGGCGATCGACCGGCACCTGGACACGCTGTCCTGGCACGCCGTGCCCTACCAGGAGGGGCTGGCGTTCCCCGGCATCCAGCTCCGCCGGCTGTCGATGGACCTCAACACCGGAGGCGCGGGCGTGCTCCTGGCGATCGCCTGCGCCGTGGACGGCGTGCCCGTGCTGCCGTTCCTCCAAGCCCCGGCCCTCGCGGGCCGGTCGCAGTAACCCGCTTTCCCCGATATCAAGGAGTCGACATGGACTACATCCTCGGTCTTCAGGACCTGGACACCCCCGAGGTCCAGGCCAACGCGATGGCGAGCGGTGGCAGCAGCGGTGGCGGCGGCGGCAGCACGACCGCTTCCAACGTCTCCCTCCTGCTGCCGTGCAGCCACTCCACCGTGAGCCTCATCCTCTGCTGATCGGCCTGCGATGAGGACGGGGAGAGCGGCGCACGCGAACTGCGCCGCTCACCCGACCACCAGAGG
>CBHFOL010000396.1:0-7209 GCA_965995405.1 uncultured Saccharothrix sp.
GGCCGCCGCCGAGCACGCCGCCCGGACCGAACGACGGGTGCCCCGGTCCGGTCGGCACCGCGTTCGAGGCCCTGGTCGTGGAGCCGGGCTGGGTGGTCGACGCGTTCGACGTGCTGGTCGACGGGCCGGCGGGCCTGCTGCCCTCGGGCCTGGGCTGCGGCTGGTAGCCGCCGCGCGCGGGTCGCCAGCCACCGCGACCGCCGCCCCGGCCCCAGCCGTGCCCGCCGCGCGGACCGCCGTGGAAACCGGGTGTGCCGCCGGCGTTGACGCCGTCGTTGCGCACCACGTCGGGCGCGTTGATCACCAGCTGCGGCGGCTGGTGGAACTGCCCGAGCGTGTTCACGTTCGACGTGGTGGACGACGCGTAGGTGGTCATCACCTCGCGGGCCCGCTGCTCCGCCGCGTTGTGCGCCTTTTCCTGCTTCTCGTAGTCGGTCTGCCCGCCCACCAGGTGGACCAGGCCGGTCAGCAGCGCGCCCGGGTCCTCCGCGCTCACCTTGACCGGCGGCGGCATGTCCGCGCGGGCCTTGGCGATGTAGTCGGCCTGGAGCTCGGCGGACACGCGCATCTCGTCCGCGCCGCCGCGCGCGTCGTCCGCCCACGCGGCCAGCGGGTTGATCCCCTGCCGGGCCTGGTCGGCGGCTGCGCCCTCCCAGTTCGCGCCGGACCGCAGCACGCCCGCGTGCAGCTCGGAGTTGATCTCGGTCAGCGCGGCCGAGACCCCCGCCCAGCGCTCCATCGAGGCGTGCGACGCCTGCGGCCCCGGACCGGAGTTGATCTTCCGGTAGAGCTCTTCGTGGCTGTAGCCGTTCCAGCGGTGTCCATCGGGCATGAAGATTCCCCTTGCCTGCGACGCGGCCTCAGCAGCCGCCTTGCTGCTCCATGAGCCCGGTGTTGTCGTCCTCGATCGACCGGTACTGCTGTTCGACCAGGGCCAACGCGTCCATGGCGCCCTTGAGCTGCTGCTGGTAGTCGC
Source organism: uncultured Saccharothrix sp. (assembly GCA_965995405.1). Classification (GTDB taxonomy): domain Bacteria; phylum Actinomycetota; class Actinomycetes; order Mycobacteriales; family Pseudonocardiaceae; genus Actinosynnema. Next base: position 977 of record CBHFOL010000396.1, read on the forward strand.
GCAGCGCGGTCAGCGCCGAATCGCCCGACTCCAGCGACCGCTCGTTGAACCGCTCGGCGGCGTCCGCGCTGACCGGGTCACCGGCCCAGGGGCGCACCCTGACCTCGGTGATGGCCAGTTCGATCTGCTGGTCCAGCTTCGTCAACGCGCCTGCGAACGCGTTGCGGAGGCTGGGTATGGCGCTGGGTTCCACGTTCAGGGTGTGCGACGTCGGCGGTGGTGTACCGCCGGTGTCCGCACCATGAGTGTGGCGATGCGACGGCATGGACGACCTCCCCGTCTTCCCGGTTCCGTCAGCAGGCAAGGTCACTTTAGCCACAGGGTCCGACAGCGGGGAGTGGGTGCACGCCACTTCCCCCGCGTGGGTTAGCCCCGTTGCAACAATCCGGCGACGGCCGCTTCTGCCGCCCGTTGTGCCCCCTGACAGAGAATGTCCTGTTTCGCCTTGGTCTTGTTGCCGCCGTCACGGAACATCACGTCGAGGAACTGCCCTTCCGCCACATCGACTTCGACATTGCACACGTCGTCCAGACCGGGCGTGCGCACGGTCAGCGCCGGGAAACCCGCCACCGTCGTGGTCTTGGCGTCGACCTGGGCGTTCTCGCTGAGCCACACGCCGATGCCCTCCGCGGTCACCAGCGCCAGCCGCACCACGTTGCCGCTGATGTTGCTCCGCATGGTGCACGCCTTCGCGTTGCCGAAGCTCGATTCCACATAAGCGCTGGGCGGGTTGTCCAGGCTCAACTGCATCCGCTGGTCCGCCGAGAGAACCTCGCACGGGTCCAGCTGGTCCAGCGCGATGTCCCGGGGTCGCGGTGGCAGGGTCGGGACGGTGGTCGTGGTGACGGTGAGTGGTTCGTCCACCCGGCCGTCGGCCTTCTTCTGGGGCAGGGGCGTGCACGCGACGAGCGCCGACGCGGTCAGCGCGACGATCAAGCGAGCAGCCCTCATGAGCACCTACCGTAGCCGGGTCCACACGCCGTGTGGACCCCCGGAAGTGAAACCACATTTCCGCGCCAACCGTTCGCCCGCCTGGTCGGACGGGTCGGCGGTCACGCGTCCGACGTCCAGGAATCCGAATCCGAAGCCCGTCACGGCTTCCGTCACGCGGGTCGCGATGCCTTTTCCGCGGTGGTCCGGGGTGATCCAGCAGACCAGTTCGCCGGTGGTCGAGATCGCGATCGCGCCGACGGCGATGTTCGACAACTGTTCACACACGGCCCACGAACAGGTCTCGTCGGCTTCCCATTGCCGTTGCCGTTCGGCGATGTGCGCGCCGGCGGCGGCGAGCGAGTCGAACCGGCCGCCGTCGTGCAGGGCGACCCGGTCGTCCATCCGGTCGTCCACCCGCAGCGGGCGCAGATAGCACTCGCCCGCGTTGATCTCGACCGGCTCCATGGCCGGCGAGACTAGTCCGTCACGAACCCGTCGCGGCCCTCGGCCAGCGCTTCGAGTTCGGCCCGGTGGTCGTGCGCGGGCGTGCCGTCGGGGGCGGTGGCCAGCTCGACCACCCAGTCCGCGTCCTCGGCGTCGTCCTCGCCGGCCAGCAGGTCCTTGTGGACGGCGCAGGGCCGCCAGCCTGCGGTTTCCAGTTCACGGGCGAGTGCTTCGGCCTCGTCCCGGTCGTGCAGGACGAGGAGCAGGTAGTCAGCCAACGAGCAGTCCGCGTTCGGTGAGGGCCGCGTGCAGCGCTGCGGTGTCCGGGGTGTGCACGGCATCGACGCCGACCTCGGCGGCACCCGCCGCGTTCGCCGCGCTGTCGTCGCAGAACACCGTGCCATCGGCGGTCACACCCAGCCTGACCAGCGCTTTCCGGAACGCCTCCGGGGTCGGCTTGGCCGCGCCGAGCTCGGCCGACGACACGACGTCGTCCACCTCGCGGTCCAGGCCGAGCGTGCGCAGGTCGGCCGGCAGGCGGCTGGTCGCGTTGCTGAACAACGCCACCCGGTGGTGTCGACGCACCGTCCGGACCAGCGCCAACGCCTCCGGGATCACCTCGCCGACCCGGCTCCACGCGGCCACGGCCGCGCGTGCGGCGGCCGGCCCGATGTCGGCGGCCAGCCGGTCCCGTACGGATATCCGCCATTCGTGATCGGATTTTTCACCCAGAAGTGCGGGTCCGGCGAGCTCGAACGCGGTCCGGGCGAGGGTGCCGCGCGGCAGTCCGTGGGCGTCCTCGATCGGGGCGTCCGGGCCGAACCGGCGCAGCACGCCGTCCAGGTCGAGCAGCAGCAGCGTCACCGCCGGTCGCCCAGCCGTCCGACCAGCAGCGCGGCGGCCGGCACCAGCAGGAAGACGAACGGCGACTTGAACAGGAAGAACAGCAGCACGCAGAGCAGGCCGACCGCCGGGACGATCCCGGCGACCATCCTCTGGTCGAGCTGGAACCCGCTCCGCCGGACCGGCTCCACGACCACCCCGGTGAACGTCGGGTGCGGCGCGGGCAGGTCGAGGAACAGCGCGGACAGGTCGCCCCTGGTCTTCGCGGTGGTCACCCGGGCCGACCGGTCGCCGTACTCGTCGACGTCCAGCCGGCCCTCGCCCAAGTGCTCGCCGAGCAGCCGGATGGCCTGCTCGCGGTCTCCGTCACTGATCCGGATGTCCCGTTCGCCCACGGGAGTGAGCCTATTCCTTGAGTTCGCAGAGGACGGTGCCCTGGGTGACGGTCGAACCGGCCTCGGCGGCGAGCCCGGTCACGGTGCCCGCCTTGTGCGCGATCACCGGGTTCTCCATCTTCATGGCCTCCAGCACGACGATCAGCTCGCCCGCCTCGACCTGCTGCCCGTCCTCCACCGCGACCTTCACGATCGTGCCCTGCATGGGTGCGGTCACCGCGTCGCCGGACACCGCCGCGCCGCCCTTGCCACCGGCCCGCTTGCGCGGCTTGGCCTTGGCTGCGCTCTTGGCCGCGCCGCCGATCGCCAGGTCGCCGGGCAGCGACACCTCCAGCCGCCGGCCGCCGACCTCGACCACCACGGTCTGCCGGGGCTCGTCCTCCTCGGCGTCGGCACCGTCGGTGAACGGGGGGATGGTGTTGTCGAACTCGGTCTCGATCCACCGGGTGTGCACGGTGAAGCCCTCGTCGGTGCCGACGTAGGCGGGGTCGCGCACGATCAGCCGGTGGAACGGCAGGACCGTGGCCATGCCCTCCACGACCATCTCGTCCAGCGCGCGCCGCGCCCGTTCCAGGGCCTGGGCGCGGTCCTCGCCGGTGACGATCAGCTTGGCCAGCAGCGAGTCGAACTGCCCGCCGATGACGGTGCCGGACTCCACGCCCGCGTCCACCCGGACACCGGGGCCGGCGGGCGCGACGAACGTGGTGACGGTGCCGGGCGCGGGCAGGAAGTTGCGGCCCGCGTCCTCGCCGTTGATGCGGAACTCGATCGAGTGGCCGCGCGGGGCCGGGTCCTCGGTGAACCGGAGCTGTTCGCCGGCGGCGATGCGGAACTGCTCGCGCACCAGGTCGATGCCGGCGGTCTCCTCGCTGACCGGGTGCTCGACCTGGAGGCGGGTGTTGACCTCCAGGAAGGAGATCGTGCCGTCCAGCGCGACGAGGTACTCGACGGTGCCCGCGCCGTGGTAGCCGGCTTCCTTGCAGATGGCGCGCGCGGAGGTGTGGATCGAGGCGCGCTGTTCGTCGGTGAGGAACGGGGCGGGGGCTTCTTCGACCAGCTTCTGGTGCCGGCGCTGGAGCGAGCAGTCGCGGGTGCCGACGACGATCACGTTGCCGTGCTGGTCGGCCAGCACCTGGGCTTCGACGTGCCGGGGCTTGTCCAGGTAGCGCTCCACGAAGCACTCGCCGCGGCCGAACGCGGTGACCGCCTCGCGGACCGCGCTGTCGAACAGCTCGGGGATCTCCTCCAGCGTCCGGGCGACCTTCAGTCCGCGTCCGCCGCCGCCGAACGCGGCCTTGATCGCGACCGGGAGGCCGTGTTCCCGGGCGAAGGCGACGATCTCGTCCGGGCCGGACACCGGGTCCTTGGTGCCGGGCACCAGGGGAGCGCCGGCGCGCATCGCGATGTGCCGGGCGGTGACCTTGTCGCCCAGGTCGCGGATGGCCTGCGGGGACGGGCCGATCCAGGTCAGGCCGGCGTCGAGGACGGCCTGCGCGAAGTCGGCGTTCTCGGAGAGGAAGCCGTAGCCGGGGTGGACGGCGTCGGCGTCGGCGCGCTTGGCGACGTCGAGGAGCTTGTCGGCGGAGAGGTAGCTGTCGCCGGGCGTGCTGCCGCCGAGGGCGAACGCCTCGTCGGCGAGGCGGGCGAAGGGTGCGTCGCGGTCCGGGTCGGCGTAGACGGCGACACTGGTCAGACCGGCGTCCCGGCAGGCTCGGATGACCCGGACGGCGATCTCACCGCGGTTGGCGACGAGGACCTTGCGCAGCGACACGACGTCCTACCTCCTGGCAACACTGGTGTTGAGGTGCACTGGTCTAAAGGTGCAATGGACGGGGAGTTTAGTGACCCGGCGGTAACTCGTGACGGAGAGACAGCTCACGCCGGGGTGGAACAATCGGCATCGTGACACGCCCGCCGGTAGCAGCGCTGCTCGTAGCTTGCGCAGCCGCAGCCATCACCGCTGCGGGCATGTTCTTTGCCTGGTCCCTGCGTCCGCCGGCTCCGGCGGCTGCCGGGCCCCCGCCGACCGTGGACGATCTTCGGTGCGGGTCGGTCGCGTGTCAGTCCGTGGTGCGGGCGGACGTGGGGAAGGACACGGTGGAGGTGATGGTCGGGCAGGGCGTGGGGCGGATCCGGACCAGCGGGGTTTCGGGCCGGAGCATCTTCGAGCTGACCATTGCGGAGTCGGGTGCGGCGGTGACCGATCGGTCGCTGGAGTGCGCGGACGCCGAGGTGGCGGTGTGCCTGGTGCGGGGTCAGGTGGGGAACGAGATGCTGGGCGAGCTGCTGGTGCGCCGTTCGGGGTCGTGGACCCGGACGCAGTTGCCGTACGTGGCCAGCGGTGCGTACCTCGCGCTGCGCGACGTCAACGCCGACGGTGTGGCGGACGTAGTGGCGGTGCAACGCTCCTGCGCACCGGGTGCGGACTGCTCCCGCCGCTTCGCCCAGGTGTTCTCCCTGGTAGGTCCCGAACAGGAACTCGGCTGCACCCCGGTGGTCGCCGCGCCGGACCAACTCCCCGGCTGGCCCACCGTGTCCCCAAACCCCACCGACCTCCGCTCATGCAGCTCCTGACCCCTCCCCGCAAACCCTCCAAAGTAATCTTTACAAAGCAAACCCCACAAAGCAAACTTTGCAACGCAACCCTCACGGCGCAGGCCCGAATGAGGTGCCCCAAAGATCTTTTGCTGTCCGAATTCAGTCCGGCACCTCGGAAGGCGCAAGCTTTACAACGTAAGCTTTGCAATGCAAACCCTACAAAGCAAGCTTTACGATGCAAGCTTTGCGACATGCCTCGGCCCGAGGCCGGTGGTGGCTTGGCCTCGGGCCGAGTTCGGGTGGAGCTGGGGCGCGGCGCGGGTTTACGTTGTTAGCTTTACGTCCTTGAGTTTGCTTTGTTAAGTTTACGTTGTTGGGTTTACGCGGGGACGGGCGTGCGGGGGCCGGTCAGGAGGGGCGGTTCGCTGGGCGAGTTGAGGATCTCGTCGTCCAGCAGGCCTTCCGAGCGGGCCACCAGGACCGGGACGGTGATCTGGCCGGCCACGTTGGTGGCGGTGCGGATCATGTCCAGGATCGGGTCGATCGCGTAGACCACGGCCACGCCGGTCGCGATTACCTGCGGCGGCATGTTCACCGCGCCCAGGGTCAGCGTCAGCATGGTGAACCAGCCCGTCGTACCCGCCGTCGCCAGCGCGCCGAAGACCGCCACCGCCACGATCGCCACGTACTGCCACAGACCCAGCTCCACACCGAACAGGTTCGCGATGAACACCGTCGCGATCGCCGGGTACACGGCCGCGCAACCGTCCATCTTCGTCGTCGTCCCCAGCGGCACGGCGAACGAGGCGTAGTCGTTGTCCACCCCGAGGTTCGCGGCGGTCTGCCGGCTCAGCGGCAGCGTCGCGCCCGACGAACGGGACACGAACGCGAACTGGATCGCCGTCCAGGCCTTCGCGAAGAACGTCACCGGGCTGACCTTGCCCACGAACCGCAGCAGCACCGGGTACACCACGAACAGCACGATCAACGTCCCGCCGTACACGGTCGCGATGAGGCTGAACAGCGGCTGCACGAACGAATTGCCGTAAGACGCGAACGCGTTCCCGATGAGCCCGAACA
>CBHFOL010000397.1:0-7204 GCA_965995405.1 uncultured Saccharothrix sp.
TTTAACCACTTCCCGGCCCGGACGGGACACGACGCGGAGAGGCCACCTCGACCACTAGTCCTTCGAAGCACCTCTGTGCGCATCAGCCCGCCCCCGCCGGACTCGAAGACGACAAGGACGGGCGTGGGCGGGCGGGGACCGGGCGGGCAGGCGTGCGTGGTCACCGGCCGGGTTCGGCTCCGGAGGGGGTGGGGTGCACAGAGGTGCTTCGAAGAGCTTGTGGTCGACGTGGTCTGTCCCCGCCGTGCCCGTCCGGGGCCGGGAAGGGGTGACAAGCGGATAATATGGTCGTTTTGATCAGCGTTCCCGACACCAGTGGAGACCTGCGTAGAAGACAGGCACGCTGAGTCCTCGGTCCCGCTGTTGTGGTCCCGCTGCGTACAAAGCGCATTGACGGAAAGCGGTAGTACCGGGGTTGGCGGAGCCCTGCTCGCGCAGGGCACCGCCGGCCGTTTTCGAAGGCACGGCGATCGGATCTTCCTGCCCCGCGATGAACAGCGCCGGCACCTCGGGCACCCGGCCGGCCGGGGCGAACGGCTCCCGGGCCATCCTCCGATCAGTCGACACCGCCCGAGGAATCCTCGGACATCAGGCCCCGACCGGTTGCCGGCAGCTGTTTTCGCAGCCGCAGGGCGAGGATGTCGAGCATCCGGTGGAGGGCGAGGGGGACGGTGGTCAGCGAGTCCGCCGTCGAGGTCAGGTTGATCGTGACGTGCCCGCCGTCCGGGGTCGGCACCGGGATGGCCACGCAGCACATCCCGTGCTGGTCGGGGAAGTAGTGCTCCCAGCGGTTCACCGCGACCGGGGCGCCGAGGTGCCCGGCGAGCCCGGCGGCGGTGACGCCGGCGTGGGCCAGGTCCCAGCACGCGCCGTCGACGAACCCGAGCCGGTCGGCGGCGGCCAGTGCGTCGCGGTGGCCGCCCCGGTGCAGCACGGTGAGGCGGGAGTCGAGGACGACCGCGAGCAGTTCGTTGCGCGTGGCCAGATCCACCAGCTCGGCGAGGATCGGCGAGTCGACGGGAATCGGGGACCGGTGCCGACGCCACGCCAGCTCGTCCTGGTCGAGCAACTCCACCCGGGTGCCGCGATCGGGGGTCAGACCGCCGTCCCGCAGCAAGGTCCACGCGTCACCGATCACCGGACGCGGCATCGACAACCCGGTGTCACCGCCGGCGAACGACTCGTGGATGCGTTGCCCGGCGCGCAACCACCGTCGGTGCTCGTGCCCTTCACCGAGGAGGAACGGCTCCAGGCTGCGGCGTGCGTGCCGGCGCTGGCAGCGGACGGTCGCCGGGCGGATGCCCAACGCCTCCGCGACCTCGGCGACCGGCCACCCGGCCCGCTGTCGCAGGCAGAGCCAGGCCAGGACCTCCCGCTGCCGCTGCGGTGAGATGTCCAGGCACTCCCGCACGCCTTCCAGTTCACGGCCGCGGTCGTGGGCGTCGGCGGCGGAGTCGCGTGGTTCGGGCCACCGGTCCCGTGCCCACCGTCTCTCCCCCGCCCGCCGGGCGGCCTGTTTCTTCAGGGTTCTGCCCAGTTCGTTGACCACGGCGGTGCGCAGGTACGCGCTCTTGTTCTCGACCGCGATCCAACGCGACCACGACCGCCAGACGCTCATCGCCACCGCGCCGGCGGCGTCCTCGGCATCGGGTCGACCGACGCCGGCCCGCAGGCCGATCCCGACCATCCTCGGATACCACCGGGTGAAGAACTCCGCGTACGCGGACCCGTCGACGCCGCTCATCGCGTCCTCCCGTGCCGACTGTGCCGGCAATGTGCCCGCCGCGCCCGCAGACAGCCGGAATTCCGGCGTAATTCCCTGCGCCGGACGAGTTCGCGGAAGTCGAGGGCGGCTCGCAACACCGCCACCGCCAAACCGCCCGACTGGAGAATGATTGTGAGCATGACTCTCCCGGCTCCACACCGCTGGTCGCCCAGCGGCCGACGACACTGTCGTACCTGAAGAGTCGGGCGATCCGTCCGGCGTGCAAACCGGACCGGTCACCGGCGACGATTCCGCAATATTCGGGACAGATCCGCCACGGTTCGCGAAATCGACTCGGATTCCGAAATCGACGGATATCCGCGCGGCGATCCGACGTCAGACGCCGAGGAAGTGGAAGACAGCCGCCCGCAGCTCGTCACCGGCCAGCGCACCGAGGTGGTCGCCGGGCACCCGCTCCAGCCGTGCGCCGGCCACCCGCGCGACGAGCTGCTCGATACCCTGGGCCATCTGGTCCTCCTGCCCCGCGATGAACAGCGCCGGCACCTCGGGCACCCGGCCGGCCGGGTCGAACGGCTCCCGGGCCATCCCCTCCACGAGCCGCAGCAGCGATTCGGTGTCCTGCCCCGCGCCGGACACCATGCTCGTGATGATGCCGGTGAGCAGGTCCGCCGGCTGCGGCCCACCCTGGACGGCCGCCCGGGCCGCCGCGAGGTCGACCGCGGCGAACGGCTCCATCGGGCTGAGCCCGGCCAGCACCAGCCGGCGCACCTGGACCGCGTGGGTGGCGGCGAGGTCCCAGGCCAGGCGCGCGCCGAGCGAGTAGCCGACCACGTCGACCTCGGCCGCGCCGATGCCCTCGGCGAGCCGCCGGAGCAGGTGCCCGGTGGTCACCTCGTCCGCCGATCCGACGGCCGGGCCGCCCACGTGCCCGGGCAGGTGCACCACGACCGTCTCGCGCCCCGCCTCGGCCAGCGGACCGGCCCAGCGCTCGGCGGGCCAGTCCACCGCACCACTGGCGGTGAAGCCGTGGATGAGCACGACGGGCGGGCCGGTGACCTCGGAGGTGGGCTGGGTGCGGGTGGCCGGCAGCGCGGCGACACTGGTCATTCTACGAGCGTAGACAATAAACCGGGGGAGAGCCAGACCATCAGCCCTCGATCCGCTGCATCAGCGCCTCGATGTAGGCGCGGTAGCGGTCGATCAGGTCGCCGACCGGGTGCATCAGGCTGGCCACGTTGGCCCCGATGGTCACCGAGATGATCTCGTCCGCGAGCACCCCGACGCCCGGCGCGTCCGGCGACTCCCCCGCCCGGACCGCCGCGATCCGCCCGGTCAGCTCCGCCCGCCAGTTCGTCAGCAGGTCGCGGTACTGCCGGGCCAGGTCCGGGTTGGCGACCGAGTGCTCCCACAGCACCAGCAGCACGCGGGCGGACGTGATCCCGTGCGGGTCCAGCGGCATGGCCGCCTCCACGAACCGGCGCAGCGACTCCATCGGACCCGAATCCGGGTCCAATTCGGACATCCGCCGCGCGGTCTCCTGAAGGACGCTCTCGAACGTCGCCGAGATGATGTCGTCCTTGCTGGCGAAGTAGTGTTTGAGAGCACCGTTCGCGAAACCGGCCGCCGTGACGATGCTGCGCATCGTCGCCGCCTCGAAGCCGCCCTCGACGATCAGCTTCTTGGCGACCTCTACGATTTCCCGGCGCCGCTGATCATGGTCGACCACCTTCGGCATGGCGTCGACTCTAATGCACGCAGGTCACGCCGAGTCCCGAAGACCGAGCCACGCGGCGCGGCGTTCGGCCTGGCGGGCCGGGTCGGCGACGGGAGCGGCCAGCAGCAGCCGCTGCGTGTAGGGGTGCTCGGGCTCCCGCGTGACCGTCCGGGTGGGCCCGGACTCCACGATCTCGCCCTGGTACATCACCGAGACGCGGTGGCAGATCCGCCGCACGACGCCGAGATCGTGCGAGACGAACAGGTACGACACCCCCGTCTCCCGCTGGAGGTCGATGAACAGGTCCAGGATGGTCGCCTGGGTGGTGAGGTCGAGCGCGCTCACCGGCTCGTCGCAGACGATCAGCCGGGGCCGCCGGACCAGCGCCCGCGCGATGGCGATCCGCTGCCGCTGCCCGCCGGAGAACTCGCTCGGGTACCGGTGCACGGAGTCGACGGGCAGCCGCACGTGGTCCAGCATCTCGGCGACCACCGCACGCGCCTGCGCCCGGCTCGTCCCGGCCACCAGGAGCGGCTCGGCGAGGACTTCGCCGACGGTCATGGTCGGGTCGAGCGAGCCGTACGGGTCCTGGAAGACGACCTGGATGTCGTTGGCCAGGCGGCGGCGGGCGGCACCACGGGCGTGCGTGATGTCGTCGCCGTCGAAGGCGATCGTGCCGGACGTGACCGCGGTGAGCCCCAGCACGGCCTTGCCGAGCGTCGACTTGCCCGACCCGCTCTCCCCCACCAGCCCGACGCACTCGCCGCGCCCGACCGAGATCGACACGCCCTTCAACGCACGCAGCCGCAGCTTGCGGTGCAGCCGGTAGTCGACCACCAAGTCCTCCACCGCCAGCAGCGGTGCGGCGTCTGCGCCGTTCCCGGACGCGTTCATCGTGCGTCGTCCTCTCCGCCCACGTGTGCGGCGCTCCGGTCCAGGGCGGCAGGTGACTCCTGCGCCCACGTCTCGTCCAGTTCGTCCCGGCCCTCGACGTCGTCCAGGGACGCGCTGATCAGCTCGGCCGTGTACGGGTCCGCGGGATGGCGGAAGATCTGCTCCACCGGGCCCGTCTCCACGATCCGACCGTCCTTCATCACCACGACCCGGTCGCAGATGTCCGCGACGACACCGAAGTTGTGCGTCACGATCACCAGCGTCATGCCGTACTCCTGCTGCAACTCCCGAAGCAGCTCAAGCACTTCCGCCTGCACGGTGACGTCGAGCGCGGTCGTCGGCTCGTCGGCGACCAGCAGCGACGGCCGCCCGGCCACGGCACCCGCGATGAGCACGCGCTGCGCCATGCCGCCGGAGATCTGGTGCGGGTACGACCCGAGGACCCGATCGGGATCGGTGATCCCCACCCGCACCAGCACTTCCCGCGCGCGTGCGCGTGCCGCCGTCTTCGACAGGCCGTGCACGTGCCGCAGCGGCTCGACCAGCTGGCGTTCGATCGTGTAGCACGGGTCGAGGTTGCTCATCGGCTCCTGCGGCACGTAGCCGATCGACCGGCCCAGCAGCGCCGCACGCCCGCCGGACGCCAGGTTGCCGACCTCCTTGCCTCCGACCCAGATGCCGTCCGCGACGGTGGTTCCGCCCGAGGGCAACAAATCGAGAACCGCGAACATGGTCTGTGTCTTGCCGGAACCGGACTCGCCCACGATTCCGAGCACCTCGCCCGGAGCCGCGTCCAGCGACACACCACACACGACTTCCTTGACCCCGTTCTGGGTCGCGTACCCGACGCGCAGGTTCTCGATCCGCAGCGCGGAGTCCTCGGCCTGGTGCTCGTGAGTACCGCTCGCGACCCGTTCCGGCAGGTCCGCCGGCGCGGGCGCGACGAGTGCCTGCCGCACACGGGACCGGGCCCGCCGGCCGGGCTGCTCCGCGCGGATGCTGATCAGGTCGGCCAGGCTGGACCCGATGAACGCCAGCGCGGCGATCGTCAACCCCAGCGCGATCGACGGCCACAGCAGGATCAGCGGGTACGTCAGCATGTTCTGGAAGCCGTCGTTCATCATCTGGCCCCAGCTGGGTGTGGACGCCGAGCCCACACCGAGGAACTGGAGCCCCGCCTGCATACCGATCGCGATGCCGGCCGTCAGGGCCGTCTGCACGATGATCGGCGCGTAGACCGCCCGCATCATGTGCGTGCGCAGGATGCGCGGGTTCGTCACGCCGGAAACCCGTGCGGCGTCGATGTACGGCTCCTTGCGCACGGAGAGCGCCCGCGCCCGGGTGATCCGGTAATAGCCGGGTGCCAGGAAGATGCCCAGCGCGACCATCAGGACCGGGAACGACTGGCCGGTGCCGGCGGCGACCACCAGCAGCACGATCATGCCCGGGATCGACTGGAGGGCGTCGCTGATCCACGAGAACAGCCGGTCCGTGGCACCGCCGAAGTAGCCGGCCACCACACCGGTCGGAACGCCGAGCAGCAGCCCCGCGCCACAGGTGATCACCGCGCCGTACAACGTGGTCTGCGCGCCGTAGAGCAACCGGCTGAGGATGTCGCGCCCGGCGGAGTCGCCGCCGAGCGGGTGCCCGTTGCCCGGTTCGGCGTGGGTGAGCAGGAAGTCCACCCGGTTGGGGTCGAACGGCGAGAGCCACGGCGCGAGGATCGCGGCGGCCACCACGACCAGCAGCAGGGCCAGCGCGACGACACCGAGCGGGCGACGCAGGTAGCGCCGCCACAGCGAGATCCGCTTGACGGGGGCCAGGGCGGCGGGGAACGGGGCTGCGGTCATCGGTCGCGCACCTTCGGGTTGACCCACCCGAGCACGAGGTCGAGCAGGAAGTTGACGATGACGACGAACACCACGGTGACGGCGGTCAGGCCGAGCAGCACCGGGATGTCCCCGATCTGCGAGGCCGACTGGGTCAGGCTGCCGATGCCCGGCAGGTTGAACACGATCTCCACGACGATCGCACCGCCCAGCAGACCCACGAACAGCAGCGCGAGCACGGTCAGCGCGGCGGGCGAGGCGTTGCGCAACACGTGCGTGGTGACGCGCCGCCCGGAGAGCCCGCGCGCCCGGAGCGTGCGCACGAAGTCCTGGTTGGCGACCTGGAGGAAGCCGTTGCGCAGCTGCTCGGCCACCATGACGATCGCGCCCAGCGCCAGCGACACCGACGGCAGCGTGATCGACCGCAGCCAGCCGCCGAAGGACTGGTCCGGCGACACGTAGCCGATGGCGGGGAACCACTTCAGCTCGATGGCGAACCAGGTGACCAGCACGAGGCTGACCCAGAACCCGGGCAGTGCGAACAGCACCACGGACGCGAGCTTCAGCCCTCGGTCCAGCAGGCCACCGGGCCGCAGGCCGCACGCGATGCCCACCGCGACGCCGATGACGGCGGAGAGCACAGTCGCGACTACGACCACCGACAGCGTCACCGGCACCCGCAGCACCAGTTGGTCGTTGACCGGCTGGAAACTCCGCCACGAGGTGCCGAAATCACCCGTGGCGGCGTGCGAGATCCAGTTCCAGAACTGGACGAGCAGCGGCTGGTCGAAACCGATCTTGGTGCGCAGGGCGGCCTGCTGCGCGGGGGTGGCGCTGTTGCCGAGCAGGCCGGGGGTCGGGTCCCCGACGGCCAGGTGGGCGAGGAAGAACGTCCCGCTCGTGACGACCACGAGCAGCAGGATCCCCGACAACAGGCGTTTCGCGATGAAGGACAGCATTCTCGGCTCCTCACCGGCGGGGGGGGCCCGGGGGGGGGGGGGCGCCCGCCCCCGCGCGCGGCCGCCCCCCCCGGGGGTACCC
>CBHFOL010000398.1:0-7204 GCA_965995405.1 uncultured Saccharothrix sp.
GGCCAGGTCGTCGCGGGTCAGCGACGGGGGCCGCCCCGGTCGCCGACCCGGCCGGGGCTGCTCGGTCACCCCCGGCACACTACCGACCGGCGAGACGCCGGCCCCGCGCGCGGGTGCGTTCGCGCCAGAACACGGCATACCGGCCGTCCGCCGCGAGCAGTTCCTCGTGCGTCCCGCGCTCGGCCACGCACCCGTCGCCCAGCACGACGATCTCGTCCGCCGCGACCACCGTCGGCAACTGGTGCGCGATCACCAGCAGCGTCGACCGCTGCCGCAGCACCTCCAGCGCGTCCCGGACGAACCGCTCGTTCTCCGCGTCCAGCGCGGCGGTCGCCTCGTCCAGCAGCACGATCGGCGCGTTCTTCAGGATCGCCCGGGCGATGGACACCCGCTGCCGTTCCCCGCCGGACAGCGAGGTGCCGCCCTCGCCGACCTTCGTTCGCCACCCGTCGGGCAGCCGCGCCACGATCTCGTCCACCCCGGCGAGCCGACCCGCCTCGGCCACCTCGTCGGCGGACGCGTCCGGCCGGCCCACCCGGATGTTGCCCTCCAACGTGTCGTCGAACAGGTAGACGTCCTGGAACACCATGGAGATCTGCGCCATGAGCGCCTCGGTGGTCTGGTCGCGCACGTCCACCCCGCCGACCCGGATCACGCCGGAGTCGACGTCCCAGAACCGGGCGATCAGCCGGGTCACCGTCGTCTTGCCCGAGCCGGACGCGCCGACCAGCGCCGTCATCGTGCGCGGCGGCACGGTCAGCGACACGTCCCGCAGCACCGGCTTGCCCGGCGTGTAGCCGAATCCGACGCCGTCCAGGGTCACCTCGCCGGGCGTGACGACACTGTCCGAAGTGGATGGTTCCGGCAGCGGTTCCTCGGCCGGCACGGATGTGATCCGCCGGACGTCGTTGTGCCCCATGCGCAACGCGCCCGACAGCTCGGACACCTCGCTCAACGGACCGGTGAACCGCGCCGCCAGCGCCAGCAGCGCGATCAACGTCGCCGCGTCCACCGAGCCGCCCAACGCCAACGCCACCCCGATCACGATCAGCACGGTGAACGCCAGCTGCGTCGCCAGACCGCCCGCCAGGATGCCGGGAACGGTGAGCCACAACGCTTTCCGCCCCACGGCGTGCTGCTCGGCGATGGCGTCCTCCAGCGGCTGGTGCCCCTCCGCGCCCCGCCCGAACGCCCGCAGCGTCCGCTGGTGCCGGGCGAACTCGACCACCCGGGAGGCGGCGGTCACGGCGGCGGCGTCCTGCACCTCGTCGCCGCGCCCCACCAGCCGGGCGGACCACCGGAACGCCAGGAACAGCAGCGGCGCGCACACCAGCATCGCCACGCCCAGCCGCCAGTCGAACGCCAACGTCACCAGGGCCACCGTCGCGGGCGTCGCGACACCGGTCACCAGCGGCGTGACGAGGTGCGCGAACAGGCCGCCGACGCTGACCGTGCCGTTGGTGACGACCCGGGACAGCCGTCCGATCTGCTCGTCGCTGAACCAGCCCATCGGCAGCGCGCCGACGTGCTCGCCGACCCGTTCGTGCAGGGTGGTCAGCACCACCAGCGCGACCCCGAAGCCCTTCATCGCCTGGACGTAGTGCGCGGCGCACGTGGCGGCCACCGCGACGCCCATCGCCACCAGCCAGTTCACCGCCTCGGCGTACTCGCCGGCGAGCAGCGCCCGCAGCGCGGGCATCAACAGCGCCGCCGCCATCCCTTGCAGCACACCGTAGAAGACCACCCAGGCCAGGTAGCCGTGCAGGGTGCGGCGGTGGCGCGGGCCGAGGATGTCGGCCAGGTCCTTGATCATCGGTTCTCCCCCTGGTTCACGACGCCCTGCTGGTGCGCTGCCCACAGCACACCGCGCCCCCTTCCGGTATGTCCGAGGAGTTTACGACAACCTGTCTCTTTTAGGTAAGCCTTACCTCTGGGTTATGCTCCCGCCATGCCCCGCTACTCCGCTCTGGACCAGTTCCAGATGAAGGTCGTCACCAAGGCCGCGTCCCTGGTCATGGCGTCCGCGAACACCCGTGAGGTGTACGACCAGTTCCGGATGACCGTCTCGGCGGTGACCGACCTGTCGGCGCACCTGCGCCGGGTGACCTTCCACGCGCCGGAGTTCGCCGACTTCCGGCTCACCGGCCCGGACGAGTGGTTCGGCCTGCTCATGCCGCCCGCCGCCGGCCCGCTGACCATGCCCAGCGAGGACCGCATCAACGTGCGGCAGGCGATCCGCGCCCTGCCCGCCGAGCAGCGGCCCGACCTGCGCTGGTACACCGTCCGCGGACACCGCCCCGAGGCCGCCGAGATCGACGCGGACTTCGTGCTGCACGGCGACGCCGGCCCCGGCACGCGCTGGGCGAACCGGGCCGCAGTCGGCCAGGAGGTGGGTTTCCGGGCGGGCACGTCCGGCTACCGCGCGCCCGCCGGCGGCACGTGCCTGCTGGTGGCGGACGAGACCGCGCTGCCCGCGCTGGGCGCGATCCTGGAACAGCCGTCCGACCAGGTGCGGCACGTGTTCGCCGAGGTCCCGGACGCGGACTACCGGCTGCCGCTGGACGGCGTCACGTGGGTCCACCGGGGTACGGACGCACCCGGATCACACGTGGTGCCCGCTATCCGCGACGCCCAACTATCCACTGTGGACTACGCGTGGGCGTGCGGCGAGTCGGCGCTGGCGACCGGTGTGCGGCGACACCTGGTGAAGGACCGCGGCGTCGACCGCCGGGCCGTGATGTTCAGCGGCTACTGGAAGGTCGGCTCGGCCCGGATGTGATCGTCGGGCGGCAGGCCGAGCGTGGCACACGCCGCCGCCACGCCTGCCGCGCGCACCTCGTCGTGCGGTTCGTCCGGGAACACCATCACGCAGCCCGCCCAGCGCGACCATCGCCCGAACCCGGTCCGCCAGCGCCGCCTCCGCGCCGACCAGCAGCGCGCACAGCCGGTGCCGCCACCGCCAAATCTCGTCCACCAGTCCGAGGTCTTGCAGCGCGGTGAGTTCCTGGACGATCAGCGCCAGCACGTCGCGGTGTCGGTACTGGAAGTCGAAGTAGCCCTCCAGCAGCGCGCGCGGACCCAGCCCGGCGCGCTCGGCCTCGACCACGAACGCCTCGCCGTCGTCGAACAGCGGCTGGACGATGCTGCGCACCAGGTCCTCGCGGGACGAGAAGTGGTAGTAGAGCGCGGGTTTCGTGACGCCGAGCCGGTCCGCGATCTCCTGGAGGCTGGTGCGCTGGAGTCCCTGCTTGAGGAACAGCTCACGCGCCACTGCCTGCGCGCGGGCCCTCGTGTCGGACCTGACCCTGGACATGCGCGCAGCATATCGACTTAACGGTCGGTAAGCCTTGCGTGCCGGCCGCCGGTCGCCTTACCATCCGTTAAGTAAGGAGGTAAGTCATGGGGGTTCTCATCTCCGGCGCGAGCATCGCCGGACCAGTCCTGGCCTACTGGCTCAACCGGTACGGCTTCGAGGTGACGGTGGTCGAGCGGTCACCGGCCCTGCGCAAGACCGGCGGGCACTCGATCGACCTGTTCGGCCCCGCGATGGGCATCGCGGAGGACATGGGCGTGCTGCCCAGGGTGCTGGACCTGAAGACCGGCACCGACCGGATGACCGTGCACACGCCCGGTGTGAAGCCGGTGGACGTCGACCTGCAACGGTTGTTCGACTCGATCGCCGACCGGCACGTGGAGATCATGCGCGACGACCTGAGCGAGATCTTCCACGACGCCGGCCGCGAGGACGTCGAGTACCTCTTCGGCGACTCGATCACGTCGATCTCCGACGACGGCGAGGTGACCTTCGAACACGCACCGCCCCGCCGGTTCGACGTGGTGATCGGCGCGGACGGGCTGCACTCCAACGTGCGGCGACTGGTGTTCGGGGACGTGCCGGAGCACTTCGTCGGGGCGTACCTGGCGGTGCAGTCGCTGCCGAACGAGCTCGGCCTGACCGACCGCACGATCGCCCACGTCGAACCCGGCCGGATGGCCGCCGTGTACAGCGCGCGGCACCTGCCGGACGCGCGGGCGGTGTTCCTGTTCCGCAGCGAGCCGCTCGACTACCACCACCGGGACGTGGTGCGGCAGAAGGAACTGCTGCGTTCGGCCTACACCGGGATGCCCGAGGTCGCGGACTGGCTGGACCGGGACGGCCCGTTCTACTTCGACTCGATCACCCAGCTGCGGATGGACACGTGGTCCAAGGGTCGGGTCACGCTGGTCGGCGACGCGGGCTACTGCCCGGGACCGGCGGTCGGCGGCAGCACCAGCCTGGCCGTGGTCGGCGCGTACGTGCTGGCCGGCGAGCTGGCCGAGGCGCGGGGCGACCACGTGCGGGCGTTCACCTCGTACGAACGCGAGATCGGCGACTACGTGCGGCGCAGCCGGACGTTCGCGCTCGCCGCGGCGCAACGCCTGCTGCCCCGCACGCGGCGGGACGTGTGGCTGCTGCGCAACATCGGCCGGGTGCTGACCCACCTGCCCGTTCCGGTCGGCCGGGCGCTGACCAAGCTCGACTCCGGCGGCATCCGGCTGCACGACTCGGTACGGCTCAAGGATTACGCCGGCATCCGGTCGGTCGGTACCACGTCGTGATCGCGGCGACCACGTCCGCCGGCCGCCGCGCGGCCAGTGCCGGGGGTATGGACAGGTAGATCGGTGACTGCCTCCGCGCGCCCGAGAGCACGCGGAGGCGGTCACCACTGAGAATCAGTCACCACTGGATGGATTCCAGGGCGTCCAACGGCTTCCGGTCGTCCAGCGCCTCGGGCACGGTCAACGTGTCCGCCGCCTGCAACCCCGCCGGGAACGTGAACCCGCACCGGGCCTCCAAGTCCGCCAGCTTCACCTGGAACACCCGGAACTCGTCGAGTTCCAACGCCTCCAGCTGGTCCAGGTTCTGGGTCAGCAGGAACGCCCGCGCCTTGAGCACACCCTGCTCGGTGAACGCGATGACCTTCCAGTACTCGCGGGGCAGCCGGACACCCCGGAACACCCGGTCGTCGGCCTGGAACACCGGGCCGCCGTAGACGCTCACCTTCAGGTCGTCCACCTCGACGTCGGACAGCACCGCGTCCTCCAGCCTGCCCCACAGGCCGTTGCGCATGCTCTGGTTGAAATCGTCCATCTGGGGCGTGATGTTGGTGAAGAAGAACGAGTCCACATTGGCCTGTTCCGCCTCGGCCTTGCTGCCCCACAACAGATCCGCGCGCCGCGCCACGTGCCCGCGGTCGAGCCGGTTGCCCTTGTACAGCTCGTCGCCGACCTGGAACTCGGCCGGCAGCCGCGCGTCCAGCACGAACGGGATCCCGCTGCGGTTCAACGACTTCAGCGTCTTGCCGTCGATGTTCCAGGCCACCCAGAACGCGAACCGCCTGGACTTGCTCATCGCCAGCGAGAAGTGCGTGTAGTCCACGACCTCCGTGCCGCCCACCACCACGGCGTCCGCCTTGGTGGTCCCGACGAGCACCGGCAGACCGACGTCCACGCCGAGGAACCCGGTCGCGAACCCCTTCTTCGGCTTGACGGCCTCCGCCTTGGGCGGCGTGATCGTGACGCCCAGCTTCTCGAACACCGACTGCGGCAGGCACGCCAGCGCGTGCTCGTCGGTGCTGCCGCCCGCCTCGCCGCCGAAGTGCAGGCCGGCCATCGTCCGACCGGTCTTGCCGTTGGCGGACTTGAACAGCCACGCCGAACCCGAGTCGCCGCCCATGCTGATCTCGCCGCCGGCGGCCGGCCGTGCCGGGTCGGGCCCGATCTCGAAGCAGCCGATCTCCTTGACGCCCACCGAACCGCCGTAGTCCAGCTTGACGATGGTGTCGATCCGCCGCACGATCCCGTGCGTGACACCGGTCGTCCGACCGCTCTTGACGACCTTGTCGCCGAGCTCGGGCTCACCGATCTTGTCGACCGCGACACCGAGTTCGAAGATCTCGGACACGAACTTCCGGTCCTCGACGGTGGCGATCGCGCAGTCACCCGCCGCGCCCAGGTGCGACCGCACGAGCTTGCCCAGCCGGTTGCGCTCGGTCCGGTTGTCGTCGTGCGGGCCGGGCTGGACGACGGTCTCGCCGAGCACACCGTCCGGGCCGTGCAGCACGTGCCAGTTCGACAGGACGTACGGCGTGCCGTCGAGCTGGTCGTAGACGATGCACCCGATGGTGCCCGCCGAGACCTTGACGTGCCCGACGCTCACCCCCGGCGCGATCGGGTCGAGCCGGGTCTTGCGGTCGCCCGAGGTGCGCTCCGGCACGACCTGGAAGTTCGTCCGGTAGTCCCGCTCCAGCACGTCGGTCGGCACCTCGACGCCGTCGACCGTGATGGTCTCCGGCAGCAGCGCCGTGCCCAACGCGCCGAGCGCCTCGGGCTCGGCCTTCTGCTTGACGGTGAACTGGATGGCGATCTCGTTGGTCGGCTTGCCGTTCTCGACCTTGTAGCCGATGCCGATCGACGAGACGTTGCCGTCCCGCAGGTAGTCCGCGCCCTTCGTGCGAACGAACTGCCTGAGCGAAGCCAGCAGCGATTCGTTCTTCTTCTTGGCCATCAGCGGAAACCCCCTGTGTGCACACGTCGGTGGCCTTGCTGTCGACCCGCCCCCGGCCCCTGTTAGCCTCGACGCCCTCGGTTCACCCGTTCAGCCCAACCGGGGGGCGGCCGAACGCCCGGTGATCAAGTTTTCCCAAGCAGGGCAACGGAAACATCAACAACCGGCATCGCCCCGCCCAACGGCGAGTGTCCACCACAAGCGTCCTACAGGAGCCCGTGGTCGCGGGCGTAGATGGCGGCCTGGGTTCGGTCCCGAAGGGCGAGTCGGTTGAGAATCCGGGAGATGTGGTTCTTCACCGTGCCCTCGCTCAGGTAGAGCCGGCGGGCGATCTCGCGGTTGGTGCTCCCGTTGGCAACAAGCCTGAGCACCTCGACCTCACGTTCAGTGAGCGAGTGGTCGCCAAGTGTCGGCTCGGTGTGTCGATTCAGTGCCGATGCCAGCCGAGCCGTCGCCGCCGGGTCGAACTGCGCGATGCCCTCGTGCGCCAGCAGCACGGCCGCCGCCAGTTCCCGCGCCGGACGGTCCTTCAGCAGGTATCCGCTCGCCCCACCGCGCAGCGCCCGCACCACGTAGTCCTCGTCGTCGAACGTGGTCAGCATGACCACCCGGCACCCCGGCACCCGCGCCCGCAGCACGGCCAGCGCGTCGATCCCG
>CBHFOL010000399.1:0-7035 GCA_965995405.1 uncultured Saccharothrix sp.
ACCTGGGGGTGGGTGCTGGGCGTCTATCGGTGCGGGCGGCGCGGTTGGACGCCGGGCGGTGCCCATCCGCGCCGCGCTGAACCGGCCCCGCTACCGGGCCACCGGTCGAGTCGCGGTCGGGTGGCCGGTGCCGTGCCCGACGACACAACTGGTCCCGAACAGCACATCCGGCCGGACCGCGACCGTTCCGACCTGAGTCACCGGAGTGTCCGCGACGACCGCCCCGGCGACCACCACGCACAGCAGCACCACTCGGGCGAACCGGCTCATCCGGGCCGGTCGCTTCCGCAGCGCCGCAAGGGATGGCGCGTCGGCCGGCTCGACGCACACCGGGAGGTCGACTTCGACCAGGGCGATGTCGTTCGCCGGCCGACCGGTCGTTCGCCGACCTCCTTCGACGATCCGGTGCTCGGACCTGATCCGCTGCTCGTTGTCGTTGATCCGGCGCCACTGGTCCAGCCAGACCCGGCTTTCCTCCGGGGTCTCCCGGCAGGCCAGGACGAACGCCTCCACCTGCGCGG
Source organism: uncultured Saccharothrix sp. (assembly GCA_965995405.1). GTDB lineage: Bacteria > Actinomycetota > Actinomycetes > Mycobacteriales > Pseudonocardiaceae > Actinosynnema. Next base: position 522 of record CBHFOL010000399.1, read on the forward strand.
AGCGGGTGGGCAGCGTGTCCCGCGTGCACATCATGTGCGCGGTGCTCTTGGGCAGGTTCCGCTTGCCGGCGTTGTTGGACACCGCCTGGAACGACAGGTCCCTGGACCGGCGCAGCAGGTCCAACGCCCGGTTGAACTCCAGACCGCTCTCCGCGCGGCGTGCCCGCTCCAGCGGGCTTTCGCTGTCGACGCGCGACATGTGCTCATTCCTCCTGTTGCAGCCGCTTGGAACCGAAGGTGTGCGGAGTGACCGGGTGGTCAGCGCGATTCCTGGCCGGGCTGGGTGCCGCGGTCGTCGGCCAGGCGGAGCGCCAGCCGCCTGAGCAGCGCGGGCAGCCGGCCGATGTTGAGAATCGTCATGGTGCCCGTCAGCGCGCCCAGCGAGAGCCCCAGCGCGGGCACGGGGGCGTAGTCGAGTGCGGTCATCAGCCAGATCGCGAATCCGATGACGACGACCAGTACCAGGACGTGGGGGAAGGTGAAGCCGGTGGCTGCGGCCGGTGCCGGGCGACCGGGTAGCGGAACGAGGTTGGAGTGGGGGGAGGTCATCACGACTCCTGGAGGAGACGACGGCGAGGCGAAGCGGACGTACGCCGTCGGGTGATCGGCCGGGGGTGGCCGTTGGGGCGCAGCGCGTGCGCGGGTGTGCGTCGGCGGGACCGACGGCCGCGTGCCCGGACCCGGGGTGTCCGGCGCGGCGGGGCGGGGGACCTTACGTCCTGGTGTTCTGCCGCAGCAGTAGTAACGCGAAGCCGGTGGCCAGCAACACCGTGGACAGCACGGCGGTGCCGGCGGCGACCAGGATCGTGCGCAGCCCAGGGAAGCCGTGGTCGAAGTCGCCCAGCACGATCCCCGTGCCCACCAGCATCAAGGTCATCAGCAGCAGGGAGACCAGACGCCACAACCGCGCCTCGCGGTAGGGGTGGTCCGGGCACACCGCACGTGGACCGAACAGGAGCCCGGCCGGCTCGCCGCCTGCTCCGGGCAGTGCCCCCGGTGGGGAGACCGTGCCGACGTCGACCGGATGTGACACGGAAGCGGGCTGCCCGGTGTGTCCCCGGCCGCGGCCGGCGAGGCGGTGCCATGCCGCCAACCAGTGCCGCACCTGTTCCGGCGGCTCGCCACAGGCGCGGACAAACGCCTCGACCTGGGCGGGGCGGGTGGGCAGCGTGTCCCGCGTGCACATCATGTGCGCCGTGCTCTTGGGCAGCTCGTGCTTGCCGGCGTTGTTGGACACCGCCTGGAACGACAGGTCCCTGGACCGGCGCAGCAGGTCCAACGCCCGGTTGAACTCCAGACCGCTCTCCGCGCGGCGTGCCCGGTCGACCGGCGACAGGACCGGAGGGCCGTCGGTCGCACGCGGCGCGGAGGACGTCGCCAGGGCGGCGCGGCCCCGGTCGACGGCCGCTTTCAACTGGTGTCCCGGAAGGACGAGTGCATTGCTCATCCCCGCCTCCCGACACCACGTCGGGCTGTAACGGGAACGGACATGCGGACGACCATGCGGTCGGGTGGCTCACCACCGGAGCGGACGACCGACGGCGCATACCGCCGAATTGCGGGAACGGACACGACATCTCCTCGTTTGTCGACCCTGGACGGCATCGGTTGGGAAATCCCGCGTTCCGTAATGCCACCGATCCCGGGGGCCAACCCGGGCGATCCGGAACGACGGGCTTCCGCTCAAGCCAATGCGCGACATCCTACCGACAACAGAACGCGGGACGTCGGTCGTGGAGTTCCCGGGTCTTTATCGCTGAATCGTGTCCGCGTGAACCACGAAATCGCCGGAATGTCCAGAGTCCGGCCGCAAGAAATCGTCCGGGATCGTCCAGGACGGGAGAAACAATACGTCCATACGGGATCCTGACCAGCGGCGATTGTCCGTCCGGGGCGTCCCACCTGGGAAGACGCGCTCCTGGCTCCCTTGCTCCTGCTGGGCTACCGTATCCGTGCACCCCTCGTCCGGCTTGGTACTCGGGACGGGGCGGGCCCGACGCCACGTCCGTTGACCCTGGACGGCATCGGGATGGCGGCGGGCTCTCGGGCCAACGGGGGCCCGCCGCGCCTCACCAGCACAAACTCCGAAAAGTTCCCGAGCACGGCCGTCCCGGACGATTCCGCGTCACCGGGCATCGCGCTCCCGGCCCGCCTGCGGTGCCCATTCCGGGGCCGTTGACGGGGCATTCGGCGGATCGAACCGGCCCGGCCGCGCGGCCGTACATCCCGACGAGGAGGGCGCGATACCGAGCAGCCCTCGATACGCCACGGAGATGAACATCACACCAAACGAAAGCTCATCCGGACCAATGCCCGCGCACATTCCATTTGTCGCGGAATGGAATGTGCTTCGACCGGACTAGGCGGAACGCGTTCCGCGCGCGAGTTCCCGGGCCAGGTACAGCGGGTCGGTGTCGTCCCGGGCGGGGGAGGGGCCGGAGCCTTCCTTGGGGATCAGGCGGCCGGCGTCGGAGCGGGTCCACTCGCGGACCGCCCAGCGTTCCCGGATCGCCCAGCGGCCCGCTTCCCGGGTCATCAGGTCCACGTAGCGGAAGCCGCTGGTGAAGTTGTGGCGCGGGTCGTCGGACGAGTCGGTCCAGTGGGCGGCGAAGCCGTAGGTCTCGCTCACCGCGACGTCTCCGTCGATCTCGCTCAGGTGGTTCGCGACGACGTGCATGGTGCCGGTGAACCGGCGCAGAGCCGTTGCCACCCAGGCGATGTACTCGTCCACAGTGCCGTCGAAGCCGGTGTGGTGGTCGATCCCGTCGGGGTGGTAGGCCGAACGGACCAGGTCGAAGTCCAGCCGGTCCACGCCGCGGCAGTAGCGCAGCACCACGTCGTGGATCTCGACGCGGTCCGACGTCACTGGGTCACCGTCCAGCCTCCGTCGACCGGCACGAACGCCCCGTTCACGTAGGAGGCCAACGGGGACAGCAGGAACAGGATCGTCCAGGCGATCTCCTGCGGCTTTCCCATGCGGTGCAGCGGGATCCGGGTCAGCGCCCGCTGGCCCACCTCGCTCGCGGCGAAACCGGCCAGGCGCGGCGTGTCCGTCATGCCGGGCGCCACGGAGTTCGCCCGCACCTCGTGGCTCCGGTACGCCGCCAGGTGGCGGGTGTAGCCGGCGATCGCGGACTTGCTCGCGCAGTACCAGTCCGACGCGGTGCCGATCACGTTGCCCGCCACGGAAGCCGTGTTCACCAGGGTCGCGCCCTCGGGTGCGGGGGACAGCCAGGTCTCGACCATCCGGCGCATACTGCCGACCGAGATCCGCAGCGCCTCGTCGAAGTCCAGCTCCACGGCCGACGACGGGCCGGCGTTGTTGACCAGGTGCCGGATCGTCCCCAGCGCACGGCTCACGGCGAAGCCCTCGGTCACCTGCTCGGCCGAGCTCACGTCCGCCGTGACGGCCACCGCCGTGCCACCGGACGCGGTGATCTCGGCGGCGGTCGCGGCTGCGCCGTCCGCGTCGAGGTCCCAGGCCGCGACGGCGAGGCCCTGGCCGGCGGCCAGCAGCGCGGTCGACCGGCCGATGCCGCTCGCGGCACCTGTCACCAGGACGACGTCGCCGGGCTGGAATCCGAGGGAAACGGTCATCGGGTGCTCCCGGTGGGTAGTAGGGGACAGGTCGTGCGGTTCAGACTCCATAGCCGCCGTCCACGTCGAGCTTCTGGCCGGTGACGAACCCCGCCCGGTCCGACGCCAGGAACGCCACCGCCTCGGCGATGTCGCCCGCCGAACCGAACCGCCGCAACGGGATGTTGCCGCGCGCCACCGCCAGCGCCCGCTCGTCCAGGTCACCGGACCCGATCAGCCGCTCCGCCATGCCGTCGGTGAGCATCCCCGGCCCGACGCTGTTGAACCGTACGCCGTACCGGCCCTCCTCGGCGGCGAACGCGCGCACCAGCGCCTCCACCGCGCCCTTCGTACCGCTGGACAGCCCGTCGCGCACCGGATAGCGGGTGGTGGCGGCCGTGGTCACCGCGACCACGTTGCCCCGGCTGCGCCGCAACGCGGGCAACACCGCGCTCACCACGTTGAAGAACGCGGCGGCCTCCTGGTTGAGCTGCGCCGCGTACTGGCCCGGCGTCACGGCAGACAGGTGCACCATCGGGATGTGCGGTCCGGCCGCGTGCACGACGGTGTGAATCTCGCCGAACCCGGCCAGGACCTGCGCCGTCCGGTCGGCGTCGGCGAGATCGGCCTGTTCCGCCCGAGCGTGCACACCCTGCGCCCGCAGTTCGGCGACCAATGCGTCGGCGGCGGTCCGATTGGCGCGGTAGGTCAGGGCCACCGCCGATCCGCGTTCGGCCAGCAGCCGGCACACCGCCGTGCCCAGCCCTCCGGTGCCGCCGGTCACGACGGCCACGCCGTCGCGTGCTCCGAAATCGGTCACGCCACCTCCATTTGAACAAGCGCTTGGTTGGATGCTAGGAGCGCGCCCGGCCACCGTCAAACCCCGAACGCCACGCGATCGCGCCGCCGGTCACCGCCGCCACCAGGCCGGCCAGCCCGAACGCGGCCACCGGGCCCGCCAGCGTGATCAGCGAACCGATACCCAGCCCGCCGAACGGCAGCAGCCCGCCCCAGCACAGGAAGTACAGGCTGAGCACCCGTCCCCGCTGGGCGTCGTCCACCAGCCGCTGGAGCATGGTGTTGATCGACGTCATGATCGAGAACGTCAACCCGCCCGCCACCGCGAGCAGCACCGCCATCAGCGGAAACCACCGCACCAGCCCGAGCGAACCCACGACCACCCCGAGCACCGCGAGTTGCCCCGCGGCGGACGCCAGGGTCGCGGGCTCCCGACGGCGGGCCACCGCGACCACGCCGAGCAGCGACCCGACCCCGCCGACCACCACCAGCGCCAGGAACGCGGCCTCCCCGTCGTCGGCGACCCGGGCACCCAGGATCGGCAGCTGGGACTGGAACGCCGAGCCGAACACCGACGTCACCGCCACCACGACCAGCGCCGCCAGGGCCGGCGGCCGGGACCGGGCGTGCGCGATCCCGGCCGCCACCCGGCGCAACGTGCTCTCCCGCAGGCCAGGCGGGTCGAACCGGGGCACCCGCAGCCGCCACGCCAACGCCAGCGCGGCCACGCACGTCAGCGCGTACACCCCGAACGCCGCCGTCGACCCGGACACCAGCAGCACCGGACCGGCCAGCGCCGGCCCCGCGATCCGGGCCAGGTTCAACCCCATCGACTGCAACGGCACCGCACTGGCCAGGTCCTCGGCCGGCACCGCGTTCGCGGTCAGCGCCTGGTTGGCGGGCGACACCACCGTGATCACGCACCCGGCGAGGAACGCCAGCACCAGCACGACGGCGATCGGCATCGCGTCCAGGTACGCCAGCACCACGCACGCCGCAGCCAGCGCGATCGAGCAGCCCAACGCGGCCAGCAGCAGCGTCCGCCGGTCGCGGCTGTCCGTCAGCACGCCCGCCGGCAGCGAGAACAGCAGGTACGGCGTGAAGGTCGCGAAGTAGAGCAGGCCCAGCGCGAGCGAGTCGTTGCCGGTGAGGTGCGCGACCTGCCACTGGAACGTGATGGTGGTGAACCAGTAGCCGAGCTGCACCAGCAGCACCGATCCCCACAGGAAGCGGAACGGCTGGTGGCGCATCGCGCGGAACATGTCCATCCAGGTTCTCCGTTTCAGTGGCTGCGGCATCTCTACCAAGCGCTTGCTTGTCTGGTCAACGTGTGGTTGTCTGACCCGGACGGACGAGCTTGCGAGGTGGCTGGCTGTGATGACCGGGGTGTGCGCTGGGCGGTCGGTGATCGTGACCGGCGCGGGACAGGGACTGGGCCTGGCCCACGCGCTGGAGTTCGCCCGACAGGGCGCCCGACTGGTGCTCAACGACGTGGACCCGGCCGTGGAGGACGTGGCCGAGCGCATCCGTGACGACGGGGGATCGGCGCTGGCCAGCCTGGGCGACGTGTCGGACTGGGCGTACGCCGAAGACCTGGTCGGCACCGCCGTGCGCGCCTACGGACGGCTGGACACGCTGGTCAACAACGCCGGCGTCAACCGGGACCGGATGCTCGTCACCATGACCGAGCAGGAGTGGGACCAGGTCCTCCGGATCGACCTGAAGGGCCACTTCGCACCTCTTCGGCACGCCGCCGCGTACTGGCGCGACCGGGCCAAGGCGGGCGAGCCGATCGCCGCCCGGATCGTCAACACGTCCTCCGGCGCGGGCCTGATGGGCAGCGTGGGTCAGGGCAACTACGCGGCGGCCAAGGCCGGGATCGCGGTGCTCACCCAGATCGCGGCGGTCGAGCTCGGCCGGTACGGGGTCGTGGTCAACGCGATCGCGCCGTCCGCCCGCACGCCGATGACGCAGGCCGTGTTCGCCGAGCAGATGGCCAAGCCCGACGAGGGTTTCGACGCGATGGACCCGGCGAACGTGTCGCCGCTGGTCGCGTGGCTGGGCAGTGACGGGGCGGCGGGCGTCACCGGCCGGGTGTTCGAGATCGCGGGCGGCGAGGTGTCGCTGGCCGACGGCTGGC
>CBHFOL010000400.1:0-7025 GCA_965995405.1 uncultured Saccharothrix sp.
GCGCGGGCGAACCGGGGTCCACGCGCCCACAGTCGACGATGACCACCGCACCCGGCTGGTTCGCCGCCGCCCGCAGAACATCAAGCCCGTTGGCCGGGTCGGGTGCCAACGCCGACAGCACCGCGCGAGCCTGATCGGCGTCCGGCGGGGCGGCGATCACCGGCAGACCACCGGGAAGCCGCTGGGTGTGCCGCCACACCAGGTCGGCGTCACCACCACGGCGGGCGGCGGCGGCCAAGCTGACCAGGCCCGGTGTCGAGGTCAGGGAGAACCGCAAGCCGAGGTCGCCGCCGGACGGATCGGCTTCTGTCACCAGAACGCGAGCAGGGGCCGGCCAGCGGGCCGCCATCGCGACAGCGAATGTGGTCACGCCCGGTGAGCCCTTCACCGACAGGACCGAGACCAACATCAGCGACCACCTCTCGTGGAGAGCATCACGATCGACAACTGCCCGGCCGGCACTGCGGCGACCTGGCGGGCGGCGGCCTCGGAGAGTTGCACCGAGACCACGGTGGCCTGATCGTTCGGCGAAGCAGTCACGCCGAGGACCACGGCCGGCCACACAGTGCCGCGGTCGCCGGGCGGGCTCGTCGCGGTGCCCGCCTGTTCGGGCACGAACACCACCGACACGCGCGCTCCCGGAGCGACCTCGGGCGGGAACTGGCCGGGCTTGACCGCGAGCGCTGCGACGGCCTGGCCGTCGGCAGGGACCATGGCACCTCCGACCGAGTCCGGGGTCAGCAAGGCTCCGGCCGACAGGCTGGTGGCCATCGGCCTGCCGACCACCGTGGTGGCCTGGCTCACGTCCACAACGGAGACTCCCGGGTCGACGGCGACGTCGACCTGCCTGAGGTCCTGCGTGGTCAACACCTGCCCGACCGACACCGGCCGGGCCAGCACCAGCACAGGCTTCCTGTTCCCGGAGTTCGACAACACCATCAGGAACGCGCCGGTGCACGCCAGCACGAGCAGCACTCCGAGCAACAGGTACGGGACGCGGCGGCGACCGGTGGCGCGCAGTCGCGAAGCGGACGGCTTCCTGCCGTCGCCGACCCAGGATCCGCCGGCGGTGGCCGCAGGCCGGCCGGTGTCCGGCCGGGTCGTGGTGTTGGTGTTCACGCCGAGACCTCCAGAAGGCAAAGGGGAACTACGCCGCGTCGCCGAGGGTGATCAGCGAGCGGAACAGGTGGCTACCGCTGTTGGCTTTGCGGAGTTGGTGGTGTCCCCGTCAGGGTCAGCCGCCGCCGTTGTTGAGGGCCTGGGATTCCGCGACACGGAAGGCCGCATGTCCGGTCGTGGTCAAGCCGGCGAACGTCCCGCTCTGGCCCCCGCCGGACCAGGAGACCGTCCAGTGCACCGTCGCGGTCACCGGGAACGCCTGCCCCACCCGGCCCGCCGACGAGGTGCGGTAGGTGTGGCCGCAGTCCGGCGACGACGCCTTCGGGTCCCCACCCGACCTGTACGGGGTGCCCGCACCCGAACACGTCACCGCGGCACCGTCGCCCATCGACCACGTCACCAGGACCGGAGTCGCCGTCGCAGTCACCGAAACGCCGGGAACCGACGCGCTCTCCGACACAGACCTCCATCCGTCGGTGAGCCACAGCCACGTCGGCAGGTTCACCAGTTGATCACCGGTAGGACTCGCCGCGATCGTGGGCGTGGGCAACCGAAGCTGCTCGCGCGCCCTCCGGGCCAACTCGGCGGGCGAGATGGGGGGAGCACTCGGCGCGCTAGCCGGAATCCACACCGGACCGCGCGAGTCCGGATCTTTGCCGTCGGGCGAACACAGCACCATGAACCACCCGCCGGGCTCCTGAGGACTTCCACCAAGTGGATGGTGGTCGACGGCCACGTTCCTGCATGTCGGGCCACTGTGTTGGACGTCGGTACCGGTTTGGGTCTCGTGTGTTGCGTCCTGCTGGCCATCGCCCACATGCTGTCCGTGGCCGTTGCCTGGAGTGAGACCTGCGACAAGTTCGCAGCCCGGTACCGTCGCCTGGCGGCAGTCGGTGTGTCCCCAGCCGTCGTCGGCCGAAGCCGGTGCCCCGCCCACCACCGTTACGAGCGCTGCGATACCGGCCGTCGTGATGACGCGGGTCAGCATGAGCCCAGTCCCGATACCGCGAACCTGGTCACCTTCCATGATCCGCCGGCCTGGCGTTTGACCTCCGCGGTGATCGAACGTCGACCACCGGGAACGTCGTCGGCCAGCCCGCCGTCGACCCGGTACTTCAACCAGTCGGTGCTGTCACCGCAATCACTGATCATCACCACAGTGGGTGCGTCGGCTGGAACGGCGGTCACTGCGATGGGCGAGGTGCGGGGCGTTCCCCTGGTGACCACGCCGTTGGCGCGGTCTGTGGAGAGGCTGTTGGTGATCACCGTCAACGCTTCGCCGGTGGCGAAGCGGGCGATGGCCGGAGACTGCCAGTCCGACGTGGTGGCGGCCTCGGCAATCGCCCGCCACATGCCCTTGTAGGCGTCCACTGCCTTAGGCTTCGCGGTTTCGGCCGAGTCGGGTTCCGGTGTGGACGCCTCGGAGGGGTGCGAGACGTCCACACCGGTCGGGATGCCCGACAGCGCGGGCGGGGTCTGTGCCGGGGTACAGGCGCTCACGACGATCGCGACGAAGATCGCGGCGGCCGTGCTCTGGAAGATCTGCATGTCCGTCCTCAAGTCCTGGTCGTCGTGGCGGAAGGGAAGACACATCGATGCCTCCTCGGAGTGCCTGGCTATTGCGCGACTACGGCGAGGACGGTGCCGCCGACGATCGCCGGCCCGACCGCGAGTGGCTCCCGCGAAATCCGGTGGCCGGCCACGAGCAGTACCGCGACCAGGCCCGCCGACATGACCGTGTACAGCAGGCCCAGCACGACCTGTTGCCACCCCACCCACCCGAGATACAGACCTACGGCTCCGAGCAGGGCGACGTCCCCACTGCCGATCTGCGGGGCGACTGCGACCGCGAGCACCAGCGCGCAGGCAAATACCACGCACGACACGGTCAGCCCGCGGACCAGGCCCGTGGCATCTCCCGATCTGACCGAGGCCAGCCCCAGAAGGACGACCCCGCCGACGAACATCGCCCCCACGATCGGACGGGGCAGTCGATGGCAGACCAGGTCGATCAGCACCAACTGGATCCCGGTGACCGCCAGCCAGCACCACGCGGGCAACTCCGGCGAACCCGCGAACCGGTAGCCGAGCATCGCCAACGCCGCACAGGTCGCCACCGTCGTCCCCAACGCCCCGCTTGTCGGCGTGGGCCGCCACCAGCCCGGCGGGAACAGCGACCGCCCAGACGCGGCACACGCGGTCACCGACGACATCACCGGCCCGCACACGACACCCGCAACTGTCCACATCAGATCCCACGGCATCACGACCCCCTGTACGAACGGTGACGAATACCGGTCGACACTTCCCTCGTATGGAGCACCGTTCACTCGAACGGGGATTCGTGGAATCAATCCCCGGGTCCGCTGTGGACGGTACGACATATCCTCGACCTTTCGGAGTGGTCGTCCGGAACTGATCACCGGCTGCTCACTCCAGTGTCGGAACCGGTTGGGGGCTGCGCCAGGGGGGCGGTGTATTCGCTTTGAAAGGAATAACGAATAACCCGGCGGATGTGGGCGGCGAGTTGCGTCGCCTGCGGCGGGACGCGGGTCTGTCGCTGAAGCAGTTGGCCGACCGGTGCCACTTCAGCCTCGGACACATCAGCAACGTCGAGCACGGCCTCAAGCCGCCGACGCTGGGGTTCGTGAGCGCCTGCGACTCGGCACTCGGTACGGAAGGGGTGCTGGAGCGGCTGCTGAGGAGCCAACGGCCGACGGAACACAGGGGAGGCCGTGGCCCCGGTCAGCTTCCGCCGATCTCGTTGCATTTCAGCGGCCGGTCCGACGCGTTGGCTCTACTCGATCAACTGTTCGGCGAGACGAATGCCGAGCCCGGTGGCCGTGTCGTGGCGATCGACGGGATGGCCGGTGTCGGCAAGACGACCCTCGCGGTGCGGTGGGCGCGTGACATCCGCGATCGGTTTCCGGACGGTGTCCTGTTCAGCGATCTTCAGGGCTACAGCCCGGACGCCGCCCCGACGTCCGCCGAGGATGTGCTGGAGGACTTCCTGCGTGCACTCGGCGTCGCCCCGGCGGACATCCCTGCTCGCGTCGATCAACGTTCGGCGTTGCTGCGCACGAGGCTCGACGGCACCCGGACGTTGCTTGTGCTGGACAACGCCGCCAATTCCGAACAGGTACGGCCGCTTCTGCCCGGCACACCGGGATGTCTGGTGGTCGTGACCAGCCGTACGCGGCTGTCCGGGCTGGTGGTGCGTGAGGGCGCGCACCGGATCGCGTTGGACCCGTTCGCATCGGCCGAGTCGACCGACCTGCTGCTCAAGGTCGTCGGTCCGGAACGGGTGGGGGCGGAACCCGACGCGGCCGACGAGTTGGTCGTGCTGTGCTCTGGTGTTCCGCTGGCGATCTGCGTGGCAGGCGAACGGATCGCCGCCCACCCGGATCGCAACCTCGCCGAGTTCGTGGCGGAACTCGCCGCCGAGGGGCGTCGGCTCGACGTCCTGGCCGCCGGCGACGACTCGTCGTTGACGATCCGGGCGGTGTTCTCCTGGTCCTACAGGGCCCTCGACGCGGACGCGGCCACCTTGTTCCGCCACCTCGGCCTGCACAGCGGCTGCACGATCAGCGCACCGTGCGCCGCCGCGGCGGCCGGAATCGTCGAGACCGCGGCACGCACCCTCCTCGACCGTCTCCATCTCGCGCACCTCGTCGAGTCCGCAGGGCACGACTGCTACCGGCTGCACGACCTCCTGCGGGTGTACGCGATCGACCTGGGACGCACGACAGACTCCGCCGACCAGCGGCGCGAAGCATCCAGGCGGCTGGTCCGCTGGTACCTCCACACCGCCAACGCGGCAGTCAACATGATCACCCCGCGCAGACCTCACCTCACCTTCGACACGCCCCCGGACCGCGCCCGGCCCTTGACGTTCACCAGCTATGCGGAAGCCCTGGCCTGGTGCGTCGACGAACTGTCGAACTTCCCCGCCATCAGCAGACTGGCCTCGGCCCTCGGTCTGCACGACGAAGCCTGGCAGCTGGCGGTGACCCTGTTCGACTACTTCCTCGTACGCAACCCGTGGACCGCGTGGATCTCCACGCACACCACCGGAGTCGAGTCCGCTTTCCGCGTCAGCGACTCCATCGGGCAGGGCTGGACGCTGATCGGCCTCGGCGAGGCATACCGCCGAAGCGGAGACCTGAAACGGGCACAGGACTGCTTCGACCGGGCCATGCCCATCTGCCGCACCCACGACGGACCACTCGGACACGTCTGGGTACTGGCCGGTCTCGCCTTCCTCGACCTCGCCCGCGACCGCGCGGACACCGCGGCCGAACGGCTCGCCGAGATGGCCGCACTGTGCCGGGAACGCGACTTCGTGTTCGGCGAGGCGACCGCCCTGGCCAACCTCGGCGACGCGCAGCGACTGCTCGGAGACCTGGATCAGGCACTCGACCACGCACAGAAGGCGCTGCACCTCTACGAATCCCTCGACGACGTCGCAGGACAGGCGTATGCGCTGCTGCGCGTCGGGCGCGTCCGGTTCGCACGCCACGAGAACGACGCGGCACGGGCGTCCTTCGCGCGATCGGTGGCACTTCACCGACAGATCGGCCATACCTGGGACGCCACCGAGACGATGATCGAGTACGGCCGTCTGCTAATCGACGCGGGCGACACCGCACGTGCCGTGGAGTGCTGGCAGTCGGCGCTGACGGACCTCGACGTGATCGACAAGCCCAAAGCCGCCGACCTGCGCCGCCGAATCCGCGCGGTCACCTGACTGCCACACGTCCGAGTGAACCCCAACCGCGGCCCACGGTTCCGGTCACGCCCTCTGGTAAAGGTTCGGCCGTGCCGTTCGACTACGAAACCCAGGCCATGATCAGCGCAAACCGGGCCAACTGGGACGCCCGGACACCGATACACGTCGCCAGCGAGTTCTACGGAATCGGCACACGCGACCCTGTGGACTGGTTCGCTCCGTTCGAATGGCGCGATCTCGGGAACCTCGATGGCCGCGACCTCGTCCACCTCCAGTGCCACCTCGGGGTGGAGACGATGGCGTTCGCCCACAAGGGTGCCCGCACGACCGGCCTGGACTTCTCCGGCAGGGCGATCGAACAGGCCCGACGCATCGCGCACGCCGCCGGTTTGGAGATCGACTACGTGCACGCCGACGTCCACGACGCCGTCGGTGTGCTGGGCCCTGAACGATTCGACATCGTCTACACCGGCAAGGGTGCCCTGTGCTACCTGCCTGACCTGCCCACCTGGGCCACCGCCGTCCTCAACCTGCTCAAACCCGGCGGCTTCCTCTACATCGCCGAGTTCCACCCCCTGCTCAACGCGCTCGGCCCGGTCCCTACCCCGGATCGCGAGCTACTGGTCCGCCACGACTACCTGGAAGGCCGGGGCGCGATCGAACGCAACGGCACCCGCACCTACACCGACGGCCCCGCGCTCGCCTCGGACACCGTGAACTACGAGTGGATGCACGGCCTCGGTGAAATCGTCACCACCCTCGTCCGCGCCGGATTCACCATCACCAGCCTCACCGAGACCGAACACATCCCCTGGCAACGCTGGCCCCAGATGACCCGCACCGACTACGGCTGGTGGGCACTGCCCGACACCGAACCCCGCATACCACTGCTCTACGGCCTCAAAGCCACGAAGAACCTCTGAACCACGACGTCCCGTTCGTGCTCGCTCGCGTACCCTCCCCGCCAACCCCGACCATCACGACGACGCGGCACACCTCTACACCCACCGCGGCAACAGCTTCAACCTCCTCGGCATGGACCTCGCCGACAGACACCATCCGGAGATGCTGCCTGAAGTCGGCCCAACATTGCTTCGGGTTGTCCACAAGGGACCGAAGGACAGGAGGTGGCGGCCCTGCCGGCCGGTGCAGCCTCGAGTCCACGCGAGATCGAGGC
>CBHFOL010000401.1:0-7012 GCA_965995405.1 uncultured Saccharothrix sp.
GCAGGAACCGTTGCGCGGTCAGGCCGGGCTGGTTCAGGTAGCCGCGCGCGACCTGCGGTCCGGCGACGAACAGCTCACCCGGCACGCCGACCGGGACCGGCTGGAGGTGTGGGTCCAGCACGTACGCGGCCAGGTTGCGCAGCGGGCGGCCGATGACGGGCCGGTCGCCGGTCACCGGGGACGAGACGGCGTCGACCGTGGTTTCGGTGGGGCCGTAGAAGTTGTACGCCCGGGTCGGGGCCTGCGCGCGCTCGCGCCACAGCGACTCCGGCAGCGCCTCGCCGCCGAGCATGAGGACCTTTGGCGTGTGCTCGCCGTCGAGTAGGCCCGCCGGTAGCAACTGCTGCACGTAGGACGGGGTGAGGTCGAGGAAGTCGATCCCGTGTTCCCGGACGTACTCGACCAGCGCCGCGGGCTCTAGGCGCACATCGTCCGGCAGGACGTGCAACTCGTGGCCGTCGGCCATGAGCAGCGGGCCCTCCCAGGACGTGTCGAAGGAGAACACGGCCGACAGCGCGGCCTTCAGCGGTTCGCCGGCGAAGTCGTCGCGGTGGCTGTGCTGGAGGTTGACGAGCTGCCGGTGCTCGACCACGACACCCTTCGGCGTGCCGGTGGATCCCGACGTGTAGATCACGTACGCGGCCTGGTCGGGGTGTGTCGGTACGTCGGGCCGGGTGTCGGGGTGGTCGGTCAGGTCGGGCCAGGAGTCCAGCACGATTGCGGGATCGGCGTCCCGCAGGAGGAAGTCGATCCGTTCCTGTGGCAGGTGTCGGTCGATGGGCAGGTAGACCGCGCCTGCCTTGTGCACGGCCAGGATCGCCACGACGACGTCCGCCGAACGGGGCAGCAGCACCGCGACCGTGCGTTCCGGTGCGGCACCTCGGGCGATCAGGTGGTGGGCCAGGCGGTTCGCCCGTGCGTCGACCTCGGCGTACGTCAGGCGGGTCTCGGCGTGGACCAGCGCGGTCGCGTCGGGAGTGCGGTCGGCCTGGGCCTCGAACAAGGCGGGGAACGTGGTGTCCGGCACGTCCACGATCTTGCCGTGGGGGTCGGGCTCGTCGCCGAGCAGCATGGGGATCTCGGCCGTCGGCCGGTCCGGGGCCGCGGTGATGCCGGTCAGCAGCACGACGAGATGCCGTGCCATGCGGTCGATCGTGTCGGCGTCGAACAGGTCGGTGCTGTACTCGACGGCACCCAGCAGTTCGCCGTCCGTCTCGCCGAACTCGAACGTCAGGTCGCAGGTCGACGTGGACAGCGGCAGGGGCAGTTCCGCCACGTCGAGGCCGGGCAGGCTCGGGAGTTCGGAGCCGGTGTTCTGCAACAGGACCATGACGTCGAACAGGGCGCTCCGACTCGGGTCGCGGTCCGGGCGGACCGCCTCCACGACCCGTTCGAACGGCACGTCCTGGTGCGCGAAGCCATCCAGCACGGTCGTCCGTACGTCGCTCAACAGATCGTCAAAGCTCCGCGAAGTATCTACAGTGGACCGCAGGACGATCGTGTTGACGAACATGCCGACCACGTCGTCGAGCTCGGCCCGCCCGCGACCGGACACGGCCGTGCCCACCGCGATGTCGTCCTGACCCGTGTAGCGGGCGAGGAACACCTGGCAGGCCGCGACGAGCGTCGTGAACAGCGTGTCGCCGCGCTGTTGAGCTAGCTTCCGCAGCGCTGTCGTGACTTCGGTCGGCACGGTGAACGTGTGCATGGCACCCGCGCCAGTGCGGACCGCCGGTCGCGGCCGATCGGTCGGCAGTTCCAGCGGCGGCACATCGGCCAGTTGGCCGGCCCAGTATTCGATCGGCGGAACCTGCTGCCACGCGGCGAAGTCCACGTACTGCACGGAGAGCGGCGGCAGCTCGTCGCCCGCGTAGAGCGCGCCGAGGTCCCGTGCCAGGACACCGGTCGACCAGCCGTCTGTGACGATGTGGTGCAGCGTCAGCACGAACACGTGGTCGTCCGGCGCGACCCGCACCAGCCGGGCCCGCACCAACGGCCCTTCCCGCAGGTCGAACGGCGTCCCGGCCTCCTGCCGCAACACCGTTTCCCAGTCACCTGCCTCAACCGGGAGCAGCACGTCGAACGGGTCGTGGACGATCTGCACGTCCTGGTCGAACGTGGTGCGCAACGACTCGTGCCTGGCGACGAGGCCGTTCACCGCGCGCCGCAAGGCATTCACGTCCAACGGCCCGCGCAGCCGGAGCGCGGTCGGCGTGACGTACTCGACGCCATCCGGCTCGAACTGGTCCAGGAACCACAACCGCCGCTGCGCCGGCGACTGGGCGTGGACACCACCGCGCGGCACCGCCGGAATGCTGTCCACCGCCGCCTGACCGGAGATCGCGGTGGCGAGGTCGGCGACGGTGGGGTGCTGGAACAGGGCACGCGGCGACAACTGGGAGCCGAACGCGGCCCGCAGCCGTGAGGTCACGCTGA
Source organism: uncultured Saccharothrix sp. (assembly GCA_965995405.1). Classification (GTDB taxonomy): domain Bacteria; phylum Actinomycetota; class Actinomycetes; order Mycobacteriales; family Pseudonocardiaceae; genus Actinosynnema. Next base: position 2,437 of record CBHFOL010000401.1, read on the forward strand.
TACTGAGGATCGAATCGCCGCCCAGCGCGAAGAAGTTGTCGTCCGCACCGACCCGTGCCACACCGAGAACGTCGGCCCAGATACCGGCGATGGTCCGTTCGGCATCCGTCCGCGGCTCGGTGTGCCCGCCCCCGAACTCCGCGTCGGGCAGCGCCTTGCGGTCGACCTTCCCGCTGGGGGACAACGGGAACGTATCCAGCTCGACCACGGCCGCCGGCACCATGTAGTCCGGCAGGGTCGAACCCAGCACGGCACGGGCATCCTGTTCGGGCGTACCGGTGACGTATCCGACGAGTCGACCGTTCCGTACGACCACGACGGCGTCATGAACACCGGGCACGGCCCGCAGCGCGGCTTCCACCTCGCCCGGCTCGATCCGGAAACCCCGGATCTTCACCTGGTCGTCGGCACGTCCGAGGTATTCCAGCTGCCCGTCGACCCACCGCACCCGGTCACCGGTCCGGTACATCCGGGTGCCCGCCGTGCCGAACGGGTCGGGCAGGAACCGTTGCGCGGTGAGCCCGGGACGTCCCAGGTAGCCACGGCTGACCTGCGCGCCCGCCACGAACAGCTCACCGACCACACCCGGCGGCACCGGCCGCAGGTCGGCGTCCAGTACATGGGCTGCCAGGTTGGGGAGCGGGCGGCCGATCAGCGGCCGGTCGCCGGTGATCTCGGTGTAGGCCGCGTCGACCGTGGTCTCGGTGGGGCCGTAGTAGTTGAAGCCGGCGACGGGGGAGTCCGCGATGTGCCGCCACAGCACGGCATCCAGCGCCTCTCCGCCGACCATCAGCTGCTGGGGGCCGGCGTCCAACAGCCCGGCCGCGATCAGCCGGTGCGCGTACGACGGCGTGATGTCCAGCATCCCGATGTGGTGGGTCCGCACGTAGTCGACCAGCGCCGCCGGATCCAGCCGGAGTTCGTCGTCGATGATGTGCAGTTCGTTGCCGTCGGCCAGGAACAGCAGCCCTTCCCAGGACGTGTCGAACGAGAACGTGGCGGTGACGGCGAACCTCACGGGCCTGGCCAGCACGTGCCGGTTGGCGTAGAACAGGTTCGCGAGCTGCCGGTGCTCGACCACGACACCCTTGGACCGGCCGGTCGAGCCGGACGTGTAGATCACGTACGCGGCGTGCTCGGGGCGCAGGTCGACCGGGGGAGCGGTGTCGGGCAGCCCGGACGTGTCGGGCAGGCGGTCCAGCACGATCGCCGGATCGGCGTCCGCCAACAGGAATTCGATGCGCTCGGCCGGGAGATCGGGATCGACCGGCAGGTACACCGCGCCCGCCTTGACCACCGCGAGCACCGCGACGACGAAGTCCGCGGAACGTGGCAGGCACACCGCCACCGTCCGCTCGGGCCCCGCGCCGCGCGCGATGAGGTGGTGCGCCAACCGGTTCGCGCGCGCGTCGAGTTCGGCGTACGTGAGCCGGGTGTCCCGGAACACGACCGCCGTGGCGTCGGCTGTCCGTCGAACCTGCTCGGCGAACACCTCCGGGAACAGCGCGCCGGGTGTGTCGAGCGCGGTCCGGTTCCACTCGACCAGCAGGCGCTGCTCGTCCGGCGACAACCAAGGCAGGTCGGCGATCCGGGCGTCGGTGTCGGCCGCGATGGCCGTGACCAGGTCGCCGAGCCAACCGGCCAGGCGTTCGGCGGTCGTGGTGTCGAACAGGTCGGGGTCGTAGGCCAGTTCCAGGTTGAGGCGGTCGGTGACGGACGCGGTCAACGCCAGCGGCAACGTCGTGTTGTCCACCGCGTCGATCTCGACCACACGCGGCCCGTCGCCGTCCTGGTCGAACGGGTAGTTCTCGAACACGACGACACTGTCGAACAGCCGGACACCCAGCCACGACTGGATGTCGGCCAACGACGTGTGATCGTAGCGGCGGGCTTCGCCCTGCGCGGCCTGGAGATCACGCAGCCACGGCCCGACCTGCGCGGCCGTGTCGACGGAGACCCGGGTCGGCACGGTGTTGATGAGCATACCGACCATCGATTCGACGCCGGGCAGCTCGGCCGGTCGCCCGGATACCGTGCTGCCGAACACCACATCGCGTTCACCGGAAACCCTGGCCAGCAACAGCGCCCATGCGCCCTGCACCACCGTGTTGACGGTCAGTCCGGCACGTTGCGGCTTGTCCCCGAGGTCCACCGCGATCCGCACGGACGAGTTTGCCTCGGATCGGTGCGCCTCGGCCGGCGGGCGGTCGTACGGCAGTGGCGTCGGTCCGTCTACATCGGACAGTGCGGTGCGCCAGTAGGCCTCGGTTCCCTCTTGGTCGGCCAGCCAGCGCAGGTAGTCGCGGAACGGGCGGCGGGTGGCCAGTCGTGCGGGACGTCCGGTGGTGATGGCCCGGTACTGCTCCAGCACCTCGGTGAACACCTGACCGGTGCTCCAGCCGTCCAGGATCACGTGGTGGGACGACCACACCAGCTCGACGCGCTCGTCGGACAGCGGCGTGACCCGCACCTGGAGCAACGGTGCCACCCCGAGCTCGATCTCACCGTCGGACGGCAGCGTCACGTTCCGGTGCACGACCTGCACCGGCTCGGCCAGCCCGTCCCACACGATGCTGCTGCGCAACACCGGAGTGCGGTCGACAACCCGTTGCCACGCCTCGAACAGCGCAGCCGGGTCGCTGATCCCGTCCAGCACCAGCCGCATCCGGTCCACGTACGCGCCGGGTTCGACGAGGCTGTGGAACAACATGCCCGCCTGCAACGGGGTCAGCCGGTAGATGTCCTCCACCTCCGGGCCCGCGAGCCGGTCGACCTGCTCCTGCGTGAGCCGGGCCAACGGGAAGTCGGACGGCGTGCAGCCGCCCGCGCCGGGAGCCGCGCAGTGCGCCACGATTTCCCGCAACGCGTCGAGCATCCGTTCCGCGAGCCGCCGCACGGTGGCGTCGTCGTGCACGTTCGCCGAGTACTGCCAGGAGAGTTCCAGCTCGCCACGCTCCACCAGACCGGTGATGTCGAGCAGGTGGCTTCGCGGCTGATCGGACGCGACGTCCGTACCGACGGAATCCCGCCGGGCCCGGTAGAAACCGCCGTCCGCCACGTCGAACCGGCCGTGGTAGTTGAACGACACCGGGGGCAGACCGCACCCGACGTCCAGCGCCTCGTAGCTCAACCCCTTGTGGGGCACGGCACGCAGTGCTTCCTTGACGGTCTTGAGCGTGACGCCCCAGTCGTCGCAGGTCTCCAGCACCACCGGGAACTGGGCGGTGAACCAGCCGACCGTGCGGGACAGGTCGGCGTCGAACAGCTCCTCCCGCCCGTGGCCTTCCAACGCCACGCTGACCGGTCCACTCCCGGTCCACTCCGCCAACACCCGGCCCAACGCGCTCAACAGCACGTCGTTGACCTGGGTCCGATACACCGGAGGCACATCGTGCAGCAACGCGTCGGTCGTCTCGTGGTCCAGCCGCACCGAGACGGTCCGCACCGACGCCGACGTGTTCGGGCCATCACGGTCCACCGGCAGCGCGACCGGCTCGGGCAGCGAACGCCAGTACGGCAACGCGTCGTCCAACGCACCGGAACGCACGTGCTCGGCGAGACGGTGCGCCCATTGCGTGAACGACGTCCCCACCGGCTCCAGTGGAACGCCCCGGTACGCCTTCTCCAAGTCCTCCAACAAGATCCGCCACGACACACCGTCGATTACCAGGTGGTGCACGGTGAGCAGCAACTCGTTTCCGAACAGCACCGCCCGCAGCAACGGCCCGTCCGTGATGTCCAAGCTCTGCTGGGCAGCACGGGTGTGTGCCTCGATATCGCCGTCGGACACGACCTGGAGGATGTCGCCCTGTGGTTCGGCGACCTCCTGCACCCACTGCCCGTCCTCCTGACGGAACCGCAGCCGCAGCGCCCCGTGGTGCGCCACGACGGTGTGCAGAGCCGCTCGCAAGGCGTCCACGTCGAGCGACGGTTCCAACTCCACCAGCAGAGTCATGGTGTAGTGCGCCAACGGCCCGTGCTCGGCGAAGAACCAGCGCTGGATCGGCGTCAACGGCGCGGGACCGGTGAACAGGCGTTCCGGTTCGGCGGTGGTGGCTTCGGCTGCGGCCAGCGCGAGCTCGGCGACGGTCTGGTGCCGGAACACGTCCCGCGAGGTCAGTCGGAACCCGGCCTGCCGGGCCCGGGACACCAACTGGATGGACAGGATGGAGTCGCCGCCGAGGGTGAAGAAGTTGTCGTGCACGCCGACCTGGTCCGCGCCCAGCACCTCGGCCCAGATCCGGGCCAGCTCCGCTTCGGCGGAGGTGGACGGGGCGACGAAGTCGTTCCCCTTGGCCTGTGGGGCGGGCAGTGCGGCGCGGTCGAGCTTCCCGTTGGGCGTCAACGGGATCCGGTCCAGCTCCACGAACGCCGCCGGGATCTGGTAGTCCGGCAGCAGTTGCTTCAGGTGCGTGCGGAAGTCGACCGGGTCGGCCACGACCACGTACCCGACGAGCCGGGTGTGCTCGTTGTCGGTGCGGGCGACGACCGCCGCCTCGCGCACGTCGGGATGGCTCAACAGCGCCGCTTCGACCTCGCCGGGCTCGATCCGGAAGCCCCGGATCTTGACCTGGTC
>CBHFOL010000402.1:0-6984 GCA_965995405.1 uncultured Saccharothrix sp.
CGATCGACGCCGCGGACACCGCGATCGAGGAACTCGACAACATCGAGGGCCGCCACCGGGAGAAGCTGCGAGCGCGGCTCGTGCGGTGCCGGGCGTTGACCGGCGCGGGCAGGGCCGGGGAGGCACTGGCCGAACTGGACACCGTGCGGTCCACCGTCGACCGGGTGACCGACGCCGTCGACCTGGCCCGGGTCGAGGAGGCGTGCGGCGACGCCGCGACCGGAGTCGGCCACATCTCGGGCGCGCTGGAGGCGTACAGGACGGCGGTGGAACTGTACGAACAGGACGGCCAGCACGACCTCGCCGACCGTCTGCGACGGCGCGTGCCGACCGTCGACACCCCGGCCGACGAGCCTCCGCAGCCCACGGTCCGGTCGTGAGCACCCTGTCGTGTGCGGCGTTGAGCCTGTGCGCCTACCGCCACCTGGTCCCGGCCGGCACGATCGGGCCGGGCACGGCGGCGGCTGCGCTAGGCCCCGACGTTGCGGCCGACGCGGCCGTCACCGCGTTGAAGGAGCTGGTCGAGGCCGGGCACGCGGTCGAAGTCGGGCCGCCGACAGGTGCGACTGCGCGCGCTGGAGATCGGCGCCACCCTGTGGGCCGCCGGCCACCCCGACGACGCGATCCCGGAACTCCGGCGGGCACTGACCCTCTTCGGCCGCAGTGCCCGTCCACGACGCCCACGGGCCCGCGCGCGGCTGATGTTGGGTCGGGTTCTCAGCGCCTCCGGCCGGCACGAGGAGGCCGTTCGGCACCTGCTCGACGCCCGCGACGAGTTGGACCGCGCGGTCGACCCGGTGTACGTCGCCGACGCCGAGACCGAGTTGGGCGTCTCCGCCACCGCGATGGGTGCCACCGGACACGCCCGCGAGCACCTCGCCGCCGCAGCCGACCTGTACGCGTCCACCGGCCTGCGAACCCGGCGGGACCACGTCCGGCAACTACTGGCGGACCTGCCATCGCCCGCTGTCCCGCGCCAGGCCCCCGACCAATGGCTGAACTGGACCACAGCATGACCACCACCGAAATCAGTACCGACCACTGGCCGCTCCCGGACGTCGACCTCCTACGGCCGCACGCGGGCAGGATCGTCCACCATCTCCTCGGCGGCGACGAAGGCTGGTCCATCGACCGCAGGATCGCCGAGCGCGCCACCGCGATCCTTCCCGGATTCCGCGACCTGCTCCGGTTCGACCGGCTCTTCCGTGCCCGCGCGATCGACCTCTGCGTCGACCGGGGCGTCCACCAGTTCATCGATCTCGGCTGCGGCGTGCCGGTGCCACCGATGACCCACGAACTCGTGGCCGGCACTTCCCTGGGCCGGTGCGTCTACGTCGAGACCGAGCCCGTCGCGGTCGCCCACACCACGGTCGACATCGAGAAACGGGGGGACCCGCGCCGCCACGTGGTGCTGCGCGCCGACCTGCGTGCCGCCCGGCACGTCTGGGACGCCGCACAGAACATCGGCGGCATCGACCCCGACCGGCGGGTCGGACTGCTCCTGACCAACGTGCTGCACTTCATCGCCCCCGGCGACGGTGCCGAGGACGCTCTCGCCGACTACATCCGCCTGCTGCCGCGAGGCTCCTACGTCGTCGCGTCACAACTCACCGCCGACGCGCCCACCGACCAGATGCTCTCGCTCCGGGACGCGTTCCGCGATGTCAACCCTCCGCTGGTCTACCGCGCACCCGACGCGTTCGCGGCGTTGTTCGACGGCCTGGACCTGGTCGCTCCCGGCGTCGCCCCGCTCACCCGGTGGTACGAGGACCACCGCGCCCGGTGGTACGAGCACCACCGCGCCCGGTGGTACGAGCACCACGAGCGACCACCGGCACCGGACTCGGACTCCGTTGGCGAGCACTGGCTCGCCGCCATCGGGCGCACACCATGACACCCCGGAGGGCCACGCGACGCCCGCTTCCAGGTCACCCCCGGAAACCCGGGTCGCAGCCCCGTTGCGGCCCCACATCCCGGTTCGCGCCGAAAGCGTCGGGAAATGACACGAACCAGACCGGAGGTACCACCATGACGAAGCCCCGCATGTCTCTCCTTTGTGGACAGACCGCTCGTCATTCGGCCCGGCCTGGTACCGGGTTCGCCCGGTCGCCCGGGGTACAGGGCCCGGTTGTTGCGGGCTGTGGCGCGGGAGATTCCGATGGACGCTGACACCGCCCGCCGGCCGCCGCGTGTCGTGGTCGCGGCGCTGTCGTACCTGACGGTCGCCGTCGTGTTCACCACGACGCTCTGGTCGGTGTACTGCGCCGCCGAGCTGCCCTACCGGCTGCCGGCGGACTCCACGGACGTCCTGGCCCGCTTCGAGTTGACCCTCGCGACAGTCCTGGCGCTGACCTGGATCATCCGGAGTCCGATGGAGCGGTACCTGGTCGTCGCCCGGCACGGCGCCGGGCAGCGCGAACCGACCGGTCGCCGCGCTCACCGGTCGCGTTCGTGGCTGGCCGTGCTCGCCGCGGCCACGACGGTCGAACTCACGCTGCGCGGCTGGGACCCGCTGCCGATCGCCCTGGTCGGTCTGGTCACGATCGTCGGTCCGGACCTGACCCTGATGACCTTCGCCGCACACCCGGTCCTGCGCCACCCCGGACGGGACCGTGCCGGAGCGTCCGACCGGCACCGCACGCAGCCGGCGGCCACCCGGGCGGACCGGACGAGCGGAGCCCGGCGGTGACCGCCTCGACCGGGCTTGCGCCGGATACGGCGACCCGGGCGGCGCGGCGGGCCGATGCGGTGCGGCTCGGCCGGATCAGCGGGCTGTGGCACCTGGTGCTGGATCACGCCTGGGAGGCGCTGGCCGACGCGCGCTCCGGCGGGACGGCCAGGGCGGCGGCGGAGTTGGCGTTGGGGGAGGTGCTGGTCGAGGCAGGGCGGCCTGAGGCCGCCGTGCGCCATCTGCAACGGGCGCAGGTGGTCCTCCGCGACCGGGCCGGGTCCGAGCGGGACCACGCAGACGCCCTGGTCCTGTTGGCGGCGGGCTTCCGGGCACGGGGCGAGCACCATCGAGCCGTCCGGGCGCTGCGTCGGGCCGCCGCCAGGCTGGACGGTGTCGACGCCGACGCCGCCGGGCGGGTACGGGATCTCCTGCCCGAACCCGACCCCGCCGCAGCCGGGGCCGGGGCCGGGGCCCCTGATCGTGTCGGGGCGGACACCGCACGCAGGTCGGGCCGTCTGCCTGTCCCGGACATGCGGGACGCGCACCGGAGTTGGAGTCCGGACACCGCGCGTACTCTCGCCGAGGCGCAGGAGGCGTTGGCACGGCTGGACGAGACCGCCCGCCGGTCCGCGCTGGGCAAGGCGTTGGCCCACGCGGCGCGGCTGCGCGAGATCCGCGCCACGGCCCACCTGGACGGTCTGCACCTGGCGCTGGCCGAGGTGTGCGTGGGCGTTCTGCCCGGCGTGGTCGTGGAGGCGCCGCACGTGCCGCTGCTGCACCGGTACGTGCGCGCCGACACGCTCGCCCACGTCGACCCGGACGTCGACACCGGTGTCCTGGGCCGGATGGCCCAGGCCCACGCCGAGGACGACGCCGACCCGTGGGAGCCCCCCGACGGCCTCGCGTCGCGGGCCGGCCGGCGGGTGGTCGAGGAGATGCTGTCCTGGACCGCGGACCGGCACGCCGGGCCCCCGACCGTCGGGAAGATCGCCCTGGCCCACGTCCACTTGGTCACCGCGCAGCCGCTGCGCCGGGGCAACCCCGCCGTCGCCCGCGCCTACCTCGTCATGGACCTCGTGCGGCTGGGGCTGCTGCGGCGGCCCTGGCTGTCGTTGTCGCCCTGGATCACCCGCCACCACCGCGACTACCTGCGGCACCGGCACCATGTCGCGTCGGGCGGCGATCCCGAACCGTTCGTCGCGTTCCTCGGCTCCGTCATCACCGAGGCGTGCCGGCACGAGACCGGGCTCGTGGGTCGTCTCGACGCCGCCCGTCTCCGGCTGGGCGTGCCGCTGCGCCGATGCGGCAGCCAGATAGGGCCCCTGCTCGACGACCTGGCCACACACCCCGTCGTCAACGTCGGCTTCCTGACCCGACGGCACGCCATCACCGGCCGGGGAGCCACCGACATCCTCGACCGGCTCGTGGAACACGGACTGGTGGTGCCCGGCGGAGTCGCCCGCTACGGCAGGACGTGGCGCTGTCCGGACGCGCTGCACCTGCTCACCGGACCGCCGTGGGCCCAGGACCCGGTCGACGGCGCGCCCGCCGCGCGACCGGAAGCCGCGCCGCCCGCGACCGATCCTCCTGTTCCGTCGGTCCGGGTCGCCGGAGCACCCGCCTCATGACCGGGCACCGCCCGCGGTGCGACCGCATGGCGCGTACCGCGTTGCGCGTCGTGCCTTGCCGCCGCGGTGATCTGGTCCGGCACCGCGCTGCCGGACCGACTCGCCCCCGCCGGTTCCCCCGCCCGCGTCCCGCTGCTCCTGCCGGAGAACCTCGTCGCCGCAGCCGACCTGTACGCGCACGCTGCCGGCAGACCTGGCCCCGGACGACGGACTGCTCCCGCCCGTTGTCCGGGGCCAGGCCCTCGACACAGGGTCGACTGGCAGTCCTGGCGCGCCCGGCAGCCCAAGCCTCGGCGGAAATCCCGGCAGGCCAACGACGAGTCCGACACAGCGGCCACAGGTGAATCGGCCAACTGACAACGCTTCCACCCTCCACCGGCCGAACCCGGCCCCACCGGCACCTGGACGACACCGTGCACCCGATCCGGCTCCCCGCCACGCCACCTCCCGATCCCGAGGAACTCGGGGAGATCCTGGACCGCCAGTGCAGTGAGCTGCTGACCCTGCACGGCAAGCGGTGTGCAGGCATCGGCCCGGTCCTCAACACGGTGATGCGCTCCTGCGCCAACGACCGCGTCATGCTCCTGCCGTCCCGCTCGGCCGACCGCGTCACCGCCTGGATCGTCGAACACCGGACCGGTCTCGCGCAGATCGTGACCGCGGCGGCCGAGTACAACCCGCGCCTGGCCACGACACTCGCAACCAGACTGCTCCTTCTCTGTCCATCCACAATGGACTCCGAGTGGATCGGGGCCATCGCCGAACTCCCCGACCGGGGAGTCGAAGCAGCGGACAAGGCCCTCGTGAAGGAACTCGCGGCACGGTGCCACATCGCCGTGCGCCGCCATGCCGAAGCCGACCTCCTCCACGGCGAAGTCCACCAGGCCCTCGCCCACCTGGTCCGTGACGTCGGCGCCGGCCCGCTCGATATCGCCTTGCTGTGGAGACGCGCACGACTGCACTGGGCCGGTGGCGATCCCCACCGGACGGCGCACTTCCTCAATTCCCTGGGCGGTGTCCTGGACCTGCATCCCGATCCCGTGCAGAGCCAACTCAAGGCCATCGCGCACGCCGAAGTCCTACTCGCGCTGGGACGACACACCGATGCGCTGACGTCGTTCGACCGCGCCCTGGGCTTCGGTGACCATCACGACACCCTCATCGCGCGAGCGGGCGCGCACGTCGCCATCGGTCACACTCTCCGCCTCCACCAGGGACACGACTACGCCGCCGTGCACTGGCGAACGGCGCACACGCTGCTCAACACCGCCCTCCAAGACCCGTCCTGGATGGAGCAGCACCACGTCCCCCGCGCCACCGTGACGGCGCGACGCACCTACGTCGAAACCCTCCTGGTCACGCCCTCCAGCAAGAACACCACCCCGTGCCCGGACTTCACGCTGCTCGGACCAGCCCCTACAGCATAGAACGGGAACCCCATGGCCCAGCCCGACCCGACACCGCACCGCCCGGCACATCCGCGCAAGTCCTCATGCCCGCATGACGAGCCGCGACCGGTGATCCCGTGACCACGCCGGAACGCTCACGCCTGGCACGGGAACGGCTCTCGCGCGAGCTGCGCAGGCTGCGCACGGAGGCCAAGATGACCGGCACGGCCACCGCGCGGGCTACCGGGATGAGCCAGTCGAAGCTGTCGAAGATCGAGAACGGTATGCTCCTCCCGTCCGTGACCGACGTGGAGCGCCTGGTTGCCGAGTTGTCGGCGACGAGGGAGACCAGGGTCGAGTTGGTCGAGTTGGCCCGCCAGTTGCACGCCGAGGCGGAGACCCGCCGGGTGGTGCTGCACCGGGGGGCTCACCGGCACCAGCAGCAAGTCGCCCGGATAGAAGCTCGGGCGACGACGAGCCGCTTTTTCCAGAACGCCGGGGTTCCGGCGTTGTTGCAGAGCGAGAACTACCTGAGGGTCGTGCTCGATGCGACACCGGCGCATGAGCAGGACACCGCGATCTCCGCGCTGCGCGGTCGTCGGGCGCGGATGGACGATCTCGGGAAGCGGTTCGTCTTCCTGTTGGCGGAGGGCGCGCTGCGGTGGCGGATGGGGTCGGCCGACCTGATGTGCGAACAGATGGACCACCTCCTACAGATCCTGCGAAGACCCAATGTGCAGCTCGGTGTCGTGCCGTGGACGGCGGACGCGAACCTGGTCGCGCTGCACGGGTTCCAGGTCTACGACGAGCGGGTGGTGACCTTCAGCGTGCTGACCGGCAACGCGACCATCACCGACCCGCACGACGTGCGCGAGTACCTGAGCCTGTTCGGCCGGCTGGAGCGGTTGGCGGTGCGAGGGGAGGCGCTGGAAGACCTGTTGGAGGAGATTTCCCGGGGCCACCGCAGACTCGGCTGACACCACGCCGCACGCCGCTCCACCGTCGGCACGATCGACGACACCTCCGCACTTCGGGAGACCCACACGGGGTCTCGAACCGGTTCGGCGGACACTGCGTGGTCCGGTTCGTGACCGGGGCCGCCCTCGCGCCGGCGTGCGCCGACCACCGGCCCCTTCCTCCACTGCCCGCACTCGCCGTGTCCGCGGCGGCGGGCAGGCCGTCCGCGCGGTCCGACCGGGCCGCGTCCCTGTCCACTGTCGCACTGTCGAGGACGACCATGCTCCGAGCCTTGCCCCATCCCGTACCGGGCCCCAAGAACCTGCGCCGACTGCTGGAC
>CBHFOL010000403.1:0-6972 GCA_965995405.1 uncultured Saccharothrix sp.
AGGCTGATCGTCACGCCCTCCACGTGCGCGGTCTCGGCCAGCAGGGGCGCGATGTAGTTGAACACCGTGAACACCGACAGGCACGCCAGCACGGTCAGCATCAGCACGGCGATCACGCGCTTGTCGGCGGCCGGTGCGAACCGCTCGCGCAGGGCGACCGTGGGCGGCGCTTCGACGCGAGGCAGGCCGACTCGAACCGCCACGGCGGCCAGTGCGGTGACTGCCGCGATGAGGCCGAACACGCCCTTATAGCCGAGCGGCTCCCCCAGCAGGTTGCCCGCCGGCACGCCCAGGACCAGCGAGAACGTCAGACCGCCGAACACCTGCGCGACGGCCCGGCCACGGCGCTCCGGCGGTGCCAGCACGGTCGCCACGAGGGTCGCGCCGGGTGTGAAGACCGCCGCGCCCAACGCGCTCACCACCCGGGCCGCCAGCAGCAGCGGGTAGTTGGGCGCGAGGGCGGCCAGCAGGTTGCCGACGGCGGACACGGCCAGGGCGGTGACCAGCAGGGTTCGGCGTTCCCACCTCCCGGTGAGGGCGGCGAGCAGCGGGGACGAGAGCGCGTAGGCGATGGCGAACGCGGTGAGGAGTTGGCCTGCGGTGGCGTGTGAGACGTTCAGCTCCCGGCTCACGGCGGGCAGGACGCCGGAGACGATGTACCCGCTGGTGCCGATGGCGAACGCCCCGGCGGTCAGCAGGTAGGTGCGGCCAGACATGTGTCGGTTCCCCCGGTCGAGTGGTGATTCGATGAAGACCGTACTACGACATTCATCGAACTTCGATGCCTCTCGTACTATTGGCCGCATGCAGACCCTTCCGCACCCCGCGCGCGACGAGATCCGGATCGAGGCCGTGCTGCACGCCCTCGCCGATCCGGTCCGGCTGCGCATCGTCCGCGAGCTGGCAAGCTGCGCCCAGGGCATCTCGTGCGGGGTGCTGGACCTGGGTATCAGCCCGTCCACGCTGACCCACCACGTGCGCACGCTGCGCGAAGCGGGCGTGGTCCGCGTGACGCCGCGCGGCACGTCCCGGATCAGCGCGCTGCGCCGCGAGGACCTGGACGTCCTCTACCCCGGGCTGCTCGACGGGGTGCTCGCCGCGCCCCGCTGATAATTCGATTGCGCACGTTCCTAGGGTTGTAAGACGTGCGCGCATACGCGCAACTCGCGCTCGCCGGATTCCGCCGTTACTCCACCTATCGACAGGCGATGTTCGCCGGCCTGGCCGCGAACACCATGTTCGGCCTGCTCCGGACCGCCGTGCTGCTCGCGGCCGTGTCCGCCGCGCCGATCGCCGGCTACGACGCGCCCACCTCGGTCGCCTACGTGTGGCTGGGCCAGGGCCTGATGGCGTTCGTCGCGCTCTGGGGCGACACGACCCTCGCCGACCGCGTGCGCAGCGGTGACGTCGTGGTCGACCTCTACCGACCCTGGAACCTCCAGGCGGCGCTGTTCGCCGAGGACGTGGGCCGGGCCGGCTTCACGTTCCTCGTCCGGTTCGTGCCGCCGGTCGCGGTCGGGGCGCTGCTGTTCCCGTTCCGCTGGCCGGACGGGGGCACTTGGCCGCTGTTCGCGCTCAGCGCCCTGCTCGCGCTGACGGTGAGCTTCGGGCTGCGGTTCCTGATCAACGCCACCACGTTCTGGCTGCTCGACAACCGCGGCGTGACGGGCCTGTACGCCGTCGCGACGAACGTCCTGTGCGGGCTGGCCGTGCCGCTGTCGTTCTTCCCGGACTGGGCGCGGAACCTGTTGTGGGCCACGCCTTTCCCCGCCATCATCCAGTCGCCGATCGACGTCTACCTCAACCACGGTCCACAGTGGATGGTGCTGTCACACCAGGCGGGCTGGGCGGTCGTGCTGTTCGCCGCCGGGCACCTGGTGCTCCGGCGGGCCGTGCGGAAGGTGGTGGTGCAGGGTGGGTGAGCGGGTCTACCCGAAGCTGATCGGGGCACGGCTGCGCAGCCAGCTCTCCTACCGCGCCTCGTTCCTGCTGGACTGCCTGGGCCAGGCGCTGGGCCAGGCCGCCGAACTGGTCGTCATCCTGGTGCTGTTCAGCCGGATCGACGCGCTGGGCGGGTTCTCCGCGTCCGAGGTGCTGCTGATGTACGCCATCGCGGCCACCGGGTTCGGGCTCGCGGACACGGTCGCGGGTCAGCTCAACGAGCTGCCGCACTACATCCGCACCGGGCAGTTCGACACGCTCCTGCTGCGCCCCTTGGGAACCCTGCCGCAGATCATGGTGTCCGACGTCCGGCTGCGCCGGCTCGGCCGGGTCGTCTCGGGTCTCATCGTGCTGGTGTTCGCGTTGGCGCACAACGACATCGCGTGGTCGCCGTGGACCGCACTGCTGGTGGTCACCGCGCCGATCACCGGGGCGGTGATCTTCTCGGCGGTGTGGGTGGTGGCCTGCGCGCTGTGCTTCTGGCTGGTGGAAGGGCAGGAGCTGGCCAACACGGTCACCTACGGCAGCAACGCGTTCACGTCCTACCCGATCACCGCGTACTCCGGCTGGCTGCGGCGGTTCATGGCGTTCGTGGTGCCCGGCGCGTTCGTCGCCTACTACCCCGCGCTGGCCCTGCTGGACCGCGCGGATCCGTTGGGCGGACCGGCTTTCCTGGGTTGGATCTCGCCGCTCGTCGCACTCGCCGCCGCCGTCGTGGCCGGGCTGGCCTGGCGGTTCGCCGTTCGCCACTACCGAGGGACCGGGTCATGATCGAAGTGCGCGACCTGCGCCGCGAATTCACCGTGACGAGCAAGACCGGGCGGTTCCGGCGCACCCGGCGCACCGTGCGGGCGGTCGACTCGGTGAGCTTCGACGTGGCCGCCGGCGAGGCCGTCGGGTACGTCGGGCCGAACGGGGCCGGGAAGTCCACCACCATCAAGATGCTGACCGGGATCCTGGTGCCCACGTCCGGGCACGTGCGGGTGTCCGGCGTCGACCCGTCCCGGGCCCGGCGTGAGCTGGCACGCCGGATCGGCGTGGTGTTCGGGCAGCGCAGCCAGCTGTGGTGGGACCTGCCGCTGCGGGACAGCTTCGACCTGCTCCAGGCGATCTACCGGGTGCCGGCCAAGGATTTCGCGCGCCGGCTGGACGAGTGCGTCGGGCTGCTGGAGCTGTCCGGGTTCCTGGACACCCCGGTGCGGCAGCTCTCGCTGGGCCAGCGGATGCGCGGTGAGGTGACCGCCGCCCTGCTGCACGGCCCGGAACTGCTGGTGCTGGACGAGCCGACGATCGGGCTCGACCTGGAGTCCAAGGAACGGCTGCGCGAGTTCCTCGCCGACCTCAACTCCGCGCGCGGCACCACGTTGCTGCTGACCACGCACGACCTGGACGACATCGAGCGGCTGTGCCCGCGGCTGGTGGTGATCGACCGGGGCACGGTGCTGGCCGACGGGCCGCTGGAGGAGCTGCGCGCCGAGGTCGCGCCGGAACGGGTCCTGGTGGTGGACCTGGCACAGCCGGTCGCGCCACTGGACGACGTGCCGGGTGTGGTTTCGGTGCGCACCGAACTGGGCGGACTGCGACAGCACCTCACGTTCCGCCGGGCGGAAACCACTGCGGCGGCACTGATCTCGGCCGTCGCGGCCCGCGCCGAGGTGCACGACCTGGTGGTCGAGGAGCCGGAGATCGACGATGTCGTGCGCAGGCTGTACGCGCGTCGGTAGAGTCGGACGAAACGGTCACGTTCGTTCCACTTGAGGAGTAGCCATGCGCGCAGGTCGTCCGGTCGCCACCATCCTGCTTGCGCTGGGGCTCGCCGGCGCGGCGTCCGGGTGCGGGGCGGTGCAGCAGGCGTCGGACGCGGCCGACCAGGCCAACCAGACGATCGACAAGGTCAAGCTGTGCACGGAGGCGCTGGCGCTGGCCGGGTTCACGCCGAACACGGCCGACCCGCAGAAGGCCCTGGAGGAGACCCAGGCCAAGGCGGACGAACTGGGCAAGCTGGCTGAGAAGGCGGGCGACACCACGCTGAAGGACGCCATCACCGGCGTCTCGTCGACCATGGCGAACGTGACGCTGACCGACTTCGACCCGTCGAAGCTCGCGGACTGGACGCAGCAGAAGCTGGACCAGGTCGCCAAGCTGAGCAGCGCCTGCGGCTGACCGCCGGAGCCGCTGCACTGAGCGGAAATGCCAGGCTGTCGGTACCTTCGGAACCGTCCTACGCTGTGACGCACCGGAGGTGTTGCAGATGCACGCGACAGTAGGCGATCGGTTGCACGTCCACAGCCGCGCGGTCGGTCTCGACGAACGAATCGGAGAGATCGTGGAAGTACGCGGCCAGGAGGGTTCGCCGCCGTACCTGGTCCGGTTCTCCGACGGGCACGAAGGGCTGGTCTACCCCGGCCCGGACTGCCTGGTCGAGCCCCGGACCGGCGACTAGCCCGAAATCAGGGATTCCACCTCGGCGCGGTAGAGCAGCGCCGGGTCGAACCCCATCGGCCCGAACTGGCCGGCCACCTCCAGGCTGAGCACGCCGTGCAGCCTGGTGAACGCCCGGATGGCGGTGAGCAGCACGGCGGGGTCGACATCGGCCTCGCCCCGGGACCGCGCCCACTCCGCGAGCTGTCCGTCCAATGTGGACCCGCCGGTCCCGGGTCGGTCGGTGCGCGCCTCGACCAGCACGCCGATGAACGCGCTCATCGTGCGGTGCGCCAACAGGATCGTGTCCTCGGGCGCGTGGTAGCCGGGCAGGGGCGTGCCGAACAGCAGCAGGTAGCGGTGCGACTGGGCGAGCGCCCAGTCCCGGAATGCCTGCCCGAACGCGCGCACCCGGTCGTCCGACGGCTGCCCCGCGCTGTCCGCGACAGCGGCTTCGACGGCGTCCGCGAGATCGCCCCAGGCGTCCCGGATCAGGTCGCTGAGCAGGTCGTCGCGGTTCTTGAAGTACCGGTAGAGCGCCGGTCCGGTCACGCCCATGCGCTTGGCGATGGCGTTGACCGAGACGCCCTCCACGCCGAGCTCGGCGAGCTGCTCCAGGGCGATGCGCTTGACCTCGTCCCTGGTCTCCGCGCGGTACCGGGCGCGCCTTGTGGTCACCACGTCATCCCACCTCCTTGACAAAGACACTGTAACTTGTGTTAGAACTTCTAACATCAGTGAGAGGCAATAAGGGAGATGGTCATGTCGGTGGTCGTGCTGGGTGCGGGTCGGGGTATCGGCCGGGAGATCACCCGGCAGTTGGTGGCGGACGGCCGTGAGGTGCGCGCGGTGACGCGGTCCGGCGGTGTGCCGGAGGGTGCCCAGGACGTGCGGGCCGACCTGCTGGACCGGGCGGCGACGATCGAGGCCGTGCGGGGCGCTTCGGTGATCCACCTGGCCGCGAACGTGCCCTACCCGCAGTGGGTGGACGTGCTGCCGGTCCTGTTCGACAACGCGGTGGCCGGCGCGGAGAGCGTGGGCGCGAAGCTCGTGCTGGCGGACAACCTGTACGCCTACGGGCCGGTGTCCGGGCCGCTGACCGAGTCGACGCCGGAGCGGCCGGTCGGGGCCAAGGAGAAGCTGCGGAGTGCGTTGGGCAAACGTTTGCTGGGCGCGTCGGTGCCGGTCGCGATCGGGCGGTCCACCGACTACTACGGGCCGGGCGGGGTCGGGTCGCTGCCCGGTGAGCTGCTGCTGAAGCCGCTGGCGCTGGGGAAGAAGCCGATGTGGTTCGGGCCGTTGGACGTGCCGCACACCTTCGCCTACCTGGGCGACACGGCCCGCGCGCAGATCGTGCTGGGTGACAACGAGCGGGCCGACGGCCGGGTGTGGCACACGCCGGCCGCCGAGACGCTGAGCGTGCGGGACTTCGCCGCGCTCGCCGGGCGGGTGCTGGGGAACGCGCGCGAGCCGTTGCGGCTGCCGCAGGTGGCGGTGACGGTCGGGGCGTGGTTCGACAAGCGGCTGCGGGGCATGAGTGAGCTCGACCACCAGCGGGCGAAGCCGTGGGTGGTGGACCACTCGGCGTTCGAGGGCGCGTTCGGGCCGTTCCCGGTGACGTCGCACGAGGAGGCGATCGCCCGGACCGCCGAGTGGTACCGGGCGGGTTAGCCGAGAATCGTGGTGATCAGCTCGTCGGCCAGGGCCGGGGTCGCGGCGGCGATGCCGGACCAGCGGCGGGACAGGTCCAGGTCGAACTCCAGCGGACGGCCGTGCAGGTCGAGCAGCGCTCCGCCGGCTGCGGGCACCGTGACCAGGGCGGCGATCAGGTCCATCAGGCGGTGGGTGTCCGAGCCCGGGTCGGCGAAGCCGTCCACCGAGCCCTCGGCGACCAGCATCGTCTCCAGGCAGGTCGTGCACAGGATGCGGATGCGGTCGGCGGCGGTCGCCAGGCGGGTCCAGGCTTCCTCGGTGCCGCGTTTCGGGCGCATCAGGCAGAGGGACGAGCCTTTGAGCGTCGTGCGGCCGGACGTGCGGAACGGGGTCGGCTGACCGGCTTTCGCGGACCAGGCGCGGCCGGTGTCGAACCAGACCGTGAGGGCTTCCACCGGGAGGGTGTCGATGACGACGGCTCCGGCGAAGCAGGACAGCGGGACGCCGAACGCGGCGTTCGCCGAGCCGTCCACGGGGTCGATGACCAGGGTGGCGGCCGAGCCGTTGTCCAGGAAACCGGCCTCTTCGGACAGCAGGTTCATGCCGGCCGCTTCGGCGGCTTCGGCGATCGCCGCTTCCACTAGGGCGTCGACTCTCATGGTGGGGGTGCCGTCAGCGCCGTCTGCAACCTCTTCGCGCAGTTCCGCACGGGTGTGGAGTTGGCGGGCTTCCTGGTAGGCGCGGGAGGCGGCTCGGGCTGTGGCGGCGAGCGCCGGGTGTACGTCTGCGGTGAGTTCGGGTTCGGGAACAGGCCACAGGTTTTTCGTCACCTTGTGAACATGCCACGAGGGAGCCTCCGGATGTGGAGACTCCCTCGTGAAAGGCCGACTCAGATCAGGCCAAGGCCCTTCACCGCGTCGCGCTCCTCGACCAGCTCGGCCACGGAGGCGTCGATGC
>CBHFOL010000404.1:0-6957 GCA_965995405.1 uncultured Saccharothrix sp.
CACTCCCACCGAGATATTCAGCCCACCGCAAATATCTGTTAATACCCCGCCTATCCGTTGTTCACGAGGACCCGGGCCGCGTCCGTACCCAACCCCGTCGGCCCGCGGAACCCTTGCACCGCAGCGGGTCGACGGCCGGCAAAGTGCCGCCGCAGGCTCTCCTCGTCGTACCGCCGCACCTTCTCGTGCCAGTTCAGGATCCCCGACACCCAGTCCTGCAATTCCTCCGCGTACCGGGTCAGCGCGGCCCGCGCATCGCGATCCAGGTCGAACTCCTCGAACAACGCCGGCAACTCCTGCGCCACCGAGTGCCGGAACTGCCGCAGCCGCTGGTTCGCCAGGTCCACCACGATCGCGTACGCCCGCTCGACGTCCACGTCCAGGAAGTTCCGCGCCACCAGCACGAGGTTGTGCACCTCCCCCTCGTACTGCACCTCCTTGCGGTACGAGTAGAGGTCGTTCATCAGCGTCGCGTAGTCGACCGCCGAGTTCTCGATGTTGCCGATCGCCCGCGTCCGGTAGATCTCCGGCGGCACGAGGTCGCCGTGGCCGAACCGGGCCAGGCTCATCGTCAGGTCCGAGCCGAACGTGGCCCGCCGCATCTCGATGTAGTCCACCGGGTCCGGCACGCGGTTCAGGCGCTGGTTCTCCAGCTCCCACACCCAGCCGTCCAGCATCTTCGCCACCGCCAGCCGCAGCTGCTCGCGGTTCTCCCGGGGCATCGGAGCGGTGGTGCGCCGCCAGATGTCCACCAGCCCGACCTCCAGCGCGCTGACCGGGGTGATCGGCGCGGGGCCGTCCACCACCATCAGCTGCTTGAGCCGGTCGGTGGTGAGCTTCGCGGCCGTCAGGTCACCGGACCGGCTGAACACGAACGGGTAGTAGTCGTCGCCGTAGGTGCCCCACGTCAGCCAGAGCGCGGACAACTCGACCTCGTCCGCCGTGCCGTCCGGGTCGATGCCCGCCGAGCACAGCGCGAGGTCGTAGTCGTCCATCTTCGCCTCGGTCCACAGGCCCTCGCCGAAGATGCCGATCTCCTCGGCCCACCTCAGGCTCTTCTGGTGCGCCTCCGCGTAGTGCGGGCTGACCCGCAGCGGGTAGGGCATCTCCAGCGCGGGTTTCGGCAGCGGCGGGACGGTGGCGAACGGAACGTGGCTGTGGCTGCGCAGGCGTTGCGGCGCGGTGGCGAACAGCGACTTGAGCGCCTGCGTGCCCAGCCCGGTGGGGCCACCGAGCACGGACTTCCCGTCCAGTGCGCCCTTGTTCATGTACCGGCTGGACCGCAGGTGCCACTCGTGGCCGCCGGCCTGCCAGTCCTGGAGCCCCTTCACGTACGCCAGCACGGCCAGCCGCCCGGCCGGGTCGATGCCGTGCTCGTCCAGCAGCGGCGGCACCTCGGTGACGGCGGTGTGCTCGAACTGGTGCAGGCGCGAGGTGAGCAGGTCGTTGACCGCCTCGGCGGCCTCCTGCGTGGGCAGTTCCAGGAACTTCTCCAACACCAGGACGCCGTTGCTCAGCTCGCCCTCGTCCAGCACCTCCCGCTCGTAGGAGAACAGGTCGTTGCGCAGGTGCACGGCGTCGGCGAACGTGTCGCGGAGCACGCCCAGCGGACGGCTCGACGCGATCGGCGCGGGCACCTCCAGGCCGGTGACGTGCTCGACCAGGTTCGCGCTCCACGGCGCGCCGCCCACCTTGCGCCGCATCTCGATGTACTCGACGGGGTTGGCGAGCCGGCCCTCGCTGATGTTCAGCAGCTCCCACATCGACTCGTCCAGCAGGTGCTTCGTGTTGTCGGCGAAGCGCTTGCGCCAGTCCATCGAGTGCACGGGAACCGTACGCTCCCAGAGGTCCTTGAGGCCCTTCTCGACCGGGTTCGTGGGCTCGTCGGTGATGACCCCGTTCACCGGCATGAACAGCGGCAGCCGGTCCAGGTAGGCCTTCGCGCCCTGGATGTCGTCCGGGTTGCGCTTGTACAGCTCCAGGAAGTGGTCGTCGAAGTAGAAGACCCAGACGTACCAGTCGGTCACCAGGTCCAGGTCGTCCGCCGACGCGTCCGGGTGCGTGTACGCGCAGAGCAGGGCGTAGTCGTGCGAGTCGAGGTCGTGGTCGGTCCAGATCACCGTGCCGTGCTGGGGAACGTCGATGAAGTCCATCTCGTGCGCCCACGCCGTGCTGTGCGTGCGCGCCCGTTCCAGGTTGGGATTCAGCCGTGCCGGATAAGGCATGTAGAACTCCGGCAACTGGAACGGCTGCATCGGCCGGCACCTTCCTGTCCGTGGCCACGCGGGCGCGCGGCTACTGGGGGCACGCAACCAGTAGCGAGGTGTGCGGGCCAAGGGTCCGCGCCGTCATTCCACACGTTCGGTCATGAGCATCCCTCCACCGGCCGAACGCGGTAGTGCCGTGGGTGTCCGCATTTCGCGGAACCCCTCGGTAACCCGGCCGTCCGGCCCAGCCGGGAGTGGCCCGGACCGCCGATCCGGTTGCGCTCCGTCAGCCGCACCGACGCGGTCGCGGACGACGGGTGATCAACTACGCCGTTGAGTGCAGTAGGTCACGCCCGGATGGGTTAACCACCTACTTAGGTTAGGCTCCCCTTCATGTCAACGGGCGCTAGCTCACTGCTGGCCGGTCACGGGTTGGTGCTGGCGCACCACGACCGGACCGTCGTGCACGGGGTCTCGCTCGAACTGCGCCGCGGCACGGTGACCGCGCTGGTCGGTCCGAACGGGTCCGGCAAGTCGACGGTGCTGCGCTCGCTGGCCCGGCTGCACAAGCCGGCCGACGGCGACGTGCACCTCGGCGACCGGCAGGTCTGGCACGGATCGGCCTTGTCCGGCAAGGAGTTCGCCCGCAACGTCACGCTGCTCACCCAGCACCGCCCGACGCCCTCCGGCGTCTCGGTGCGCGACGTCGTCGGCTACGGCCGCTACCCGTACCGCTCCGGCTGGCGCGGCGTGGACGTGGACGGCGCGGCTGCGGTCACCCGGGCCATGGCGCTCACCGGGGTCACCGCGATGGCCGACCGGGGCGTGGACGAGCTGTCCGGCGGCGAGCTCCAGCGGGTCTGGCTGGCGTCCTGCCTGGCGCAGGAGACGTCCGTGCTGCTGCTGGACGAGCCCACCAACCACCTGGACCTGCGCTACCAGGTCGAAGTCCTCGACGTCGTCCGCGACCTGGCGAACGACCACGACGTGGCCGTCGGCGTCGTGCTGCACGACCTGGACCACGCGGCGATCATCGCCGACAAGGTCGTGCTGCTGTGCGAAGGCAGCGTGGTCGCCAGTGGCGACGTCCGCGAGGTGCTCACCACCGAGCACCTGACCCAGGCGTACGGCATCACCGTGCACGTCGCCGACGACCCGGTCACCGGCGCGATCCACTGCCGCCCCCTCGGCAGGCACACGCCCCGCCCCGTCTGAACCGCCCCGTCTGAACGCTCCCGGCTGAAGAAAACCCAACGGAGACAAGCACCATGCGCATCCCTGCCCTGATCGCGGCTGCCGCGATCCTGCTGACCGCCTGCGGCACGACGGAGAACGCCTCGCCGCCGGGCGAGACCGCCGCGGCCGGCGGGCCGGTCACCGTCACCGACTCGCGGGGCAAGGCGGTCGAGCTGAAGGCGCCGGCCAAGCGCGTGGTGGCGCTGGAGTGGGCGGAGGCGGAGATCGTCGCCTCGCTCGGCGTGATGCCGGTCGGCCTGGCCGACGCGCCCGGCTTCAAGATCTGGGACTCCGTTGTGCCGCTTGACGATTCGGTCAAGGACGTGGGCAAGCGCAACGAGCCGAGCGTGGACGCGATCGTCGCGCTGAACCCCGACCTGATCATCATGGCGGCCGAGCGTGACTCGATCCTGGTGCCACAGCTGGAGAAGTACGTGCCGGTCGTGGTGACCAAGGCCAGTGACGCGTCCCGCAACCTGGACCGACTGCGCGAGGACGTGAAGATGATCGCCAAGGCGGTCGGCAAGTCCGCCGACGGCGACAAGCTGCTGTCCGAAATGGACACCAAGCTGGCGGACGGCAGGAAGGCCGTGGAGGCCAAGGGCGCGACCGGCACGCCGTTCCTGATGGCGGACGGCTGGCTGGAGGGCAGCACGGTCAACATCCGCCCGTTCGGCAAGGGTTCGCTGGTGTCCGACACCGCCGAGCAGGTCGGCCTGAAGAACGCGTGGACCGGTCAGGTCGACCCGCAGTGGGGCCTGGGCCAGACCGACGTGGAGGGCCTGACCGCGTTGACCGACCCGAAGACGATCCTGGTGTACAGCGCGTCCGAGGACGACGTGTTCAGCACGGGTCTGGCGGCGAACCCGGTGTGGCAGCGGCTGCCGTTCGTGACGTCGAAGAAGATCACCAAGCTGGCCAACGGCACCTGGACGTTCGGCGGGCCGAAGTCGGTCGGCCACCTCGCGGACCAGTTCGTCAAGGCCGTCACCGCCTGACGTGTTCCGGACAGCCGCCGTGACGGCGGGGATCGTGGCGGCCATCGTCGCGCTCTCCGCCGTCCACCTCACCCAGGGCACGTCCGCGACCGGCGTGCTCGATGTGCTCAAAGCCCTTGTCGGACAAGGCGACGCGGAAACGCTCGCGGTGCTCGAAGGCTCCCGCGTGCCGCGCCTGCTCACCGCGCTGCTGCTCGGTGTCGCGCTCGGCGTGGCGGGCGCGGGAATGCAGTCCGTGGCGCGCAACCCGTTGGCGTCGCCGGACACGCTGGCCGTCAACGCGGGCGCGCACCTGGCCGTCGTGACGATCGCCGCGTTCGGGCTGAGCCTGCCCACGCTGCCCGCCGGGGCCGCCGCGTTCGTCGGCGGGCTCGCGGCGGCGGCCGTGGTGTTGGGGCTGTCCGGCGGCGGTTCCACCAGTCCACGCCTGGTGTTGGTCGGTTCGGCGGTCGCGCTGACGTTGCAGTCGCTGACGATCCTCCTGCTGCTGATGTACGAGCAGGAGACGACCGGCCTGTTCGCCTGGGGCAGCGGCTCGCTGACCGTCAGCGATCTCGACGCCACCAAGCAGATGACGCCGGTGGTCGTGGTCGCCGTCCTGACGCTGATCGCGATGGGCCGGTCCCTGGACATCCTCGCGCTGGGCGACGACAACGCCACCGTGCTCGGCCTGCGGGTGCGCCGGACCAGGATCGGCACGGTACTGCTGACCGTGGCCCTGACCGCCGCCGCCGTGACCGTGGCGGGTCCTGTCGGTTTCGTCGGCCTGTGCGCTCCGGTGATCACCAAGCTGCTGATCCCGTTGGCCCCCAAGCTAGGCAGGCACCGCGTCCTGCTGCCGGTGTCCGGTCTGGTGGGCGTGCTGCTGGTGGTCGGCGCGGACGTGCTGCTGCGCGCGGTCATGGGCTCGGCAGAGGCACTGCGGGTGCCGACCGGTGTCACCACGACGATCCTGGGCGCGGTGGTGCTGATCTGGCTGGCACGCCGGGGCCGTTCGGCAACCGGCCGGGCAGGTCGCCAGTCCCCCGCCGGACGCGTGGACGTCGCCGGCACACGCGGCAGGCTGATCACGGTGGGCGCGGTCGCCGCCGTGCTGGTAGTCGCCGCGCCCGTGGTCGGCCTGATGTTCGGCGATCGCCTGGTACTGCTGGGAGATCTCTTCAACTGGCTCTCCGGCCGCACCGGCACCGCACTGACTTTCGTGCTGGACCAACGACTTCCACGCGTGCTGGCGGCACTGGGAGCAGGCGCGGCACTGGCCGTGTCCGGCTGCGGAATCCAGGCGGTAAGCCGGAACCCGTTGGCGGAACCGGGTCTGCTCGGCATCACCGCCGGTGCCGGCGTAGGCGCGATCACCCTGATCACCATCGTGCCGCTGGCCGGCGCGTGGCAGATCGCGGGCGCGGCGGGCGTCGGCGCGCTGGTCGCGTTCGCGCTGGTCTACGGCCTGGCGTGGCGGTCGGGCCTGGACCCGGACCGCCTGGTGATCATCGGCATCGCCCTGTGGTCGGGCGGGATGGCGCTGATCACGCTGCTGATCGTCACCTCGGACCCGTGGAACACCGCGAAGGCGCTCACCTGGCTGTCCGGCTCGACCTACGGCCGGACCCTGGACCAGGTGCTGCCCGTCGCGCTGGCCCTGGTGCTCCTCACGCCCGTGCTGTGGGCGCGGCACCGCGAGCTGGACCTGCACAGCCTGGACGACGACACCCCGCGCGTGCTGGGGATGCGCGTCGAACGTTCCAGGCTGGCGATCCTGCTGGCGGCGGGTGTACTGGCGGCCACGGCGGTGTCCGCGATCGGCGTGGTGGCGTTCGTCGGACTGGTCGCGCCGCACCTGGCACGTTCCCTGGTCGGCGGCCGGCACTCGCGGGTGATCCCGGTGTCGGCGGCCATCGGCGCGGTCCTGGTGAGCGCGGCGGACACGTTGGGCCGCACCGTGATCGCGCCCGCGCAGGTGCCCGCCGGCCTGGTGATCGCGCTGGTCGGCACGCCGTACTTCGTGCTGCTGCTGTGGCGCACCAGGGAAGCCCGCTGACTCAGCCCAGCGTGAACACCTGGTACGCCCCGTCGTCGCAACGGTCCTGGATCAGTTGGACACCGACGTCACGACTGCCCCGGTAGACCCCGACGCAGTACGCCGCGCCGGGCACCGAGCGCAACCGGTAGCCCGTGGCGACCGGCTCCAGCGTGAACCGCTGTTCGGGCCGTTCGCCGCAGTTGTCACCGGCCAGCAGGGTGCCGGGATCGTTGCCGCCGTAGTCGACGGTCGCGCAGCCCACGCCGTACTGCGGGTGGTGGAGCTTGATGCGGTAGGTGCCGTCGGCGAGCCGTTCCAGGGCGGTCGGTGGTGAGGCCGTGGCGCAATCCTGCTGGCCCAGCACGATCCGGGTCTCGGAGGTGAACTTCTCCGGCCCTTCACCGACGCACAGGCCGGTGTGCGCGAGGCGGATGCGCTGGATCCCGTCGCCGGGCGCGCCTGGGGACGGCGGTTGCGGCTCCTGCTGCCGGGTGGT
>CBHFOL010000405.1:0-6954 GCA_965995405.1 uncultured Saccharothrix sp.
GCCGCCGTTGCCGGCCGTCGAGCCATAGACCTTGTGATCCAGCCCCCAGGTCAGGTTGTTCAGCATCGCCTGCTGGTTCAGGGTGCCGAACCCGGTGAACGTCTTGGTCCGGACGTCGGCCCGGCCGTGCCGGGACATCAGCTCGCCGGTCGCGGCGGCGGACAGCGGCGGCACCTCGATCGCCTCGCCGCACCACCAGGTCACCGACTCCCGGGCCGCGATGATCACCCGGGGCTCGGCCCTGGCCACCGCGAACGCCAGCACGCCTGCCGTCGCGTCGTCCATCCACTGCCCGTTGTCGATGGCGACGACCGGGGCGACCTCGCGGAACACGGTCAGCACGGCCTGCCGCAGGGCGAGCGGATCCGGTTCCCCGTCACGGCGGCGCAACGCGCGGTCCAGCGCCTCCCGCTGCGGCCCGGGCAGGTCGATCCGGACGTCGCCGAACAGGTCGGCCAGCACCAGGTACGGGATCCGCCGATCGGCCTCCGCCGGACTGCTCCGGAGCACCGTGCCGTCCGCCGGCAGGACGGCCTCCAGGACGGCGGACTTCCCGATCCCCACCGGCCCGTACAGCAGCACACGACCCCGCGCGAGCCTGGCCCGCACGATGTCCAGCAGGTCGTCACGACCGAGGAGATCCATCTCGTCACCGACCGTACTGCCGTCCGCGGCAGCCCCACCACGGCCATCGGTACGTCGCCGTCCGGACACCTTTCGCGCCCCGCACCACGGAGATGATCGTTTCGCTAGCGTTGGCACCGCACTCCCCGGCAACGGGAAGTCGGCGGGTCGAGGGTTCGCGGGGGGTTCGGTGTGCGCGCACGGGGGCGGGGAGTTCTGGCGGGCGGTGTTGGAGGTCGGCGACGCCGCCGTGATGGTCGTGGGTGCCGATGATCTGGCCGTGTGCTGGGCTTCACCGGCCGCGCGGCGGCTGTTCGGCGGTGCGTCCGGTTCGTTCCCCGACCTCGTGGTCGCCGCGGACGCGGCTGCCGTGGCCGCGTTCCTCCAGGCGGTCGCCGGTCGGGGCGGCGCGGCGCGCGGCACGTGCGCGGTCCCGGTCGCGGGTTCGTCCGTGCGGCGGGTCGACCTGGTCGCGCGCGATCTGAGCGGGGATCCGGCGATCGGCGGGCTCGTGGTCGTCGCGCAGGACGTCACCGGCTGGGCGGAACGTGCGGACGAGCTGGGCAGTCGGCTCGCCACCGACCTGCTCACCGGCCTCGCCAACCGGATGAGCCTCCAGCCCCGGCTGGAGCAGGCGACGCGCAGCGCGCCGGAGTCCGGACCGGGGCCGGTGCTGGTGTTCTTGGACCTGGACGGCTTCAAGGCGGTCAACCACCACCACGGTCACGCGGCCGGCGACGAGGTGCTGCGCGGCGTCGCGGCACGGCTCGCCGCGGTGGTCACCGGGAGGGGCACGGCGGGTCGGGTCGGCGGCGACGAGTTCGTGGTGCTGCTCGACCACGTGGCCGGACCGGACGAGGCGGTCGCGGTGGTGGAGGAGATCCTGACCGCGATCGGCACCCCGATCACCGTGGCCGGGGACACCGTTCGGATGACCACCTCGGCCGGAATCGCGTGGGTGCGCAAAGGGGATCAGGTGGAACCCCTGCTGCGCCGCGCGGACCTCGCCATGTATCGCGCCAAGGCCACGGGTCGGGCACGGGTCGTGGTCTACGAGGACACCATGGACGACTGGGCGCTGGCGCAGAAGCAGGATGTCGACCAGCTCGCACACCGGCTGGAACAACTGCGCGCGGAACGGCAGGCGCTGGTCGAGGCGGCGACCACGGACCGGCGGACCGGACTGCCCAATGCCGCCACGTTCGACGTCGACCACGCCCGGCACCACGACTCCGGGCTGCCGTACAGCCTGTTGCTGGTCGACATCGACCGGTTCCACAGCTACAACACCATCTACCGCTATCTCGCCGGCCACGAGGCGCTGCGCGCGGTCGGCGAGGCGATCAGCCGCGCGGTGCGCGCCACCGACCGGACCTTCCGGTACGGCGGCGAGGAGTTCACCGTCCTGCTGCCCGGTGCGTCCGCGCACGAGGCGACGGCGGTCGGCGAACGGGTGCGGCGCGCGGTCGAACAGCTGGGAATCGAACACCGGGGCAGCCCCGCCGGCGTGGTCACGGTGTCCGTGGGCGCGGTCGACGTCGAACCGGGCGCGACCGTCACCGCCGCGGTCGAGGAAGCCAGTATCGCGCTCCTCGAAGCCAAGGACACCGGCCGCAACCGGGTCGTCGGCAGGTCCGTCGGCGCCCCGGGACCACACGACCGCCCCGGAACGTCGCCCTGACGCGCCCGCGTATCCGCTGAAGGCCGCTCGGCGTCCACTTCGCCGAATCGTCGTCCGAGGCGCTGCCGCTTATGGTGTGACCGGCGACGCGGTGCCCGGACGACGGCCGGGCACCGCGTCGAGGTGTCCTCGACGGAAGGGTGACCAGCGGTGACCACGACCGAGCCCCTGAAGTTCCGGCGCGAGGTGTCGCCGCTGGAACTCCTCTTCGACCTGGTGTTCGTCTTCGCGGTCTCCCAACTCGCGCACCACCTGCACGGACACCTCTCCTGGCGTGGTGCCGCCGAGACGGCCGTCCTGGTGGTCGCCGTCTTCGGGGTGTGGGCGGTGGTGAGCCTCGGGGCCACGCTGCTGGACGTCACGCGGTACCCGACGAAGTACCTGCTCGTGGTCGTCATGGGCCTCGGCCTGTTCATGAACGCCGGGATGTCCCACGCCTTCAGCGGCAACGCGTGGGAGTTCGTCGTGCCGCTGCTGGTCGTCCTGTTCGGCTTCTACACCATGACGGCGATCCTCGCGCCCACCGACGACATGAGATGGCACTACCACCGCGGACTCGTCTGGACGCTGACGTCCGCCCCGCTGTGGCTGGTCGGCGCGGCGGTCGCCCCCGAGCCCCGGCTGTGGTGGTGGGCCGCCGCCGCGACCGTCGACCTGCTCGGCGTCTGGTTGGCCCACCCGCTGCCGGGCCGGGTGCTGCGCAGCGAACACCTCGCGTTCGACGCCGACCACATGCTCGAACGGCTCCGGCTGTTCATCATCCTGCTGCTGGGCGAGACGGTGCTGACCACCGGCCGGGTGATCTCCGACGTCCCGACCGAACTGTCGACCGTGCTCGCGTCGGCCGGTGTCTTCGTGGCCCTGGTGTGCCTCTGGGCGACCTACTTCGCCGGCGGCGAAGGCCTGGTCCAGGAGCACATCTCCACCACGTCCGACCCGATCAGGTCGGTGCACCTGGGCATCAACGCCGCCTACGGCGCGCTGGCGGCGCTGGTCGCCGTGGCGGTCGGGAGCGAACTGGTCATCGCGCACCCCCTCGGCCACGGGTCGGCGACCGTCGGTCTCCTCCTGTTCGGCGGCGTCGCGCTCTTCCTCGCGGCGCAGGCCTGGTACTTCCGCGCCACCGTCCGTGACGCGTGGGTCGAGCGCGCGGTCGCCGTCGTCGTGGTGGCCGTGGCCGGTGTCGGCGCGATCTGGCTGCCCCCGCTGGCCTCCCTCGCGGTGCTCGACGCGATCCTCCTCGTGGTCGTGCTCACCCTGATCCGGGTCCACAAGCGGCTCGGGAAGGTCGCCTGATCGGCCGTTCGTGGACCCGGAACCACCGGGTCAGATGTCCTTGAGGCGGGACACGAGCGGCGCGGCGGTCTGCTCCACCCACGCTGCGGGCGCGTCACCGGGCGGCACGACGATCACCGTGTCGATGCCCAGCGCCGCGTAGTCGGCCATGTCGCGCACGAAGTCGTCCAGGTCGTCGGCCGCCGGTGGTGGGCGGTAGGTGAGGGTCTTCTCGATCGTGGTGATGTCACGGCCGAGCGCGTCGCAGTGCCCGCGCAGCACGTCGAGCTTGTGCCGCAGCATGTCCTTGTCGCCGGCGAACAGGTTGCACGCGTCGGCGTACTGGGCGACCATCCGCAGCGTCTTCTTCTCGCCGCTACCACCGATCATGATCGGCGGCCTGCGGATCGGCTGCGGCGAGCAGAGGGTCTCGGCGAGTTGGTAGTGCTTGCCGTCGAAGGGCCCGTTGTCCTGCGGGTCCCACATCTGCCCGCAGATCCGCAACGCCTCCTCCAGCCGTTCGAACCGCTCCGCGACCGGCGGGTACGGCACGCCGAGCCCGAGGTGCTCGCGCTCGTACCAGGCGGCCCCGATGCCGAGTTCCGCCCGGCCGCCGGACAGCACGTCCACTGTCGACACGATCTTGGCCAGCAGACCGGGGTGGCGGTAGGTGACGCCGGTGACGAGCAGGCCGAGCTGCACGTCCGTGGTGTGGGCGGCGAGGAAGCCGAGCGTCGTGTACCCCTCCAGCATGGGGTCCGTCGCCGGCTTGTACCCCTCCATCTGGAAGAAGTGGTCCATCACGGACAACCGGGCGACACCCGCTTCGTCCACTGCTCTCGCGACCTTGGCCAGTTCGGGCGCGATGCCGGCCGGGCCGGCGGGGACGGTGAATTCGATGACGTGAATACCCAGGCGCACCCGTCCACCCTAGGAGCTGGAGTGCACTCCAGGGCAAGGGTTTCGTTCGGAGTACAGGGTCAGTCGGCCGGGCCGCGCATGGTCAGCACCACCCGCAGGACGTGTTCGACGGCGGACGGGAACACCGCGCCGCGCAACTCGCCGCGAACGGCGAGGTTCCGGGAGGCGAACTCCACCATGCGGTCGGTCCCCATGCGCCGCACCACGAGCGCCGCGACCTCCTCCAGGTCGAGGTCGGGGTTGTCCAGGCGGGTCAGGGCGAACTCGACGATCAGCTCCTCGTCCGTCACGTCGCCTCCTTCCCGGCACCTCCGAGCGTAGTCATCCGTCAACCACACCCGGCCGCAGCGGCTAACGGATCCCCTTGCACGCGTTGACGAGCGCGTCGCCGTCGGTGGCGATCTTGTCGAGCATCACCAGGAACTGGTCGGGGTCGCCGGTCAGGCCGTGGCCCATCGCGGTGGTGAGGTCGGTCGCCATCGTCTCCACGGCCGCGCGCACCTCGGAGTTGGTGACGACGCTGCCGGCCGAGGCGAGGGCCGTCGCCAGGTGCTGCAAGCCGGCCACGCCGTCGATCCAGCTCTCGGGCCTCGGCAGCTGTTTGAACGCGGCGATGCTCTCGATGGCCTCGGCACAGCCCGCGGCCAACGTGTCCGGTGTCGGGACCGTCGTGGGCACGACCGTGGTGGTGGTCGGCGTCGACGCGGGAAACAACCCGGTCGCCGAGTCCAGGACCTTGCGCGGTCCGATGGCGACCACCACCAGCGCGGCCAGGATGATCGCGACACCCAGGAACGTGGCGACCGACCCGCTGCGACGGGCCTTCCGCACCGGCGGCGTTGCGCGCGGGCGGTTGTGGTCGAGCCTGGTCAGCAAGGCGGGGTTGACCGCCGTCGTGGAACCGGCCGTCGTGGGACTGATCGCGGTCGGGCGGTCGGCTGCGGTGGTGCGGTAGGCGGACGTGTGGAAGGCGTCCAGGGACGCGGAGACCGGTTCCGGCAGCCACTGCCCCGGAAGCGCGGGCTCGCCCGTCTGCTCGTTGACGTACGCCACGACCTCCGCCAACGACGGCCGCTCGGCGGGGTCCTTGGCCAGGCAGCGGACCGCGATGGCCCGGATCTCCTCGGGACAGCCCTCGGTGTCCGGCGGTTCCCCGAGCACCCGGAAGAACACGGCTTCGTGGTTGCCCTCGCCGAACGCCGACCGGCCCACCGCCGCGAACACCGCCAGGTTGCCCAGCGCGAACACGTCCACGGCGGGCGTGACCGGACGTCCCCGCACCTGCTCGGGCGCCATGAACGCGGGCGTGCCCACGCTGGCACCCGTCCCGGTCAGCGACGTGGCCGCCGCGGCGTGCGCGATCCCGAAGTCGATCACCCGGGGCCCGTCCTCGGCGAGCAGCACGTTGGCCGGCGTCAGATCGCGGTGCACGATGCCGCACGCGTGCACCGCCGCCAGACCTTCGGCGACCCCGGCCACCAGCCGGAGGACCGCGGTCGGCGGCAGCGGCCCGTGCTCGGCGACGGCCTGTCGCAGCGACGGACCGGGCACGTAGGCGGTGGCCAGCCACGGGAGCGCGGCCTGGGGATCGGCGTCCACTACCGGCACCGTCCAGATGCCCTGCACCCGCCGGGCCGCCGCCACCTCCTGCTCGAACCGGCGGCGGAACTCCTCGTCCTCGGCGTGCTCGGCCCGCACGACCTTGACCGCCAACGCCCGCCCGCCGGGGCTGAACGCGAGGTAGACCCGACCCATCCCGCCCACACCGAGCCGGGCCCGCAGGACGTACCCGCCGACCTCACGCGGATCGTCGGCGGTGAGCGGGGCGAATCTGCCGGACATCCCACTCCCCGTACACCGGACGTGAACCCTCGACTACCCGGCGAATTGTACGGCGCGACGGCCGCCCACCGGGGCGTTCCCGACCAAACCGCCGGGGTCCGGCCCGTGCCACGCACCTCTGGCTACCGGCTCCGCGTCGCGAACACCGCCGTCACCACCCCCAGCGCGGTGAGCACGGCGATCCCGACGGCCATCAGGCGCGCCGAATCCACCAGCGCCGCGCCGCCGAGGCTCATCAGCGTCCCCGCGATGGCCGACGTCACGGCGTAGGCGATCAACTGGGTCGTGTTGAGCGCGGCGGCGGCCTTCGCACCCTCCGCCGGGTCGTCCGTGCTGCTCATCGCGGCGACACTCAGGTGCGGGAAGGCCAGGCCGATACCCGTTCCGGCGACGAACAGCACCACCGCCCACCCGATCACCAGCCCCGTCGAAGCCTGGTCGGCCTGAAGCACCCCATAGGCGACGAGACCACCGGTCAGCATCAGCGGGGCGACCCGGATCGCCCGACGCGCGCCGCGGGCACCGAGGTTGACGCTGAACAACTGGGCGACGACCCACCCGACCGAGAGCGCCGCACCCAGCAGACCGGCGGCGAGCGGCGAGAGCCCGCC
>CBHFOL010000406.1:0-6952 GCA_965995405.1 uncultured Saccharothrix sp.
CGCGCCGCCGTCCGACGAGCAGTTGGGCGAGCAGGTGCGGCTGGTGCGGGCGGGCGACCAGGCGGCGTCGACCACGGGCGGTGCGCGGGTGTCCGTGCCGGGTCACCTGGGCGCGGGTCCGTCGGCGACGGTCGCGTTGCTCCAGGACGCGGCGCGGGCGGGTCGGGACGTGCTGGTGGACTTCGTGGACGGCCATGGCACGGCGGCCCGCCGGCTGATCAAACCGCAGGTCGTGGGCGGTGGAGTACTCGAAGGTGTAGACGTCAGCTACGGCGAGGTGCGCCGTTTCCCGCTGCACCGGATCACGTCGGCGGCACTGGTGGAGGACGACTCAGCGTGATCCCCGGTCGGGGATGCCGACCACCCGAAGGTGGCGGCGTGGCGGCTTAACGTCGAAGTCGGGCGTTGGTAACGCACCTCCGACTTCGAGGAGCACCGCATGTCGATCATCCGACGGGTCCTGCTGGTCGCCGCGGCGACCGTGGCGGCAACGGCCCTGGCCACGATCCCGGCCCAGGCCGATCCGCTGATCTCGGTGGGCAACGACAACAACGTCAACGCGACCGTGGGCGTGGCGTCGAACATCAACAGCGTGGGCATCGGCGTGGGCGGCGGCGTCTGGATCTCCGACCACGACTGGTGCGGCCACTGGCACCACTGGGACGACCACCCCGACCTGCTCGTGGTGGATCTCGGCCTGGGGGTGGGCATCCACATCTGACCTGTTGGCCGGGCAGCCGAGCGGCAGACGTCACCCCGCCCGCCGGAGCAGCCCACGGGGCGGCCTCCCACGAGGAGGCCGCCCCATCACTGTCTCGGGCAACCCGGACAGGTGCCGCCCACGCAACCAATGTCGCGCCGACACACCCCTGGTGCACGTCGAACCATAAGGCTATCGTTATTATCCGACGGCATGACCAAGTGGGAAGTGGTGCTGCACGAAGAAGTCGAAGCCTGGTTCATCCGACTGTGCGAGGACGACCCGGGAAGCGCCGACCAAGTGGAAAAGGCGATCGACTGCCTCGCGAGGGAGGGTCCTCCACTGGGCCGCCCCCTGGTCGACCGGATCAAGGGGTCACGTCACCACAACATGAAGGAGTTGAGGCCCCCTTCGGCGGGGGCCGGCGAGGTGCGGATCCTGTTCGTGTTCGATCCCGAACGACACGCGATCATGTTGGTCGCGGGTGACAAGGCGGGGAACTGGCGAGGCTGGTACGAGCGGAGCGTCCTGGTCGCCGACCGGCGGTTCGACGAACACCTCGCCCGACTGGACAGTAGGAGGCCCAAGCGATGACCCGCTCCTGGAAGGACGTCAAGGCGGTCAAGGCGCGCATCGACGCGGAAGCCGGCCGCGACATGGACCGAGCCCGCAGAGTAGCGGATGACCGCACACAGGCATACATCCTCGGCTACCGACTGGCCCGGTTGCGCGAGCAGCGCGGCCTGTCCCAGAGCGAGGTCGCCGCGCGCATGGGTATCAGCCAGCCACGGGTCAGCCAACTGGAACGCGGTGAGGTCGACCAGATGGTGGTCGAAACCCTCAACCGCTACGTCAACGCGCTCGGCGGACAACTCCGCGTCGTCGCGGACTTCGAAGACGACGACGTGACCCTGTCCGACAGCGAAACCGACAGCGAAACGGATTGCGCCACCGCCAGGGCCTGACCACCCGGCACGGCCGGAGGGCGGCTCCACGAGGGAGCCGCCCTGGCGTCGAAGCCCGGACTCAGCCCGCGCGCACGGACATCCACTGGCGCATGGCGTGCTCCACCAGCGTGATCAGCGTCTGCTTCGTCGACTGCCGGTTCCGCGCGTCGCACGTCACGATCGGCACCGACTGGTCGATCGTCAACGCCTCCCGCACGTCCTCGATCCGGTGGTGCAGCAAACCGTCGAAACAGTTCACCCCCACCACGTACGGCAGCTGCCGGTCGTCGAAGAAGTCGATCGACGCGAACGCGTCCGCCAACCGCCGCGTGTCCACCAGCACGATCGCGCCGATCGCACCCCGCACCAGGTCGTCCCACATGAACCAGAACCGGTGCTGACCCGGCGTACCGAACAGGTACAGGATCAGGTCCTGGTCCAGCGACACCCGGCCGAAGTCCATGGCCACCGTGGTGGTGACCTTGTTCGGCGTCGCCGAGAGGTCGTCGACCCCGGCGCTCGCCTCGGTCATCACCGCTTCGGTGGTCAGCGGAACGATCTCCGACACGGAACCGACGAACGTCGTCTTGCCCACACCGAAGCCACCGGCCACCACGATCTTCGCGGAGGTCGTAGGCTTCCGAGCGCCTTCGGCCGCGTTGGGGCTAGAGCCTGCGAAGCCCACTGAGCACCCTCTCAAGGAATTCAATGGACGGCCGGTCCCCCACGACCAAGCCACCCTGGTGAATCAAAACCAAACCCATGCTGGCCATGTCGCCGATCAACACCCGCACGACACCCAGCGGCAGCCGCAGATGGGCCGCCACCTCCGCCACCGACCTGGTGTCGGCGCACAACCCGCAGATCGAACGGTGCTCGGGCAGCACCGCCGCGTCCCGCTCCAACCCCCGCTCGCTGGTGGACACCAGCGCCTCGATGGCCAGGTCGTAATCGGGCCGGGTACGGCCGCCGGTCCGGGTGTACGGGCGGACCAGCGAGCCCGACTCGGCCGACGGGGTCTCCTCGCGCCGCACGACCGGCTGCGGGCCGGTCGTGTAGGGCACCTGCTCCGGAACACTGTCGGGCAAGCCGTGGGCGCCGAACAGGTCAGCCCCCGGACCCCCGAACAGCCCGCTGCCGTACCCGTCGATGTCGAACCGGTTGGGAACGTCGTCGTAGTCGTACGACGAGTCGTCAACCTCACGCTGAGACATATCGCCTTGCCCCTGCCCTGTGCCTTCGACCCGTGGCTCGGCCGGCCGACCGGTCCACGAGTTGGGTACGTCCTCGGCTTCCTCGTCCTCTGCGGGGTCGGCATCCGGCTCAGCGAATTGGAAGCCGCCGTTCGCCCACTCCTGGTAGTTGAAGTTCCTACCGAAGCGGCGTGCACCGGCGCCAGATCGTTCAGCCATTTACCGCTCACCCCCACGATCTCATGAGGATCTACCGCCGAACCACGCCCTGGAGCTGCGCGCGCAGCTCCGGGGTGAGCTGCTGGCCCACACGCTCGACCAACAGGGTCATCTCGTAGGCCACGAGGCCGATGTCGCAGTTCGGGGCCGCGAGCACCGCGAGGCACGACCCGTCGCTGATGGACATCAGGAACAGGTAGCCCCGCTCCATCTCCACCACGGTCTGGTTCACCGTGCCCGCCTCGAAGCACCTGGCCGCCCCTGCGGTGAGGCTGACCAGGCCGGAGGCCACGGCGGACAGCTGCTCGGCGCGGTCGCGGGGCAGACCCTGCGAGCCGGCGAGCAGCAGCCCGTCCGCCGACACGACCACGGAATGTGCGACACCGGGAACCCGGCGCACGAAGTCGGTGATAAGCCAACCAAAGCTGCCTGGCTGAGCTGCGGTCGTCACTCCTGCTCCTCGTCTTGCCGGCTCGACATGTCACCAGCGTAAGCGTCGATCAACGCGTGCCGCCCTCGCCGGACGCCCTGCTGAAGACTCGACATGCGTCCACGGATCGCGTCAGCCGATCGTGGTGGCAGCGGGGGCCGCTGCGGTTGCCGCTCCGCCGCCTGCGGCTTGGGAGCGGCTGATCCCGGCACAAGCTGAGCCTTGGGCACCCGCTTGGGCAACCCCGCCTGTGTCGTGGTCTCTGGGGCCTTGCTGAGCAGTGCCTGCGCCGCCTGCCAGCCCTCGTCGGCGGGCGAGTGCCACGCCGGCTCGTCGGGCTCGGGCTGCGGAGCGAGGTCGCCTTGCGCCACCGGCTCCGGCTCGGGCTCCGGCTCGGTCACGCGGGGCACCTCCACTGCGCGCTTGGGCAGGTTGTCGGCCGATCCGGGCTGCCGCTTGGGCAGTCCGCCTTCGGTGAACGCGCGGCCCTTGTCGACCTCGCGCGCCGCGATCGGCGGGTGCGCCGGACCGGCCTCGGTGGTCGGCGCGACCGGCGGCACGGGCTGCGGCCGGCGGGTCGGCAGGGCCGGTTCCGCCGCCACGGGCTCGGCTTCCGGCTCGGGTTCGGGTGACGGCGTCGGCTCCGGCTTGGCGGCCGGCGGCACGTCCTGGGCGGTCGCCGCCGAGGTCTCGCTGCCCACGGCCTGGAACCACTGCGAGAGGACCGCCTCGTAGATCGGCAGCCGCTCGGTCGGGGCGTCCAAGTCGTGCTCGACCTCCTT
This sequence comes from uncultured Saccharothrix sp., assembly GCA_965995405.1. Lineage (GTDB taxonomy): Bacteria > Actinomycetota > Actinomycetes > Mycobacteriales > Pseudonocardiaceae > Actinosynnema. The sequence continues at coordinate 4,272 of CBHFOL010000406.1, forward strand.
CACCGCGGCCGGTGCGTGCGGCGTGGAGCCGTTGCGCCGGACGGGCTCGGGTTCCTCGAACGGCGCGACCTCGACGAACCGCTCCTCGTCGTAGCCGGTGTCGAAACCGCCGTCGACGGCGGGCGCGAACTGGGTCGTCTCGAAGCCGTGCGCGTCCGGGTCGTCCTCGGCGCGCCGGTCCTCGTAGGCGGTGAACAGCGTCGGCTCGCCGAACGAGCCGGACGGCTCGTGGTCGACGTCGACGTCGCGCTCGGCGAGGACGTCGTCCGCCGGCAGCCACGGCCGGGAGAACTCGCCGGAGCCGTCCTCCGGTGCCTCACCGAACGTCGGCAGGCCGGCGGCGTCCGGTTCGGCGTCGCTGTGCACGAAGCTCACCGGGAAGCCCGGCTCGTCGTCCAGGCGCGGCAGCGAGTCGTCCAGCCGGGGCAGGGAGTCGTCGAAGCGCGGCATGGAATCGTCCAGGCGGGACGACAGGTCGTCCGGCCGGGAGTCCTCCAGGCGCGGCATGGAGCCGGTGAACGCGCCCGCGATGCCGCTCGCGCGCTCCGCCGGGTTCTGCTGCGCCGGGTACGCCGGGGTGGGCGTGCCGAACACCGACTCCTGCGGCCCGCCCTGGGCGCCGGGCGTGGCGACCAGCGTCTCGGGGACCACGACCACCGCGGTCGTGCCGCCGTCGATGTCCTCGTTGCCGCGCAGCCGGACCTTGATCTCGTGCCGCTTGGCCAGCCGCGCGACCACGTACAGGCCCATCCGGCGGGACACCGCGACGTCCACGTCCGGCGGGTCGGCCAGCCGCTGGTTGGCGTCGGTGATCTCCTGCTCAAGCATCCCCACGCCGCGGTCCTGGATCTCGATCGCCAGCTCGCCCTTGCGGGTGCGCGCGGTGCGCACGGTGACCTTGGTGACCGGGTCGGAGAACGCGGTCGCGTTGTCCAGCAGCTCCGCGATGAGGTGCACGAGGTCGTTGACCGCGCGGCCCTGGACGGTGAGCTCCGGCGTCTGGCCGACCTGCACGCGGGCGTACTGCTCGACCTCGGAGACGGCCGCGCCGAGCACCTCGGCGGCCGGCACCGGGCGGGTCAGCCGCCGGGACAGGTCGGTGCCGGAGAGCACCAGCAGGTTCTCCGAGTTGCGGCGCATCCGGGTCGCCAGGTGGTCCAGCTCGAACAGCGACGCCAGCTGGTCCGGGTCCTGCTCGTCCTGCTCCAGCCGGTCGATCAGGTTCAGCTGGCGTTCCACCAGGGCCTGCGAGCGGCGGGACAGGTTGACGAACATCGAGTTGACGTTGTCCCGCAGCAACGCCTGCTGGGCGGCCAGCCGGACCGCCTCGCCGTGCACCGCGTCGAACGCCCGGGCGACCTGGCCGACCTCTTCCCGGGTGGTGATCGGCACCGGTTCGATGGCCGTCTTCGCCGCCTCGTGCGGGTTCGGGTCGACCAGGATCCGGCTGACCGCGTCCGGCAGGCCGTGGTCGGCGACCTCCAGCGCGGCGCGGCGCAGCGTGCGCAGCGGGTTGAGGATCGAGCGGGCCACGAACAGGGCCATGATCAACGCCAGCAGCAGCGCGCCGAGCACGATGCCGGAGTCGCGCAGCGCGGAGGTGCGCGCGAGCCCGGTCAGCTCGGCGGTGCGGTTCTGCAACTGCTCCAGGAGCAGGTTCTCCACGTCCCGGGTGAGGTTCACGGTCAGCGTGGCCGCGATGTCCCACTTCTCCGGGCGCAGCGACGACAGGCTCTTCCCGGCAGCCGCCAGGTTCAGCGCCGTCTCCTGCATGTCGTTCGCGGTGTCGACGATCAGACCGGTCACGGTGTCGTCGTAGATCTTGGCCTGCTCGGGCGTCGCCGACTTGCGGAAGTCGTTGCGCGCCGCTTCGAGCTCGGCGTTCGCGGCCAGCAGCGCGCGTTCCTGGCCGGGGCCGAAGGCGCCGCGCTGGAACACGTCGAGCATGATGCCCCGCTTCTGGGACTCCTGCTCCTTGATGCGGGCGATCGCGTTGGTGCCCAGGTGCAGTCGCACCAGTTCGGGGTGGCTGATGCCGGCGATGGCCTGCTCGCCGAGGTCCAGGAGGTTCTCCACGGACTCGGAGTAGGTGCGCAGCACGGCCTCGGACGGGTACGCGGTGTCCCGGACGGCGTTGCGCAGGCTGTTGAGCCGTTTCAACTGCTCGTAGGCGCGGGTGAACCGGGTGGCCACATCATCGTCCAGGTCGCCGCTCAGCTCGGTGATCTTCTTGTCCAGCGCGTCCGTGGTGTCGTTGACGCGGCGGAGCTGGCGGTCGAGCACGACCCGGTCCACGGTCTTGCCGGACGCCACGTAGCTCGCGCTCAGGTCGCGCTCGCGCTGGAGCTGCTGGACGACGTCGGTGACCGCCGCCTCCAGCTGGATCTGGTTCGCCAACCGGTTGAACTCGGTCGCGTCACCCAGGTCCGACTGCACGCGGAGCCCGCCGAGGACGAGTGCCGCCACGGTCGGGATCAGCAGGACGGCCGCCAGCTTGGTGGGCAGCCGCCAGTTCCGCAGCCGCCACGCGGCGGTTCCCGCGTGCTGCTTCTCGCGCACCTCGGTTGTCGGCCCGGCGCCCGTTGACTCGGTCACAGTTCCATCACGCAGCGCAGCCAGTCCGTCACCCATTCCGGGGCTTTCGGAGCGTGGTGGAATCCCCACGCCGGACTGGCTGGGAC
>CBHFOL010000407.1:0-6902 GCA_965995405.1 uncultured Saccharothrix sp.
GGTCGCATCGACCCCGGCACCGGCGACGCGTGCCCGGTGTGCGCCCCGGGTGGGGCCACGGGCGGCGGGGGGGGGCCCCACCGGCCTTTCCCGACCTACAACTCGATACCCAGCAGGGCGTCCACCGCGTCCCGGAACAGCTCCGGCGCGGAGGAGTCCTGCCCGCCGCCCGCCAGCGCCTCGGCCGCCCACGCGTCCAGCGCGGCCAGCGCCTTCGGGGTGTCCAGGTCGTTGCCCAGGTGGTCGCGGAGCCGCGCCACGGTGTCGTCGGCGGACGGACCGGCGTCCAGCGCCGCCGCGCGCCGCCACGTGGCCAGCCGGGCCTGCGCCTGCGCCAGCAGGGCGTCGCTCCACGGCCGGTCCGTGCGGTAGTGGCCGGCGAACAGGGCCAGCCGGATCGCGCCCGGGTCGACCTTCTGGGAGCGCAGCTTGGAGACGAAGACCAGGTTGCCCCGCGACTTCGACATCTTCTCGCCGTCCAGGCCGATCATGCCCGCGTGCACGTAGTGCCGGGCGAACGGGTGCTCGCCGGTCAGCGCCTCGGCGTGCGCGGCGCTGAACTCGTGGTGCGGGAAGATCAGGTCGGAACCGCCGCCCTGCACGTCGAAGCGGGTGCCGAGCCGGTTGAGGGCGATCGCACTGCACTCGATGTGCCAGCCGGGGCGGCCTTCACCCAGTTCGGACGGCCAGGACGGCTCGCCGGGGCGGGCGGTGCGCCACAGCAGGGCGTCCAGCGGGTGGCGCTTGCCGGGGCGGTCCGGGTCGCCGCCGCGTTCGGCGAAGTACTTCGTCATGGTGGCCGGGTCGTAGTTCGACTCGTAGCCGAACCGGCCGGTCGCCGTGTGGTCGAAGTACACGTCCGGGTATTCGGCGTCGTCCACCCGGTAGGCCGCGCCGTCGGCGAGGAGCTTCGCCACCGCCTCCACGACCTCGGGGATGGACTCCACCGCGCCGATGTACTCGCGCGGCGGCAGGACCCGCAGGGCCACCATGTCCTCGCGGAACAGGGCCGTCTCGCGCATCGCCAGGACCACCCAGTCGTCCTGGTCGCGTTCGGCGCGCTCCAGCAGCGGGTCGTCCACGTCGGTGACGTTCTGGACGTAGTGCACGTCGTGGCCGTTGTCCAGCCACAGCCGGTGCACCAGGTCGAACGTCAGGTAGGTCGCGGCGTGGCCCAGGTGGGTGGCGTCGTACGGCGTGATGCCGCAGACGTACAGCCTGGCGATCTCACCGGGGGCCGTGGGGCGAACCTCGCCGGTCGACGTGTCGTGCAGCCGCAACGGTCGCGGCTCGCCCGCGAGACGCGGGACTGGGGTGGATGACCAGGTCTGCATGAATCCGACCCTAACTCGCGTGCTCAAGAGGACGTCCGACTGGCGGGACGTCGGGCGTACCCTGATCGTGGGAGATGATCGCCATGATCCTCGACATCGTGATCGGCGTCCTCGGGCTGGCCGCGCTGGGTCTGGCCGGCAGCGCCCGGGTGATCAAGCAGTACGAGCAGGGGCTGGTGTTCCGGTTCGGCCGGGTGCAGCAGGCGCTGCGCGGCCCCGGGCTGACCATGGTCGTGCCGGGCGTGGACCGGCTGCGGAAGGTGAACCTCCAGATCGTCACGCTGCCGATCCCGGCGCAGGACGGCATCACCCGCGACAACGTCACCGTGCGGGTCGACGCGGTGGTGTACTTCAAGGTCACCGATCCGGTGAAGGCGATCGTCGGCATCGAGGACTACCGGTTCGCCATGCTCCAGGTCGCCCAGACGTCGCTGCGGTCCATCATCGGCAAGAGCGAGCTGGACGACCTGCTGTCCAACCGGGAGCGGCTCAACCAGGGCCTGGAGCTGATGATCGACAACCCGGCGGTGTCGTGGGGCATCGAGATCGACCGGGTGGAGATCAAGGACGTGGCGCTGCCGGAGAGCATGAAGCGCTCGATGTCGCGGCAGGCGGAGGCGGAGCGGGAGCGGCGGGCCCGGGTCATCACCGCCGACGGTGAGCTCCAGGCGTCGAAGAAGCTGTCCGAGGCGGCGGCGCAGATGGCCGCCACGCCCGCCGCGCTGCAACTGCGGTTGCTCCAGACCATCGTGGAGGTGGCGGCGGAGAAGAACTCGACCCTCGTGCTGCCGTTCCCCGTCGAGCTGCTGCGGTTCCTGGAGCGCGCGTCGGAGCAGATAACGCAGCAGGCGGGGCCGCCCGAGCCGCGTGCGTCGACGGAGCGACTGCCCCCTACCGAGCAGTTGCCCGGCTGAGCGATTGCCGCGTCACCCCGACGGGGGGACCATGTGAGGTGGCCCACGCTCGTCGGGACGAGGGAGGCGGTCATGACCGCACTCAGACCGGAACCCGTTATCACCCATCCGGGAGCGGCTCGACGACGGCCGCTGGGCGCGGTGTTCCTCGGCCTGTTCAAGACCACCGACCCGAAGCAGATCGGCCTGCTCTACCTGAGCACGTCGTTCGCGTTCTTCCTGGCCGGCGGCCTGATGGCGCTGCTGATCCGGGGCGAGCTGGCCCGGCCGGGGCTCCAGTTCCTGTCCAATGAACAGTACAACCAGCTGTTCACCATGCACGGCACGATCATGCTGCTGCTGTACGCGACGCCGATCCTGTTCGGGTTCGCGAACTACATCCTGCCGTTGCAGATCGGCGCGCCGGACGTGGCGTTCCCCCGGCTCAACGCGTTCTCGTACTGGCTGTACCTGTTCGGCGGCACGATGGTCGTGGGCAGCTTCGTCACGCCCGGCGGCGCGGCGGACTTCGGCTGGACCGCCTACACGCCGCTGGCGAGCGCCGTCCACTCCCCCGGCGTCGGCGCGGACCTGTGGATCATGGGCCTGGTCATCAGCGGCCTGGGCACGATCCTCGGCGGGGTCAACATGGTGACGACGGTGTGCTGCCTGCGCGCGCCCGGCATGACCATGTTCCGGATGCCGATCTTCACCTGGAACATCTTCGTCACCAGCATCCTGATCCTGCTGGCGTTCCCGATCCTCACGGCGGCGCTGATGGGGCTGGCGGCGGACCGGCACCTGGGCGCGCACGTGTTCGACCCGGCGAACGGCGGCGTGATCCTGTGGCAGCACCTGTTCTGGTTCTTCGGGCATCCCGAGGTGTACATCGTGGCGCTGCCGTTCTTCGGCATCGTCAGCGAGATCTTCCCGGTGTTCAGCCGGAAGCCGCTGTTCGGCTACAAGGGGCTGGTCTTCGCCACGTTCTCCATCGCCGCGCTGTCGCTGGCGGTGTGGGCGCACCACATGTTCGCGACCGGGGCCGTGCTGCTGCCGTTCTTCTCGCTGATGACGTTCCTGATCGCGGTGCCGACGGGGATCAAGTTCTTCAACTGGATCGGCACCATGTGGAAGGGGCAGTTGACGTTCGAGACACCCATGCTGTTCAGCATCGGGTTCCTGGTGACGTTCCTGCTGGGCGGGCTGACCGGCATCATCCTCGCCTCGCCGCCGTTGGACTTCCACGTCACGGACACGTACTTCGTGGTGGCGCACTTCCACTACGTGCTGTTCGGGACGATCGTGTTCGCGACCTATGCGGGGATCTACTTCTGGTTCCCCAAGATGACCGGGCGGATGCTGAACGAGCCGTTGGGCAAGCTGCACTTCTGGACCACGTTCCTCGGCTTCCACCTGACGTTCCTGATCCAGCACTGGCTGGGCAACATCGGGATGCCCCGCCGGTACGCGGACTACCTGGAGTCCGACGGCTTCACCACGATGAACACCATCTCGACCATCGGCGCGTTCCTGCTCGGCGCGTCGGTCCTGCCGTTCGTGTGGAACGTCTTCCGCAGCTACCGCTTCGGCGACCCGGCGGAGCGCGACGACCCGTGGGGCTTCGGCAACTCCCTGGAGTGGGCGACGTCGTGCCCGCCGCCGCGCCACAACTTCACCGAACTGCCCCGGATCCGCTCGGAACGCCCGGCGTTCGAACTCCACTACCCGCACATGGTGGAACGGATGCGCGCGGAATCCCACTTCTCGCTGACCAAGCACGGCAAGCACCGCGTGCACCCGGACGAGACCATGCTCGCCGGGGACCGCAAGCCCGACTAGCGGAACGCCACCCGGCTTGTCGCGGCTGCTCGTTGCGGTTGCGCCGAATGCCCCGGGCGAACCCCGTTCCGTGCGGAAGCCGAAACGGGGGTCCGAGGCTAGGGTCCTCCGACTGCCAAAAGCGCACGACGAGGGGGAAATCCGATGCAGCCCACGCAACCCGGCGGTGACGGCCCACCGGAGAAGCACGACGGGCACTCGGCGACCGACTCACCGATGGCACGGGAGCGCAGCTACGAGGAGTTACTCGCCGAACACGACGGCGTGGTGGACCCCCTCGACCAGGTCGGACCGAACCAGACGGCGTCCACCGTCGTCGCGAGCGACGACGACTCCCTGGAGGACCTGCTCAACGAGATGACGAGCGAGAACCCCGAAACGGTGCGGGCGCGGGTCCGGGGCGAGGCCCAGCGGCTGCTCGACTCCCTCACGGCCGGGGCGAACGCGGATCGGGGGTCCGCACCGCAAGGTCCGGGACCACAACAGATCGTCCCGCACCACACGGCGGACGAAACCTTGTTCAACTCGTTCGGCCCCGCCAAGGTGGGGCACCTCGTCGAGGACATCACCAGCGGCGGCATCGTCCAGTTGATCATCGCGCAGGGCGGGCTCGGGCTGACCGCCCCGCAACTGGCGGAGCCCGTCGCGACCATCAAGAAGCGCTACCTCGTGGTCTCCGGCGGTCAGGGGACCGTCGCCGACCACGAGCCGTACGCCCTGATCATCACGGCGATGGTCCACGCCCGGCCCAAGCTGGAGCTGCTCTGCCGGCAGGTCGGCGAGACGGCCCGCGACCTCCCGCTGCCCCAGGCGTCCGCCCTCTTCGACTTCCTGGCGGCCTACCCCGGGTTCTGGGGCCGCCTGTCGAACAGGTGCCGGATCACGCTCAACTCGCGCAAGGCGAACGGGCGGGGAGGCGGGCTGTACGAGGCGAAGGACGGCATGATCTACATCTCCAGCCTGCCCGCCACGCCGCCCGGCGCGTTCATCCGGCTGGTGATCCACGAGACCGGCCACGCCATGTTCGAGCACGACCTCCTGGGCGGGCACCCGATGCCGGTCCCGTTGTACACCTACGACGTGGCCACGTGGCCGGCGAAGTTCGACCCGCTGAAGCCGGGCGAGAAGGACGACAAGGTCCTGACGGACGACAGCCGGACCATCCAGGAGCTTCAGGACTACTGGGACGGGATGTCGGCCGCGGCCAAGCAGTTCTACCACGCGTGGCTGACGTTGCAGCAGCACCGGGAACACCTGCTCTGCCTCGACCTGTGGCAGGACCCGAACGGGAACCGCCTGTGGTCCGGCCACCGCCGGACGTACCAGGCGGGGAACTTCAGCGAGTTCTGCGCAGAGGTGTTCATGCTGTACGCGATGGGCGACCTGCACCCGTACCTCGTGACGCTCCTGGCCGACGGCTTGGTCCACCACGACGTGAAGGTGGCGTGGCGCAACGCCTGGCACGTCCTGGAAGCCGTCGCCGCACCGATCCTCGGCAATCGAGCCGGTTAGACCGAGCAGGCCCTGACGCTGACGCGGACCGACCGCGTCAGCGTCAGGCCGGAATGCCCAGCAGCACGCGGACGGTGTCGGTGAGCACGCGGACCGGCAGGACCCCCTGCACGACGAACCGCTGCACGCCCAGCCCGATCCCGAGGCTGAGCAACGTCCGGGCCAGCTCGTGCGGTGGCAGCAGCGGCGTCAGCCCGAACTCCTCGGACTGCGACCGGATCAGCTCCTCCAGCGCGCGGACCACCAGGGCGTCACGCCGGCCGAGCTGCGCCTGGAGGTCCGGGTTCTGCCGGGCCTGCAACGCGAACTCGACCTCGAACTGGGTGCGGGGCGCGTCGCCCAGCATGGCCTCGGCGTACGCCTCGAACGCGTGCAGGCGTTCCTCCAGCGTGCCGCCATTGAACGCCTTGCCGATCTCGGCGATGCGCTCCGCGTAGAGCCGGTCCACGACGACCAGGCACAGCTCGTCCTTGTTGCGGAAGTTCGAGTAGACCGCGCCCTTGGAGTAGCCGGCCGCTTCGGCGACCTTCTCCAGCGACGTGGCGTGGTAGCCGTCGCGGAGGAACAGGCGTTGGGCGGTGGCGGTGAGCAGGTCGCGGGTGCGGGCCTGGCTTTCCGCTCGGGTCAGTCTGGGCACCCGATCAGCCTACGTTGACAGACCATCAGTATCGAAATACCGTCGGTATCCATGACGGCGGTGGACGTTCCGGTGGTGACGGCCGCAGCCCGGTGCAGGAGGTGTTCAACAGGGAGGTGCAGGAAGCCTTGCGCACCACCGTGTACAACGCGGGCGGCTGCGTCGGCTACTACCTGGACGCGAACGGCCGCAACAGCACGTTGTGGCCGTGGTCCGCGATCCGGATGACCCGCCGCATCCGCGACTTCTCCCCCGCCGACTACGTCACCGCGGCGAACGACCCCGCACGAACGCCACCCACGACGACGCCGGCAGCGTGAGGCGTCCCGCTTCGGGTCGCTTGGAATCCCGCACACCGACGACGTCGGCGCTAAAGGCGATCTCGACACAGTTGGTAGTCTGGCCGCTGTAACTGCTCTTCCGCCACGCGTCCACAGTCAGGCTCCTTCGGCTCACAGACCTTCGCCCACCCGATGGATGAACTCTGCGGACTCCCGCAGGCCATACGCAGTGGCAAGGGTCGCATTGAAAGCAACCCTATACCGGTCGACATCCGCCTTCTCCTCCAAGTAGAGCGCCCGGCCGATGAGTTCAACGTGCACCAGACTGGGCAGTGCATTGAAGTCGAGAATCGTGTACCTACCGGCGTCCAGACCGGGCTGCGCGCCGATCATGTCCGGCACGATC
>CBHFOL010000408.1:0-6896 GCA_965995405.1 uncultured Saccharothrix sp.
CTGCTCCGCATGGAGGACGAGCTGCACAAGCGGATCATCGGCCAGGTCGACGCGGTCAAGGCCGTGTCGCAGGCGATCCGCCGCACCCGCGCCGGCCTGAAGGACCCGAAGCGCCCGTCCGGCTCGTTCATCTTCGCCGGCCCGTCCGGTGTCGGCAAGACCGAGCTGTCCAAGGCGCTGGCGAACTTCCTGTTCGGCGAGGACGACGCGCTCATCCAGATCGACATGGGCGAGTTCCACGACCGCTACACCGCGTCGCGGCTCTTCGGTGCCCCTCCCGGCTACGTCGGCTACGAAGAGGGCGGCCAGCTCACCGAGAAGGTGCGCCGCAAGCCGTTCTCCGTGGTGCTGTTCGACGAGATCGAGAAGGCGCACCAGGAGGTGTACAACACGCTGCTCCAGGTGCTGGAGGACGGCCGGCTGACCGACGGCCAGGGCCGGACGGTGGACTTCAAGAACACCGTCATCATCTTCACGTCCAACCTGGGCACGTCGGACATCTCCAAGGCCGTCGGCCTGGGCTTCACCTCCGGCCAGGACACCGCGTCGAACTACGAGCGGATGAAGAACAAGGTCAACGACGAGCTGAAGAAGCACTTCCGCCCGGAGTTCCTCAACCGCATCGACGACATCATCGTGTTCCACCAGCTGACCCAGGACGAGATCATCAAGATGGTCGACCTGATGATCGCCCGCGTCGAGGCGCAGCTGAAGAACAAGGACATGGCGATCGAGCTGACCGAGAAGGCGAAGATGCTGCTGGCCAAGCGCGGGTTCGACCCGGTGCTGGGCGCGCGGCCACTGCGTCGGACGATCCAGCGCGAGATCGAGGACCAGCTGTCGGAGAAGATCCTGTTCGGCGAGATCCAGCCGGGCCAGATCATCATCACCGACGTCGAAGGCTGGGACGGCGAGACCGAGGCGGACGACAAGGCCCACTTCGTCTTCCGGGGCGAACCGAAGCCGTCGAACGTGCCCGACGCCCCGCCGGTGGACCTCGCGGCCTCGTCCGGCGGTGACGCCGGTGAATCGTCGGACGCGGAGTCGGCCTGACGACCGAGCCGGTACCGACGCGGTAGACCGTGAACGGCCCGAAAGCGCCCTCTGGAACCCTCAGGGGGCGCTTTCGCGCATCTCCGGGATGATTCGCCCGACCAGCGGGTCACCGGACGCTCAGACCGGCTGCGCGGCCCGGTCCGGGTCAGTGCAGCGTGCCCGCCGACGTGTCCAGGTCCGTGGTCCGGGCGAGGGTGGTGCGGATGATCAGGTCCAGCGCCGCAGCCGTGGTCGCCAGGTCCAGGCTCGGCGCGTCCTCGTGCCCCTGCTCCGGCGCGTAAGGCACGTGCACGAAACCCGCCCGCACACCGGGGAGCTCGGTCGCGACCAGGTGCATCAAGCCGTAGAACACGTGGTTGCAGACGAACGTCCCCGCCGTGTGCGACACCGCCGCCGGGATGTCCGCCTCGCGCAACGCCGCCACGCACGCCTTCACCGGCAGCGTGCTGAAGTACGCCGTCGGCCCGCCGTCGACCACCGGGACGTCGATGGGCTGCCGGCCCGCGTTGTCCGGGATCCGGGCGTCCTCCAGGTTGATCGCCACCCGCTCCGGCGTGACCCCGGTCCGGCCGCCCGCCTGGCCGACGCAGACCACCACGTCCGGCTCGTGGGTCGCCACCAGGTCCCGCAACGCCGTCAGCGAGGCGCCGAACTCGCACGGCAGCTCGGCGGTCACCAGCTCGTACCCGTCGGCGACCACCAGGCGGACCGCGTCCCACGACGGATTGGTGTCGTCGCCCCCGAACGGCGCGAAGCCCGTCAGCACAACTCTCACTCGGGCAGACTAGATGTCGTGGTCGAGGTCGAGGAACGCCGCCCGGAGGGCAAACCCAAGCGCAAGGTGACGACGTTTCTGCTGGTGCTCGCCACGCTGGCGTTCGCGGCGGCCGGTGCGCTGCGGCTGGTCGGTATCGACGGCACGCGGCACATGGTCGCGGTGACGTCCCTCGCGCCGTACGTCACGGCCGCCGGCGTCCTGCTGGGGGTGCTGTGCCTGCTGCTGAGGCGGTGGCTGCTCGGCACGCTGTGCCTGACCCTCGCCCTGATCCTGGTGGCGGCCGTCCTGCCGCGGGCGTTCCCGGACTCCCGGCCGGTCGGCGTCGGCCAGGAGGTGCGGGTGATGGCGTCGAACGTCCAGTTGGGCATGGCCGACGCGGTGGCGCTCGTGGCGGCCGTGCGGGAGCGCCGGGTGGACGTGCTGGCGCTCCAGGAGCTGACCCCGGCGATGGTGGGCGACCTGGACCGCGCCGGGCTGGCCGACGTGCTGCCGCACCGGGTGTTCCTGGCCCAGCCGGGTGCTTCGGGTTCGGGCCTCGCCTCCCGGTACCCGTTGACCGCGGGGAACCTGGCCGTGCCGAGCACGCAGCGGCAGGCGTCCGCCCTGGTCGACCTGCCCGGCGCGCAGGACATGGAGATCGTGTCCGTGCACCCGCTGCTCCCGATGGCCCCGGAGGGCGCGGAACCGTGGCGGCGGGACCTCGCGGGCCTGCCGGCGCGCGACCTGAACCGGCCGTTCCGGGTGCTGGCGGGCGATTTCAACGCGACCCTGGACCACGTCGGCCTGCGCCGGCTGCTCAACCAGGGCTACGTGGACGCCGCCGACCAGGTGGGCGCGGGCCTGGTCCCGACGTGGCCGGCCGGCACCGGATGGCCGGCGTTCGTCGTGATCGACCACATCCTGGTGGACGACCGGGGCCCGGTGGACGCGTTCGAGGTGTTCGACGTCCCGGGCACCGACCACCGCGCCGTCTTCAGCCGCTTCGTCGTACCCGCTCGCTGAGCGCCGTCAACGCGGCCAGCGCGCCCATCGGCAGCGACACCCCGCGCCCGTGCCGCACGTCCGGCTCACGCGGGTTGACCCTGATCAGCGCCCCGGACGCGGCACTGGCCAGCTCGGCCTGCCGCCGCACGGTCGGCACCGCGAGCCCCGCCCCGAACTCCAGCACCACCAGGTCCCGGGTGTTCCGCCGCCACGCGGTCAGCTCGTCCAGCGCCCGCTGACTCGGCCCGGCCACCCACGACCAGTCGCCGAACATGAGGATGTTGGGCCGCGCCAGCCCACCGCAGTTGCGGCACGCGGGCAGCGGCGCGACCGCGCGCATGGTCTCCGGGTCGACGTCCACCACGACGTCGTCGGCCGGCCACACGTCGTCCGTGCACGGCTCGACGCACTGGAGGTGGTGGATGGACCCGTGCACCTCGGCGACGTCCGCGAACCCGGCCCGCTGGAACTGTCCGTCCACATTGGACGTGAACACCCGTGCGCCCCACTCCCGCAGCACGGCGAACCCGGCGTGCGGCACGGTGCGGCGGTAGAGGTCCAGCCGGTGGCCGTAGAAACCCCAGGCCAGCGCCGGGTCCTCCACGAAGTGCACCGGGTCGGCCAGCTCCGCGAACCGCAGCCCCAGCCGTTCGTACGGCGGGTAGGCCCGCCAGAACCCGTGGTCGCCCCGGAAATCGGGCAGCCCCGAGTCGACGCCCATCCCCGCACCCGCGCACACCAGGACCGCGCCCACGTTCGAGATCAGCTCGGCGGCGCGGTCCAGCGCGGTCTCCTGCTCGGTCGTGACCTGGTCAGGCACGCTTCGGTTCGGAGGTGAGCACGACCTCGAACTCCAGCAGGTCCGAGCCGGTGCCGACGGGCTTGGCCCGCTCTCCCGCGTGCGCCTCGCGCCCGCTGCCGCTCAGCCAGTTCTTGAAGTCCTCGTCGGTCTCCCAGTGGGTGACCACGAAGTACCGTTCGTCACCCGCGACCGGCCGCAGCAACTGGAAGCCGAGGAACCCGGGTGACGAGTCCACCGCCCCGAGCCGCGCGGCGAACCGCTTCTCCAGCTCCGCGCCGGAACCGTCGGGCACGTGGATCGCGTTGATCTTCACAACCGCCATGGCACCGACGTTAGCAGCGCGGCCCGTGGTCAGCGCCGGAGCGTCCCCGGCCACAGGTACTCGTCGGAGGGCAGCGAGTCGCCCCGGAACCAGGCCGCGAAGAAGCCGTCCAGGTCCTGCCCCGACACCTGCTCCACGTGCGCCTCGAACTCGGGCCACGAGGCGTTCCCGTCCCGGTGCGCGGCGATCCAGGTCCGGAGGACCCGGTCGAACGTCTCGTCGCCGAGCTGCCGGCGCAGGGCGTGCAGTGCGAGCTGGCCCTTGTCGTAGACGCCCCGGAACTCGTTGCCCCGGCCCATGTCGTAGAGCTTGCGGCTCCAGTAGCCGTTCGCGTTGCGCGTCCGGTCGATCTCCGAGCGGTACCGGGCGTCCAGGTCGACGCCTTCCTTCGCCTCCGCCCACTGCCACTGCGCGTAGCTGGCGAAGCACTCGTTGAGGCAGATGTCGGCCCACGACCGCAGCGTCACCGAGTCGCCGAACCACTGGTGGGCGTTCTCGTGCACGATCGTCTCCAGGTCGGCCCACCCGGCGTAGACGGGCCGGGTCTGGGTCTCCAGGGAGAAGCCGATGTTGTCGGCGAGGAAGATCCCGCCCGCCGCCTGGAACGGGTACGGCCCGTACTTCGAGGCGAGGAACGCCAGGATCTCCGGCAGCTTCTTGTGGTCCTCGCGGGCCTGCGTCACGCCCGGCGCGTAGGCGTTCACCACGGGCGTGCCGTCGGCCAGCGCGGTCCGGTCGATCGTCCACTTGTCGATCGCCACGGTGGCCAGGTAGGTCGCCATCGGCTGCGCGGCGTCCCACCGGTACGTGGTCCAGCCGTCGGCGCGGGAGGTCTCGCCCTCGATGCCGTTGGACACCACGGACCAGCCGTCCGGCACGCGTGCGGCGAGCTTGAACGTGGCCTTGTCGCGCGGGGTGTCGTTGGCCGGGAACCAGGTGGTCGCCGAGTGCGGCTGGCCCGCCGCGAACGCGCCGCCGGTCTCCGACACCTGCCAGCCGTTGCGGCCCAGCGCCCGGTCCTCGATCAGCGTCGGCACGCCGCCGTAGGTCACCGAGACGGTGAACTCCCGGTCCTTGGGCACCGGCTGCTTCGGCGTGACGACCAGCTCGTGGTCGCCCTCCCGGCTGAACCCGGCCTGCTCGCCGCCGACCGAGACCTCGGACACGTCCAGTTTGTACAGGTCCAGGTTGAACCGGCTGAGATCGTCCGTCGCGACCGCCGTGATCAGCGCTTTCCCGTCCAGCTTCCGGGTCGACGGGTCGTAGCCGACGGCCAGGTCGTACCCGCGCACGTCGTAGCCGCTGTTGCCGTCCTGCGGGTAGTACGGATCGCCCGCCCCGTCCGCGCCCGCCGTGCCGGCGAGCTGCTCGGGTTCGGTAGTGGTTGGTGCGGGCACGGCGTGCTGTCCGGGTGCTCCGGGCATCCTGGCGACCAGCACCCCGGCGACCACCACCACGAGCGCGGCGACGAGCAGGTAAGGGCGGGCCTTTGGGCTGATTGCCATGCCGACATGATGCACGTATGAGCGTTGCGGAGTTCGGCGGATCGGGACAGGGGATTCTCCTGCTGCACGGCCTGATGAGCCGGGCCTCGACGTGGTGGACGGTCGCCCGGTGGCTCAGGCCGTACGGCCGGGTGGTCGCCACCGACGCCCGTGGCCACGGGCGCAACCCGCAGCGCGGCCCGTACCGCACCGAGGACTTCGTGGGCGATGCCGCCGCCGTCATCGAACGGCTGGACCTCGCGCCGGCTGTGGTGATCGGCCACTCGATGGGCGGCCTGCACGCGTGGGCGCTCGCCGCGACCCGTCCGGACCTGGTGAAAGCGGTCGTCGCGGAGGACGTCGTGCCGGACAACACGGGCCGGACGGTGGACGAGTGGCGGTGGTACTTCGACTCGTGGCCGGTGTTCGAGTCGCTGGCGCACGTCCGGTCCGTGGTGCGGGTGCCCCGGGTGGAGGAGATTTTCGAGGAACGCGCGGACGGCTACCACCTGATCGCGCGGGTGGAGGACCTGTACGAGATCGCGGGCGAGTGGGGCGAGCGGTCGTACTGGGAGTTCGTGGACGCCATCCGGTGCCCCACGCTCACCATCGAGGCCGGCAACGGGGGCCTGCGGGCGGGTCAGATGGCGGAGGTGGCCCGGCGTACCAAAGGGACGCACGTGCTGGTCCCGGAGTCCGGGCACGTCGTGCACGACGAGGCCCCAGAGGTCTACCGGGGCGCGGTGGAAGCCTTCCTGAGCGGGTCGATCCCGCCGGTCTGAGTGTCCACAATGGACACTTCACGGACCTTGGCGCGGATCGGCTCCACCGGGTGCAGCGCGCCGAATGCTTGGACGGTCGCCGCGTCGTCCATGCCGTGCAGCAGCGTGCAGTGCGGCACCCAGTTGCCCGGCAGGTAGTAGGCGTTGGGGTTCTTCACCCGGCCGGCCAGCACGTCGTGGATCGCCGAGTGCACGGCCAACAGCTCACCGTCCACGACCGCGCCGAGCTGGAGGACGTTCTCGGTGGCGGAGAACACGCCGAGGGTGTGCAGCCACAGGTCGGGCAGCCACAGCCGGGACAGGTCCTCCCGCAGTTCGCCCCGAACCTTGGGCCCGATGGTGCCCGCGATCGCGTAGGTCAGGTGCGGCGGGTACTCGAACACCGCCCCGACCTTCCGCCACAGGTCACGGATCTTCGCGTCGGCCTCGTCGTCGAAGAACACCACCAGCGCGTGCATTCAGTGCTCTCCTGGCAGCGCGAACAGCCCGGACGCGGTCTGCTCGACCAGGCCGTCGACCAGCAGCGAGTGCAGGCAGCGGTCCCGCTGGCCGGCGTCCGACCAGACGACGTCCAGGCGGGTCTTCGCGACCGGCTCGGACGGGCCGCGCAGCACGTCCAGCAGCAGGCCGCGGACCTGGCGGGCGGTGCCGGCGAACTTCAGGACCGCCATGGCCGGGCCGTCGTAGG
>CBHFOL010000409.1:0-6885 GCA_965995405.1 uncultured Saccharothrix sp.
CGTCACGCACCTCGTGCGGCAGCGTGTGCAGGGCGAACGTCGACTGGGCCACGTCGTAGTGGCCCGCCTCGTCCAGGAACGGTTCGACGCGGGTGTTGCGGGCGTCCAGTTCGAGGTCCTGCGGCACGCGGCGCACCGCCTCGGCCAGCAACGCCGCCGACGGCTCGACCAGGGTGAGGCGGGGCCGGTGGCCGGCGAGCGCGGGCAGCAGAGCCCGGCCGTCGCCGCAGCCGATGTCGAGCAGACTCGCCGGGCGGACCCGGTCGTAGCAGGCGGTCAGGGCCGCGTGCACCGCCTCGTACAGGCCGACGTTGCCGCCGCCGTCGACGAACGCCCGGAACGCGGCGGGCCGGTCGTACACGGTGCCGTCCGAGTCGCCGGCCAGGTACGCGGCCAGCGCGCGGCCGAGCGGCGAATCGGCGGCGGACGCGAGTTCCCGGGCCCGGTCGCGTTCGCCTGCGGTGAGGGCGGCCAAAGCGGAAGTGATCGTCACTCGTCCAGCTTGGCAAACCGGGCGTCGGGCGGCGGGGTCCGCTGACCGCAATTCGGCGTTTCCCGCCGTCTTCGGTCGGAGCGGGCCCACCTGCGAGGGAATATGTCGGGCATCACCCGCAGAATGCCCGGACAGGGCCGGAAGCCGTAGTCGCGGTTGGCGCGAGTGGCCCCCGGCCTTACCCGGTCATTGGCGGAATCCGTTGTGCCGCAAGCGTTCCCGCCGGCTGCGGGCGTTCGGCGCAATCGGTGGCGGCGGTAACGGCCCGTGCCGCGCCGCCGATGCCCGCCGTGGAACCAACCGGGGCCGCGAGGCCTTGGGGGAGAGGCAGGAAGCAGATGTCCTTATCGGGTGCCTTCCGGCACAGATCCAGCGCGGCGGTGGCACGGCTGCTCGCGGTCGTCGTCCTCGCCGCTGTCCTCACCCCGGCGGTGTGGAGTCCGCCCGCCGTCGCGGCCCCGGCGGCCCCGGTCGTCGGGTTCACCGACACCCCCGGCGGCACGGTCGGGGTGTCCTACACGTTTACCGGCACGGTGACCGAGCCCGCAGCCGTCGCGTCCGTCGAGGTGTCCACGGACGGTGGTTCGCTGTGGCGCGGGGCGACCTGGAGCGCCGGCACGTCGTGGAGCCACAGCTACACCCCCGTCACGTCCGGCCAGGCACAGCTGCGGGTCCGTGCGCTGGACGGCGGCCGGAACGTGCTGAGCACCGCGTCGGCGTCCCCCGACATCGCGGCGCGGGTCTGCCCGTGCGGACTGTGGAGCGACGGCGACACCCCGCGCGTCGCGGACCTCGACGACGGCTCGGCGGTGGAGCTCGGCGTCAAGTGGCGCGCGGCGTCCGACGGGTACGTGCGCGGCATCCGGTTCTACAAGGGACCCGGCAACACCGGCACGCACACCGGCACGCTGTGGAACGCCACCGGCCAGCGGCTGGCCACCGGGACGTTCTCGAACGAGACGGCAGGCGGCTGGCAGACGCTGGTGCTCGCGTCGCCCGTCGCGGTCACCGCGAACACGACCTACGTGGTGTCGTACCTGTCGCCGACCGGCCACTTCTCGGCGGACACCGGCTACTTCACCCAGTCCGCCCGGTTCCTGGAGCCGTTGACCGGTGAGCAGGCCACCCCGGAGAGCGGCAACGGCGTGTTCCGCACCGGAGGCGGCTTCCCCGCGCAGAGTTCGGGGAACACGAACTACTGGGTCGACGTGGTGTGGGCGCCCGAGCCCGGTGCCGACACCCGTGCGCCCGAGCTGAGCGGCACCGGTCCGGTGGGCGGCGCGGGCAGCGTGCGGACGACGGCCACGCTGACCGCGAACTACGACGAGGTGCTGGACCCGACGTCGGTCGAGTTCACGCTGACCGGTCCCGGCGGCGCGGTCGCGGGCGCGGTGTCGGTCGTGGGCGGCACCAGCGTGCGGTTCGCCCCGTCCGCCGCGCTGGCTTCGAGCACGACCTACACGGCTTCCGTGCGGGCCCGGGACGCGGTCGGCAACCAGGCCAACGCGTACAACTGGGTGTTCACGACCGGCGCACCGCGCCCGGCGACCTGCCCGTGCACGCTGTGGGACGACTTCGCCACTCCGCTCGAAGCCGCCAACCCCGACCCGCTCGCCGTCGAACTGGGGACGAAGGTCCAGTTCAACGGGCGCGGCGAGGTGCTGGGCGTCCGGTTCTACAAGGGGCCGGGCAACACCGGCACGCACACCGGCTCGTTGTGGTCGGCCAACGGTCTGCTGCTGGCCACCGGAACGTTCGCCGACGAGACCACGGTCGGCTGGCAGACCCTGACGTTCCTGCACCCGGTGGCCGTGCAGGCCAACACGACCTACATCGTGTCGTACTACGCGCCGAACGGCCGTTACGCGGTCGACCCCGGCTACTTCCTGAACCAGCAGGGCTACGGCGGCATCCGGGCGTTGGCGAGTGACGCGGACGGCGGCAACGGCGTGTTCCGCTACGGCGGCGGTTTCCCCGACGCCAGCCACAACCGGAACAACTACTGGGTGGACGTCGTCTACCGCAACGGGCTCAACGGCGACGGCACACCGCCCACTTTGGACGCCCGCACGCCCGGTCCCGACGCGACCGGTGTCGCCGTCGACAGTTCGCTGGCGTTGACCTACAGCGAGCCGATCGACCCCGCGTCACCGCAGGTGTGGCTGACCGACCCGGGCGGCGTGCGGCTGCTCGGCACGTCCACGCTGTCCGAGGACCACAAGACGGTCAACTGGACGCCCGGCGGCAGGCTCGTCGCGGGCACCAGGTACACCGTGAGCGCGCTCGCGGCGGACGTGAACGGCAACGTCACGGCGACCACGTCGAGCTGGTCGTTCACCACGGAGTCGTTGGCGGACTGCCCGTGCTCGTTGTTCAGTTCGGCGACGGTGCCGACGTCCACTACGGGCACGTTCGAGCCGTCGGAGCTGGGCGTCCGGTTCAAGGCGACCTACAACGGCCGGGTGACCGGCGTGAAGTTCTACAAGGGCGCGGGCAACACCGGTACGCACACCGGCAGCCTGTGGAACGCCGCGGGGGAGCGGCTGGCGACCGGGACGTTCGTGAACGAGAGCGCGTCCGGCTGGCAGACGTTGGCGTTCGCGACCCCCGTGGACATCCGGGCCGGCCAGACCTACGTGGCGTCGTACACCGCGCCCAACGGGCACTACTCGCTGGACGTGGGCTACTTCCAGCAGCGGGGTGTCGTGTCGCCGCCGTTGAACGCGAACCAGAACCTGTGGGACAACCCCAACGGCGTGTACAAGGTGGGCAGCGGGTTCCCGACGACCAGCTACGGCGGCAACCAGTACTGGGTGGACGTGCTCTACACGTTCAGCGGGGACACGGTGCCGCCGGTCCACAACAGCCACACGCCGCTGAACGATGCCACCGAGGTGGATCTGGACGGTCCGGTGACGGCGTCGTTCGACGAGCCGATCGACCTGGCCAACACCACTGTCACGGTGACCGACGGCGGTGGGTCGCGGATCGTCGGCAGCCTCGGCCGCACTCCCGACGGTCACACGGTGATCTGGACGCCTGCGGCGCGTTTGTCGGCCAACACCCGGCACACGGTGGTCTTCCGTGCGGCGGACGAGACGGCGAACTACGAGCCGGCTCCGGTGACGTGGCAGTTCACGACTACGGGGGCGCAGACGTGTCCGTGCACGTTGTTCAGCGATGCGGCCGTGCCGGATCTCGACTGGGTGCCTTACACGGACTTCAACAACGTAGGGATCCGGTTCAGCCCCACGGTGGACGGGGTGATCACGGGTGTGCGGTTCTACAAGACATCGTGGAACCAGGGCACGCACACGGGTTCGTTGTGGACGGCCGAGGGTGCCCGGTTGGCGACCGGGACTTTCACCGACGAGACGGGCAGGGGTTGGCAGACGTTGACCTTCGCCACTCCGGTGCCGGTGACGGCGGGGACGGTGTACGTGGCGAGCTACACGCCACACCAGTACCCGGCCCGAAGCCTGGACTACTTCAACGGCTACCGGGTGAACTCGCCGCCGCTGACGACGCCGGTCGACGGTGTGGCAAGCGTCTTCGGCGGTTCGGGAATGCCGACCACGCCAACGAACACGAACTTCTGGCTGGACGTGTTCTTCACACCCGCAACCCCGTGACACCACTCGGGATCCGGTGACATGACGAGGTCCCGGAGGGCGAACCCGCCCTCGGGGACCTCGATACCTGCCGCGACCCGTAGCCCGATCTAGTGATCCAGCACACGCCGTTCGACCGCCACCGACACCCCGGCCACCGCCAACCCGGCCAGGCTCAGCGCGAGCCCCACCCACGCCGTCGCCGTGTACCCCCAGCCCGCCGAGATCGCCAGCCCGCCGAGCCACGCGCCCGCGCCGTTCGCGATGTTCAGCGCCGAGTGGTTCGACGACGACGCCAGCGAAGGCGCGTCCGGCGACGCGTCCATCAGCCGCACCTGCAACGCCGAAGCCAGGATCTGCGACACGAACCCGATCAGGAACACCGACCCGAACGCCGCCACCGGCACCGACGCGGTCAGCCCGAACACCACCAGCACCGCGCTCACCGCGATCAGCGCGCCGAACACCGTGCCCATCACCGACCGGTCCACGAACCGGCCGCCGACCGTCGCACCGATCGTCATACCCAGCCCGAACACCGCCAACACCCACGGCACCGCACCGCCCGACAGCCCGGCGACCTCCGTGGTCAGCGGCGAGATGTACGAGTACACCGCGAACATCCCGCCGAACCCGACCATGCCGGTGACCAGCGCGAACCACACCTGAGGACGCCGGAACGCACGCAACTCCGCCGCCACGCCCGCGCCCTGCGGTGCGACCAGCCGGGGCAGCCACCGGGCCACCGCGAGCGCCGTCACGACCGCGATCACGGCCACCGCCACGTACGCCGCCCGCCACCCGACCCGCTGCCCGGCGGCCGTCGCCACCGGGACACCGAGCAGGTTGGCCAAGGTCAGACCCACCATGATCCGGGCGACCGCGGTGCCGCGCCGGTCCGGCGGCACGAGCGCGGCGGCCACCACGGCGGCGATCCCGAAGTACGCCCCGTGCGGCAGGCCCGCGACGAACCGGGCGGCCATCAGCAGCTCCGCGTTGGGCGCTGCGGCGGACAGGGCGTTGCCCACGGCCAACGCGATGGTGAGGGCGATCAGCAGGCCCTTGCGCGGCAGTCGGGCGGCCAGGCAGGCGATCAGCGGCGCGCCGACCACGACGCCCAGCGCGTACAGGCTGATCGCGTGCCCGGCGGTCGGGATGGAGATGTCGAACGTGTCCGCCATCTGCGGCAGCAGGCCCATGGTGGCGAACTCGGTCGTGCCGATCGCGAAGCCGCCGAGCGCGAGTGCGCTCATGGCCGGAAGGCCGCCCTGGACCTCGGGCGTGGTGGTGGGCGCGGCGGTGGTGGCCGTCATGGGGGATCGCTCCTGTCACATGTCCCGTGTCGACAGTGACCGCGACCGATTGATTAGCTACTGAAACGATTCTAACGGGCGATTTACGGCTACCGTGCGTGCCGATGCTCACAGGTGGACGCCCACGTCCCTCCAACGGGCGTCGTCCCGACGGTGCCGACGGTGTCACGCTGTGATGGCGGTCGAACCCCGGGCCGCGCGGGCGTCCGCGAGGAGGGTTCGTGCGCCGTGCCATCGCACCTCCGGTACCCGTCGCCCGGGGCGCGCTGCCGCTCGTGGGGCACACGCTGTCGATGCTGCGCGGACCGGTCGAGTTCCTGTCGTCGTTGGCCGGTCAGGGCGACCTGGTGCGCGTCGCGCTCGGCCCGGTGAAGGCGGTCATGGTGTGCGACGCCGAACTGACGCACCAGATGCTCGTGCACGACCGGACGTTCGACAAAGGCGGCCCGTTCACCGACCGGGCCCGTGAAGCCGTGGGCAACAACCTGATCTTCTGTCCGCACGACGAGCACCGCCGGCAGCGGCGACTGCTCCAGCCCGCGTTCCACCCCGACCGGTTCCCGGAGTACGGGCGGATCATGTCCGCGCACATCGCCGAACGGGTGGACAGCTGGCGCGACGGGGAGATCGTGGACGTGCCCGCGCAGATGACCATGCTCAGCACGAACGTCCTGACCGCCACCATGTTCTCCGATACCCTGTCGCCCGCCGACCTGCGGGAATCGCAGCAGGACGTGGACACCCTGGTGGCAACCTTCCTGCCCCGGATGTTCATGCCGGACGTGATGACCCGCCTGCCGCTCCCGGTCAACCGCCGTTTCCAACGCGCCCACAACCGGCTGCGGAACACGGTCCGCGACATCGTCGTCGCCCGCCGTGCCGACGACCGCGACCGGGGCGACCTGCTGTCCGCGCTGCTCGCCGCGTATGACAGCGAGTCGACCGGCGACGACCGCACGCTGTCGGACGAGGAGATCGTCAACCAGACGATGACGTTCCACCTGGCGGGCAGTGAAACCAGCTCGACCGCCCTGTCGTGGGCGCTGCACCTGATCGCCGTCCATCCCGACGTGGAACGCCGCCTGCACGCCGAGGTCGACGCAGTCCTGGCCGGCCGCACCGCGACCTACGACGACCTGCCGGCCCTCGAACTGACCGGCCGGATCGTCACCGAGACGCTGCGCCTGTACGCGCCGGGCTGGCTGTTCACCCGCAAGGTCACCGCCGACACGCGGCTGGGCGGGCACACGATTCCGGCGGGCACCGTGCTCGTCTACAGCCCGTACCTGGTCCACCACCGCGCCGAGTACTACCCGGACCCGGAGCGCTTCGACCCGGACCGGTGGGACGCGACTGTCCGGCCCGCGCCGCCGCGCACCGCGTACCTGCCGTTCGCGAGTGGCGCGCGAAAGTGCATCGGCGACCGGTTCGGCCTTGGTCTTGAGCGCGCCCACATCGCTCCCGGCAC
>CBHFOL010000410.1:0-6846 GCA_965995405.1 uncultured Saccharothrix sp.
GGCCGCCAGGGGCACGGACTGCTCGCCGGTGGTCTGCAGGCGATGGAGGAAATGCTGCCAGGAGTCGCCGACGATCTGGTCGCCCGCGGAGCGCACGACGGCGACGTGCTCGAGAACCTACGGCTCTGCGCGACCGGCGGACGAGGAACCCACATCTGCTGCCCGCCCTGGTCGACGCGCACACCCGGCCGCTCGGCGAGGCCCCGGATATCCCGACCGAATCCCTCGACCCGGACCAGCTGCGGGCGTTCCGCCACGCCCTGGCGGTCGAGGACCTGATGCTCGTCCTCGGCCCGCCGGGCACCGGCAAGACACGGGTGATCAGCCAGGTCGCGAACGCGGCGGCGCGCGGGGACAGCTGGACGCGACCGCCGCAGCGGGTGCTGATCACCTCGCACTCCAACCGGGCGGTCGACAACATCCTGCCGAGGCTGGCACCGGACCTCGTGGTGGTGCGGGTGGGCAACGCCAGCACGGTCACCGAGGAGGGACGCCCCTACCTGTTGGACGAACAGGCGCGTCAGCTGCGCGGCCAGGTCCTCGCGGGTGTCGAACACGGGCTGTGCGAGTTCGCCGAGCTGGAGAGCGCGCGCCGGTGGGCCGACGCGGGGGCGGACCGGGGGGCGGCCGGGCGGGCCGGGTTCGCCGCGGGGGCCGCGGCCCACGCCGGCGTTGGCGCCGCGCGGCGCGTGGTCGGCGGCCACGCTCAGACCCGGGTGGACGGGTTGGAGGCGGAGCTGGCCGACCTCGACCGCCGGTCCGCACGCGCGCACCGGGCGGTCGAACGCACCGCGCGGCTGGGCCGAATCCCCCTGCTCGGCTGGTGGGCCCGGTGGCGGGGAGCGGCGCTCCGGTCGAGGGCGTGGCAGCTCGACGTGGACCGGCGCGACCGCGCCGAGGCGCTGCGCCAGGCCCGGCAGCACCTGGAGACCGTCACCGAACAGGCACCCGTGGTGCGGCAAGCGCTCTCGTTGCTGGCGCAGCGGGGGGGAACAGGCGGAGAAGGCGCGCGAAGCGGCGTTCATCGCCACCCACGCGTCGCGCGCCGCGGTCGGGGGTTCCGAACCGCCGCCGGCGGTCCGCGACGTCCGGGATCCGGCCGTGGTCGGGCAGGACCTGGCTGCCCTCGTGTCGTGGCTGCGGGTGCGGCTGCCGCTGTTGGAGGCCCGCGCGCGCCTGCTCGGCCAGTGGTATCGGGCTTGAACCCCGCCGGTTCCCCGGACCCGACCGAGCGACGAGCGCAGCTCGTGAGATGCAGTCTCCGAGCCATCCAACGGAGGTCGAGCGCTTATCGGAGGCCAGTGGCGGCGGCATTGCCTCCTGCCGGTGGGTGATCTCGGTACGTGCCGCCGCCCTGGCCGGACCTAGTAGTGCTTTGTTAGGTGCGGATGCGCGGGTGGATGTCGCGTGTGATCTTCTTGTCCTGTGACGCCGGAGGAGATGGCTCGGGTTCGGCCGGTGATCGAGGACTTCGCCGCATCGATGTTCGGTGGGTTCGCTCGGCGTGATCAGCGGACGAAGGGCGAGTTGTATCTGCGTGGGTTGATGCTGGACGGCAAGCGCAAGTCGATGCAGCCGATGGCCGCGCGGCTCGGGGTCGATCATCAGCAGTTGCAGCAGTTCGTGAGCACCTCGACGTGGGATCACGTCGAGGTGCGCCGCAGCCTGGCCGGGTGGGCCGCGGGGTTCGTCGATCCGGACGCGCTGGTCATCGACGACACCGGATTTCCCAAGGACGGCAAGGACTCTCCTGGCGTGGCGCGGATGTATTGCGGTGCTTTGGGTAAGACGGGGAACTGCCAGATCGGGGTGAGCGTGCACGTGGTCACCGACTGGGCCTCGGCCGCGATCGACTGGCGGTTGTTCCTGCCGGAATCGTGGGACGACAAGAAAGCCGCCGACGACGCGGCGGGCGCTGAGATCCGGGCGCGCCGGGCCCGTAGTGCGATCCCGGACGGGGTGCGGCATCGGGCGAAGTGGCGGCTGGCGCTGGACATGCTCGACGAGGTCATCACCGAGTGGGGCCTGCCGCGGCGGCCGGTGGTCGCTGATGCAGGCTACGGTGATGCCGCCGAGTTCCGGCTTGGCCTGACCGAGCGCGGCCTGACCTACGTGCTGGCCGTCAGGGCGGATGCGACCGCCCACCCCGCCCAGGCGGTGCCGACGACCGCGGCCTGGGCCGGAAACGGCCGTCCGCCGGGGCCGCGCTACCAGGACAAACCAGTGGATCTGAAGACCCTGGTCATGAACGCGGGCCGATCAGCCGGCAAGTTCGTGGTCTGGCGGCACGGATCCGAGAAGTCACCGGGCAATCCGACCGCGAGCATGCGATCGCGGTTCCTCGCGTTGCGAGTCCGGCCGGCCAGCCGCAACATCCCCCGCGCCGCGGACGGGACCCTGCCCGAGTGTTGGCTGCTGGCCGAATGGCCGCCCGGTGAACCTGAGCCCACCGACTACTGGCTCTCGACCCTCCCATCCGATATCCGGCTGCGGGACCTGGTGCGGCCGGCCAAGATCCGCTGGCGCATCGAACACGACTACCGCGAACTCAAGGACGGTCTCGGCCTGGACCACTTCGAAGGCCGCTCCTGGCTGGGCTGGCACCGCCACGTCACCCTCGCCGCCGTCGCCCAAGCCATCTGCACCCAGCTCCGCCGCACCCCCAAAGCCCCTGCGCAGGCCTGACGCTCTACGCGGTCCTGCGCGAACTCCAGGCCTTACTCGCGGTCTGGACAGGCGTCTGCCACACCTGCCGACAACCCGTCCAAACCCGAACACCCGATACAACAACATCCCAGGTCAGCGACACCTAACAAAGCACTACTAGTGTTCTGAGTCGTTAGTTCGCGGTTACTCGGTAGGGTGAGCCGGTGCCGAGTCCGAAGCTTGTCCCGGTGGTGTTGTCCGACGAGGAGCGCTCGGTGTTGACCGGGTGGTCCCGGAGGCGGAAGACGGCGCAGGCGTTGGCATCGCGTTCGCGGATCGTGTTGCGGTGCGCGGAGGGCGGCACGATCGGCGAGGTCGCCGGTGATCTGGGCATGTCGCGGGCGACGGTGTCGAAGTGGCGTTCCCGGTTCCTGGCGGACCGGTTGGACGGGCTGTCCGACGAGCCGCGCCCTGGTCGGCCTCGCGTCATCACCGACGATCGGGTGGAGGAGGTCGTGACCAGGACGTTGGAAGAGACGCCCGGTCGGGACACGCACTGGTCGACCCGGTCGATGGCGGCGGCGACGGGCATGTCGCAGTCCGCGGTCTCGCGGATCTGGCGGGCGTTCGGGCTCAAGCCGCACGCGGTGCAGACCTGGAAGTTGTCGACGGACCCGTTGTTCGTGGACAAGGTCCGCGACGTGGTCGGCCTCTACCTGAGCCCGCCGGAGAATGCCCTGGTCCTGGCTGTGGACGAGAAGTCGCAGATGCAGGCGGTCGACCGCACCGCGCCGATCCTGCCGCTGATGCCGACCACTCCGGCGCGGATGACCCACGACTACGTCCGCCATGGCACCACCAGCCTGTTCGCCGCCCTGGACCTGTCCAGCGGGTCGGTGATCGCGCAGCACTATCGCCGTCACCGCCACCAGGAGTTCCTGCGCTTCCTCAAGCTCGTCGACGCCGCGGTGCCCAAGGACCTGGACCTGCACCTGGTGCTGGACAACTACGCCACCCACAAGACCCCGCAGGTCAAGCAGTGGCTGATCCGCCATCCCCGATTCTACCTGCACTTCACCCCGACCAGCGCGTCCTGGCTCAATCTGGTGGAGCGATGGTTCGCCGAGCTGACCAACCGCAAACTCCGCCGCTCCGCACACCGCAGCGTCACCGAACTGGAAGCCGACGTCCGCCGCTGGATCAACGAGTGGAACGCCGACCCGAAGCCGTTCGTATGGACCAAAGCAGCCGACGACATCCTCGACACACTCGCCGCCTACTGCCAACGAATTACCGACTCACGACACTAGGGCAGGAGCACCAAAGGATGGGAACTGGGCTGACCAGCGTTTTCAGAGCGGATGCTTGGTGGTGCAGGCCAGTTTCACCTTGCAGAAGTCAGGTAGCGTTCGCGTCCGGTGACGCGTTGTTGCCATTTTGTCAATGGCCATTGCGAGCTGGTTCTGTCGCTGATTGCGTGATCAACTTGTTGGGGTGGTCGATGACGCGCGCCGTACTCCTGTGATCATGGTCGGGGTGTGATCACGACTTGTTGGACGTTCTGCTGTCGCACTTTGCCGGTGTGACGGTCGAACGGGTCGAGCGGACCTCTGCGGGTGTGCGGGTCTGGGCGTGCACGAGGGTGAGGACCGCCTCCTGCCCGTCCTGCGGTGGGCCGTCGAGCCGGGTGCACATCCGCTGTGGCCGGAAGCCGGACGATGTTGCGGTGGCCGGTCGCCCGGTGGTGCTGCGATTACGGGTGCGCCGGTTCTTCTGCGACGACCGGGGCTGTCCGGTGGGGACGTTCGCCAACAAGGTCGACGGTCTGACCGTCGGGCACGCCCGCCGCACGTTGTTGTCCCGCATGGCTTTGGAGCGCATCGGATTGGCATTGGCGGGGAGGACGGGAGGACGCCTGGCCGCCGACCCCGGGCTGCCGGCGAGCCGCAGCACGCTGCTGCGGCTGGTGCACCGCCGGTTGGGGGCGGTGGAGGTGCCCGGTGCGGACGACTTCGCGCTGCGGCGCGGTCGCCGCTGCGCGACCGTGCTGATCGACGCGGTCACCCACCGCCGGGTCGACGTGCTGCCCGACCGCAGGGCGCACACCCCGACCGCCTGGCTGCGCGAGCATCCCGGCGTGGTCATGGTCTGCCGGGACGGATCGGCCACCTACGCCGAGGCCGTCCGCCAAGGCGCACCGGACGCGATCCAGATCGGCGATCGATGGCAGTGCGCCATGAGGCGCCTGGTTGTATCCCCGGCCAAGCCGGGAGGAACTCGGAGGGAGGTTCTTGGGTCCGATGGCTTACCTGGAGCCGAAAGGTGAAGGGGACAACAGCATGCCATTGACGCGGCGGCCGTGCTCAGGCGTTGGAGGCGGCGCGTCGTGGGGCCCGCATGATATGGCGAAAGCTGGATTGCCTGAATCCCAATCCCCAGTTGATGGAAGGTCGCATCCGTCGGAAATGACGCCCGAAGCCGACGCCGTGCTCTGTCCCGGTTTAGTGCCATGGTCGGGGCAACCTCCGGAGCACGGAGCGATGTCCAATGAGGACATTGAAGGGGATGGGTGGGACGCCTACGTCACGCTGTCACGTACGACCAGGACGAACGTGGGATCGCCTACGGGACGCGAGTCCTATGGTGACGGAAGGCCCGTGGTAGTCGCCGGAGTCACGCCCGGCCAAGGAGGGTGGGAAGCCGCCCGCAGGGCGAAGGGGCACAGGTGATCGGACACCCGAGGATCGGGAGGTATGCGTGATGCAGAACGCCGAAACGGTGCTGGGTGTCCTGCGCGAGCGCGGCAGGCGCGGCCTGCCGTTGAACGAGCTGTATCGGCAGTTGTTCAATCCGCAGTTGTATCTGTTGGCCTACGGGCGGATCTACTCCGACAAGGGGGCGATGACGCCTGGGGCACCAGGGAGACCGTGGACGGCATGTCGCTGGGCAAGATCAAGCGCATCATCCGGGCGCTGCGTCACGAACGCTGTCGACGGAGCCCGGTCAAGCGGATCCACATCCCGAAGAAGAACGGGAAGTGGAGGCCGCTCGGCCTGCCACCGTGGTCGGACAAGCTGGTCGGCGAGGTGGTGCGCCTCCTGCTGGACGCGTACTACGATGTCCGGTTCTCTGATCTGTCCCACGGTTTCCGTCCTGGCCTGGGCAGCTGATGCCTGGACCGGGACGACCTGGTTTGTCGAGGGCGACGTCGCCGACTGCTTCGGGAGTTTCGACCACGAGGTCATGCTCTCGATGTTGGCGACGCGGGTCGTCAACGTACGTGCGGTCGACCCCGAGGGGATCTGGCAGCTCACTGGCTCGTGATCATCCGATGCCGAGGCGCTGCCCGCAGGACCATGGCGCGGTACTTGCCGGGTGGGACTCCCACCGCGGTGCGGAACACGCGGTTGAACGCCGCCGGGTCGGGAAATCCCCAGCGCGCACCGATGGTGTGGACGGCGAGGTGGTCCAGCGCGGGGTTCGCCAGGTCCTGCCGACAGCGGTCGACACGCCTCCGCCGGATGTACGCGCTGATGGAGGTGCCGTGCTGCTCGAACACCCGATGCAGGTAGCGCACCGAGATGTGGTGAGCCGACGCGATCACGGCCGGGCTCAGTCCGGCTACAGGAAGGTTCCGGTCGATGAAAGCCTTGGTACGCAGAAACAGCACGCTCGGCGACGACCCGTGCGGTGTGGCGGCGTCACCGGTCGCGTGGTGGGCGAGGACGGTGGTGACCAGGTCGACGGTGGTGTAACCCAAGCGTGTCGCGTCCGGCAGGGTGTATCCGGTCCGCTCGTCCACCAGCGCGATCATGAACTGGGCGAGCAGACGGCCGATGCCCTCGGTCCCGGGCAGCGGCACCGCGATCAGCCGGGCGAGGTGCGACTCCGGCAGTGGCAGCAGCCGTCTGGGGAACTGGAGCATCAGCGACTCGGCCGGGCGGCCTGTGTCGACCGAAGCGGTGAAGGGCTGCGAACTGTCGTGCAGGAGAAGGCTTCCCGGTGTGAGCAGGTTCCTCTGCCGGGCCTGGTCGAACCCCTGGCGTCCGGAGAGGCCGAGGGACAGCATGAAGTGCCCCGGATCCGACTGCCTGATCGTCCTCGGCGTCCGACGTGCCAGCAGCGGCGAGTACGAAATCGCGGCGAGTTGGACTTCCCCGAGTGGCGCGGTCCGGAGTCGCGCGGAAAACGGTTCGGACG
>CBHFOL010000411.1:0-6837 GCA_965995405.1 uncultured Saccharothrix sp.
CCGGGTCGGCGGCGGCTTCGGGCAGTTGCGGACCGCCACGACGGACCGCTCCTGCTCGTACACCGCGGGCGAGCCGGGGAAGATCGACGCCGTGTGGCCCTCTTCGCCCACACCCAGCAGCAACACGTCGAACGCCGGCACCGGCCCGTGGTCCTCCGGCCGGGCCGCCGCCGCCAGCACGTCGGCGTACGCGTCGGCCGCCGCGTCCGGGTCGTCGCCGAACCGCCCGTCGGACGGCTCCACCGCGTGCACCCGCGCCGGGTCCACCGGCACGTGGTCCAGCAGCGCCGCCCGCGCCTGGGTCTCGTTGCGGTCCGGGTGCCCGGCGGGCAGGAACCGCTCGTCGCCCCAGTACAGGTCGACCTTCGACCAGTCCACGGCGTCCCGCGC
Source organism: uncultured Saccharothrix sp. (assembly GCA_965995405.1). GTDB lineage: Bacteria > Actinomycetota > Actinomycetes > Mycobacteriales > Pseudonocardiaceae > Actinosynnema. The sequence goes on from CBHFOL010000411.1 coordinate 391, forward strand.
CGGGGTGGCCCGCAGCTGCTCCAGCACGGCGGTGCCGGTGCGCCCGCCGGTCAGCACCAGCGACGCCGACCCGCGCGCGGTCTGCGCGTCGACCAGCCGGGTGAGCAGCCGGGCCGCCGCGGCGGCGGCCAACAGGTCGCCGTCGCGGTGCACCACCACCTCGGGACCGCTCACGCCTTCGCCTTCGCCCGAGTCGGGGCCTGCCCGTTCGGCGACTCCGCGGTCTTCGCCGACACAGCCACCGTCTTACGGGTCGCGGGCTTCCGCGCGGCCGTCGTCTTCGGAGCCTCCGCACCAGGCTCGGCCGTCTTGGCCGATGCCTTCCGCCCAGCCGCGGCCTTCGCCGGGGTCCGGCCGCGCACGACCTTGCCCAACGCCCGCAACGCCGACTCGTACACCTCGTCCGGGTCCAGCCGCCGCAGCTCCTCGGCCAGGCAGTCCCGGATCTCCCGCCGCTGCAACGCGACCCGCCGCTCCGGCTGTCCGGGCTGGGTCAGCGCGCCGACCTTGCCATCCGGCCGCACCAGCTCCACCACCCCGGACTTCCGCACCAGCCGCACGTCCACGATGCCCACGCCACGCACCGCCTTGGCCCGCTTCACCGGCACCCTCAACGCCCCGGCCAGCCAAGCCGCCAGCAGATCGGTGGACGGCGAGTCCGCCTCACCGCTCACCTCCGCCTCGGTGACCTTCTCGAACGGCGGCAGGTCGAACGCCGAAGCGAGCATCGCCCGCCACAGCGTCAACCGCGTCCACGCCAGATCGGTGTCACCCGGCGTGTACCCGGCCTTGCGCTGCTCCAACGCCTTGATCGGGTTCTTCTCGGCCGCCGCGTCGGTGATCCGCCGCTGCGCGAGCTGCCCGATCGGGTCGTTCGCTGGCACGGCCGGCGCCTCGTGCGGCCACCACGCCACGACCGGGGTGTCCGGCAGCAGCAGCGGCACGACGCACGACGCGCCCTCGTTGGCCAGTTCCCCGTACAGCCGCAGCACGATCACCTCGGACGCGCCCGCGTCGCCGCCGACCCGGATCTGGGCGTCCAGCCGGGGCGCGGCCTTGCGCGCGCCCCGGGCCACCACGATCACCCGGCACGGGTGCTCGCGGCTGGCGTCGTTGGCCGCGTCCACGGCGTCCTCGGTCTTCGAGCCGTCGTCGGTCACGATGACCAGCGTCAGCACCCGGCCGAGGGTGACCGCGCCGCCCTCCTCGCGCAGCTGCACGAGTTTGCTGTTGACCTGCGACGTGGTGGTCGAGGGCAGGTCGATGATCACGGACGCCTCCAGTGCCTACCGGTGCGGGCCAGCATCTCGTCCGCCGACGCCGGTCCCCAGGTGCCTGCCTTGTACTTCTCGGGAGCGCCCTTGGCCGCCCAGTGCTTCAGCACCGGGTCCAGGATCTCCCAGGACAGCTCGACCTCGTCGTTCTTGGGGAACAGCGACGGCTCGCCGAGCAGCACGTCCAGCAGCAGCCGCTCGTACGCCTCGGGCGACGACTCGGTGAACGCGTGGCCGTAGCCGAAGTCCATCGTGACGTCCCGGACCTCCATGGTGTTGCCGGGCACCTTGGAGCCGAACCGGATGGTGACGCCCTCGTCCGGCTGCACCCGCACCACCAGGGCGTTCTGCCCCAGCTCCTCGGTCGCGGTGTCGTCGAAGGGCAGGTGCGGGGCGCGCTTGAACACCACGGCCACCTCGGTGACACGGCGGCCGAGCCGCTTGCCGGTGCGCAGGTAGAACGGGACGCCCGCCCACCGCCGGGTGTTGATCTCGCAGGTGATCGCCGCGTAGGTCTCGGTGGTGGAGTCCTTGGCGAACCCGCCCTCCTCGACCAGGCCGAGCACCTTCTGCCCGCCCTGCCACCCGCCGGTGTACTGGCCGCGCGCGGTGGTCTCCTCGAACGGACCGACGGGCCGGGTCGCGGACAGCACCTTGACCTTCTCCGCCCGCAGGTCGGCGGGCCGGAACGACACCGGCTCCTCCATCGTGGTCAGCGCGAGCAGCTGGAGCAGGTGGTTCTGGATCACGTCCCGGGCCGCGCCGATGCCGTCGTAGTAGCCCGCGCGCCCGCCCAGGCCGATGTCCTCGGCCATGGTGATCTGCACGTGGTCGACGTAGTTCGCGTTCCAGATGGGCTCGTAGAGCTGGTTCGCGAAGCGCAGCGCCATGATGTTCTGCACCGTCTCCTTCCCGAGGTAGTGGTCGATGCGGAACACCGACTCCTCGGGGAAGACGTCGTTGACGATCTTGTTGAGCTGCTTGGCGCTGGCCAGGTCGTGCCCGAACGGCTTCTCGATGACGACCCGCCGCCACTGGCCGGGGCTGTCCTTCGGCGGCGTGGCCAGGCCCGCGCGCTTGAGCTGGTTGACCACCGTGGTGAACGCGCTGGGCGGCACCGACAGGTAGAACGCGTGGTTGCCGCCCGTGCCGCGCTCGCGGTCCAGGTCGGCGATCGTCGCGGCCAGCGTGTCGAACGCGGTGTCGTCGTCGAAGGTGCCCTGCACGAACCGGATGCCCTCGGCGAGCTGCTCCCAGACCTCGGCCCGGAACGGGGTGCGCGCGTGCTCCCGCACCGCGTCCCGCACGACCTGCATGAAGTCCTGGTCGGCCCAGTCCCGGCGGGCGAAGCCGACGAGCGCGAAGCCCGGCGGCAGCAGACCCCGGTTGGCCAGGTCGTAGATCGCCGGCATCAGCTTCTTGCGCGACAGGTCACCCGTCACGCCGAAGATCACCAGGCCGCACGGCCCGGCGATCCGGGGCAGCCGCTTGTCCCGGGGATCCCGGAGCGGGTTGCGCTTCACAGACGCCGTCACGAACCGTCCTCCTGGATGGCTTCCACGAGCTGGGCGAGCCCGGCGACGCGGTCGGTGAGGTGCAGCCGCAGCACCGGACGCCCGCGCTCGGCCAGCACCTGGCCGTCGCCCCGCGCCTGCGCCAGTTGCAAAGTGCCCAGGTCGTACGGCCGCCCCGGCACGTCCAAGGACACCTCGGACGCCCCGGTGAGCTGGAGGAACACGCCGTTCTGGTGACCGCCCTTGTGGTACTGGCCGGTCGAGTGCAGGAACCGCGGACCCCACCCGAACGTGGTCTGGAGGTGCGTCGACCGCGCCAGCTCCGCCCGGACCAGCGCGAACGACGCGTCGTCGATCCGGTCCAGGTACGCCTGCACGGACAGGTAGCCGTGCGCGGGCGCGACGGCCACCAGCGCGTCCAGTGCGGCGGCGACCGTCTTCACGTCCGGCGACAGCCAGCCCTCGCTCGGGTACACCTCGATCGGACCGTCCACGAAGGCCGGTGCCGACGCCGTCGCGGCGGGCGCGTCCAGCAGCGACCGGGCGGCCTTCTTCGCCGCCTCCACGTCCGGCTGGTCGAACGGGTTGATCTCCAGCACCCGGCCGACCAGCGCGGTCGCGTACTCCCACACCAGGAACTGCGCGCCCAGCGGGCCTTCCACGGCGATGGTGGACGAGCCGGTGGCCGGTCCGATCGCGACGGTCGTGGCGTCCGAACGGGCGTCCACGAAACCGGGCGCGCCCGCGTCCTCCACCACGACCGGCAGCAGCCCGGTGCCGTTCTTGCCAGTCGACTCGGCGATCAGCTGCTCCGCCCAGTCGCCGAAGCCCTTGATGCCGGAGCCGGTGTCGGCGAACACGACCTTCTCCGCGCCGTGCGCGTGCGCCACCGCGAACGTCGCCGCCAGCACGACCGCCGGGTTGTCCGCCGAGTCGGCCGACACCAGGGCAGCGGCTGCGGCGGCGTCGTCCAGCAGGTCCGCGATGTCCGCGCCCGCCAGACCGGACGGCACCAGGCCGAACGCGGTCAGCGCCGAGTACCGGCCGCCCACGTGCGGGTCGGCCAGGAACACCTTGCGGTAGCCCGCCTCGCGGGACGCCGCCTCCAGCGGGGAGCCCGGGTCGGTCACCACGACGATCCGGGACGCCGCGTCGATGCCCTCGGCGGTGAACGCGGCCTCGAAGATCCGCCGGTGGCTGTCGGTCTCCACGGTGCCGCCCGACTTGGACGACACCACGATCACGGTGCGCCGCAGGTCGCCCGCCAGCGCGTCGGCCACCTGGCCGGGGTCGGTGGTGTCCAGCACCACCAGCGGTATGCCAGCGGTACCGGTGATCACCTCGGGCGCGAGCGACGAGCCGCCCATGCCGGCGAGCACCACCCGGTCCACGCCCTCGGCGAGCAGTTCCGCGCGCAGCGCCGCGATCTCCGCGACCAGCGGGCGGGACGTCTCGTGCAGCGTCGTCCAGGCCAGCCGGATGGACGCCTCGGACTCCGCGTCGGGACCCCACAGCGTGGCGTCGCCTGCGGTGAGCTTGCTCGCCACCCGGTCGCGGACCAGGTCGCCCACCACGATGGCGACCTGGTCTTCATTGGGCGAGCGGACGATCTCCACGGAGACCACCTCGGTCATGTGTCAGCCCTTTGCCTGGTTCAGTTGCCCGGTCACCGTCTCCAGCAGTTCCGCCCAGGACTTCTCGAACTTGTCGACGCCCTCGGTCTCCAACACGGCGAACACGTCGTCGAGGTCGATGCCGACCTCGGTGAGCGAGTTGAAGACCTCCTGCGCCTGCGCCCCCCGGCCGGACACGGTGTCACCGGTGATCCTGCCGTGGTCGGCGACCGCGTGCAGGGTCTTCTCCGGCATCGTGTTGACCGTGTCGGCGACGACCAGCTCGTCCACGTAGCGGGTGTCGGAGTAGGCCGGGTCCTTCACGCCGGTCGACGCCCACAGCGGGCGCTGCGCCCGTGCGCCGTCGGCGGCCAGCGCGTCCCAGCGCGCACCCCGGAACGTCTCCTCGTACGCCGCGTACGCGAGCCGCGCGTTGGCGATCGCAGCCTGGCCGCGCAGTTCCTTGGCACGCGGGGTGTCCAGCGCGTCCAGCCGCTTGTCGATCTCACTGTCCACCCGGGACACGAAGAACGACGCCACGGAGTGGATGCCGCGCAGGTCGTGGCCGTTCGCCTTGGCCTGCTCCAGGCCCGCGACGAACGCCTCCATCACGTCCCGGTAGCGCTCGGTGGAGAAGATCAGCGTCACGTTCACGCTGACGCCCTCGGCGAGCACCTTGGTGATCGCGGGCAGGCCCTCGACCGTGGCCGGGATCTTCACCAGCAGGTTCGGCCGGTCCACGGTCTTCGCCAGGTCCAGCGCCTCGGCGATGGTGGCCTCGGTGTCGTTGGCCAGCCGCGGGTCGACCTCGATCGACACCCGGCCGTCCACGCCGTCGGACGACTCGTAGATGGCGCGGAACAGGTCGCACGCGTTGCGCACGTCCGTGGTGGTGATCTCGCGGACGGCGGCGTCGGTGTCCGCGCCCCGCGCGGCCAGCTCGCGCACCTGCGCGTCGTAGGAGGCGCCCTTGGACAGCGCGCCGGCGAAGATCGTCGGGTTGGTGGTCACGCCCACCACGTGCTGCCCGGCGATGAGACCGGCGAGGTTGCCGGTGTCCAGGCGCTCGCGGGACAGGTCGTCCAGCCAGATCGAGACACCGGCCGCGCTCAGCTCGGCCAGGTGGTTGGCAGTCATCTCGTCATCTCCCCTTGCGGACTAGCGGACCTTGGCCAGCGACCGGCGGGCCGCCGCGACGACGTTCTCCGTCGTGAAGCCGAACTCCCGGAACAGCGTCTGGAAGTCGGCCGACGCGCCGAAGTGCTCGATGGACACGATCTCGCCCGCGTCGCCCGCGAACCGGTACCACGACTGGGCGATACCCGCCTCCACCACGACCCGCGCCTTCACCGACGACGGCAGCACCGACTCGCGGTAGGACTCGTCCTGCGCGTCGAACCACTCCACGCTGGGCAGCGACACCACCCGGGTGGCCACGCCCTCGGCCTCGAACACCTTCCGTGCCTCGACCGCGAGCTGGAGCTCCGAGCCGGTGGCGATCAGGATCAGCTCCGGCTCGCCGTCGCCGGCCAGCACGTAGCCGCCCCGCCTGACGCCCTCGGTCGCCTTCTCCTTCGTGCCTTCCAGCACCGGCAGGTTCTGCCGGCTCAGCGCCAGCGCCACCGGGCCGGCGGTCTGCTCGACGTTGGCCCGCCACGCGGCGGCGGTCTCGTTCGCGTCGCCGGGGCGGACCACGGTCAGGCCGGGGATGGCGCGCAGCGCGGCCAGGTGCTCGACCGGCTGGTGCGTCGGGCCGTCCTCGCCCAGGCCGATGGAGTCGTGCGTCCACACGTAGGTGACCGGCAGGTGCATCAGCGCGGCCAGCCGGACCGGCGGGCGCATGTAGTCGGAGAACACCAGGAACGTGCCGCCGTACGGGCGGGTCGGGCCGTGCAGCGCGATGCCGTTGAGGATCGAGCCCATCGCGTGCTCGCGGACGCCGAAGTGCAGCGTGCGGCCGTAGGGGTGGGCCTTCCACATCGTGGTCGCGGTCTCCGGCGGGCCGAAGGAGTCCGCCCCTTCCATCGTGGTGTTGTTGGACTCGGC
>CBHFOL010000412.1:0-6812 GCA_965995405.1 uncultured Saccharothrix sp.
ACCACCGCGTGCCGGGGTGTGACGACCACCGGGCACAGCGGGCGCGACCGCACGTCGGCCGCGCCCCGGTAGTTCATGGCGACCCCGAAGAAGCCCGCGAAGCCGAACGTCTCGGCGGCCGGGCAGCACTCCTCCAGGTGCCTGCGCACCGATTCCTCGCGTTCGTCCAGGCAGAACACCGCCTGGAACGACGGGGTGCCGCCGGGCACGGCCAGCCGCTGGTGGGCGGCGAGCCCGTCCAGCACGCCGATCCGGTGCCGCCGCTCGTAGGCGAGGTGGAGCAGCCTCCTGCGCTCCACCTCGTCGCACCCGTCGACCACGGCGAGCCACGCCGCCGCCTGGTCGCGGTCGGCCAGCGGCACGTCCATCAGCCGGGCCAGGGCGAACGCCTCGTAGACCAGTTCCAGCCCCGGCCCGGTCTCGGCGACGGCGACCGGTTCGGCGGTGGCCAGCACGTGCCGGGTGGCGAACACGTCCAGCGTGAGCTGCACGGCCAGGTAGTCGACGAGCCGTGCCGGCCGGGCCTCCACGGGCGCGCGGTCGGGCCGAACCTCGAACTGACGCACCATGCCCGCCCAGCCGCGCAACGACAGCAGGGTCGCGGTGATCACCGCACCCCGATCGGCCTCGGCGACACCGAGCTCGTCCAGCGCCCAGCCGATCGTCTGCTCGGCGGTCAGGTCACGCAGGTCCCGCAGGCACGCGGCGAGACCACGCAGGAACGGGTCCGGCGGACCGCCCACCCGGCCGTAGAGGGCGCGGAACGCGGCCAGCAGGCCCCGGTCCCGGTCCGGCATCGGCCAGTACGCCACGCCCTGGTCCAGGAACGCCGCCGTGAACCGGATCAGCGGCGGGTGCGCCAGGTGGTCCGGGTCGACTCCGGTCGCGGCGAGCACCCGGTCACGCGGACGCGGCGGGGGCGCGGCCGGCCCGGGTGCGTGATCACGCGGGCCCGGGCGCGGCGGGCGGGCAGCCGCCTCGGGTGCCGCCGCGTGCAGCAGGTCACGCGGGTCCGGCGGGGGAGTGGCCGGCCCGGGGGCTGCCGTGCGCAGCAGGTCCCAGCGCGGGTCGCCGGCGTCCACCGCGTCGGTCTCGGCGAGCAGCCAGCGCAGCGCCGGGCCGCGCGGCACCTCGATGTGGTGCCGCAGCCGGGTCTCGTGGAACCGGCGCGGCGTCGGACCGCCCGGCACCACCGGCACCCCGTCGTCGGCGACCTCGGCCGCGACCACCGCGTCCAGGTCGTCGGGGGTGATCCGGCCCGCGCGCAGGAACCCGTGGAACACGGCCTCGGCCAGGTACGGCTCGGTGCCGAACACCCCCGCCGCTCGGGTCACCGCGTCCGCGAACGGCAGGTGCTCGAACGCGTGCAACGTGTTGTGGTGCACGAAAGCCTGGAGCGGCCCCTGTTCGGGCAGCAGCTCGGCGGCGTACTCCACCAGGTCGGCGATGGTCATCGCGACCGCCGGCGGGTGGCGTGCCGGTCGGCCGACGCGGCCCGGAGCCCGTCCAGGCCCTCGACGGTCAGTGTCGCCGTGGGCAGTTCCTTCGCCAGCTCGGCCAGCCGGACCTGGAACGTGTGGTCCACCAGGGTCACGCCCCGGACGTCCACGATGATCTCGGTGATCTCCGCGCCGGCCCGGCTGATCCGCTTGCGCAGCGGCAGCAGCGCCGGGAACACCGCCGCGTCCCGGATCCGCAGGCGCATCACCGAACCGACCACGGTCACCTGCGGCCGGGGCAGGAACGCGGCTGGCGGCACGCCCCGCGCCAGGTGCAGCACGACCTTGAGCACCAGCCCGGACGCCACCCCGACCAGCAGGTCCGTGGCGAGCGTGACCAGCAGGGTGGTCAGGAACAGCGCGAGCTGGTCCGGGCCGATCCGGGCGATGTGCGCGAACTCGTGCGGCGCGGCCAGCCGGAACCCGGTGTAGACCAGCATCGCGGCCAACGCGGCGAGCGGGATGGTCTGCACGATGCCCGGGATCAGCGCCACGACCAGCAGCAGGATCGCGCCGTGGCACACGTTCGACCACCGGGTGCGCGCGCCCGCGTCCAGGTTGGCCTTGGAGCGGACGATCTCGGAGATCATCGGCAGGCCGCCGATGAACGCCGAGGTGAGGTTGCCCGCGCCGATCGCGAGCAGGTCGCGGTTGACGTCCGAGGTGCGCTTCGCCGGGTCCAGCGAGTCGACCGCGAGCACGGTCAGCGTCGACTCGATGGTGCCGATCAGCGCGAACATCACCACGTACTGCACGGACGTGCCGCTGAACGCCTGGGAGAAGTCCGGGAAGGTGATCGCGTCGAGCAGCGAGCCGGGCAGCCGCACCAGGTGCTCCGGGCCGAGGTGGTGGTCCGCGCCGAGGAACGTGTAGTCGTGCGGCCGGTCCAGTTGCAGCCACAGGCCGATCGGGATCGCCACGGCGAGCACCGCCAGCGGCGCGGGCACGACCTTGCTCCAGCGCGCCCGGACCAGCGGCAGGCAGAACAGCAGGACCAGCGACAGCGCGCCGACCAGCAGGATGAACGGGTTGGCGTGCACCAGACTCGCCGGGATCTCGGCGAGCAGGCCGAACGGCGTCTCGGCGGCCGGCTTCACGCCGAGCACCACGTGCGCCTGCTTGGCGATGATGATCACGCCGATCGCGGCGAGCATCCCGTGCACCACGGACGGCGACATCGCGACACCGATGCCGGCCGCGCGCAGCAGGCCGAACGCGATCTGGATCGCGGCGGCGACCACGCCGACGGCCAGCGCGCGCCGGTAGCCGGCGACGAGATCACCCTGGCCGAGGTCGTGCACCGCGCCGACGGCGATCACGATCAGGCCGGCGGCCGGTCCCTTGATGGTCAGCGGCGCACCGCCGAGCAGGCCGCCGAGGACGCCGCCGACAATGGCCGTGAGCACGCCCGCGACGGGCGGGAAGCCGCTCGCGACCGCGATGCCGAGACACAGCGGGAGTGCGATCAGGGCGACCAGGAAACCGGACTTCAGGTCGGATTTCGGCAGTCGCCGGGTCGCCGGGGCGGGCGGTCGACCGGTCGGACGGGTTTTGTCGGATGGGCCGGGCATCGGATTTGTCCTTTTGTGGGCGCGACAGGGACACCGCGGTCGTCGAATCGACTGCGGTGCGGCTGCGAGGAATCAGCGCCCGTCCGGCGGCCCGCGGGCGACCCGGGTGTCGACGCGGGCGGTCGGCGGCGTCACGGGGACGCCGACGGCCGTGCGGACGGAGCTCCGCAGGTGCGCGACGGCGGGTGCGCTGGGCGTTGCCTCGTCCGCGAACCCCAGGTCAGGGTGGGTGTGCGCGGTGGTCAACGCCTCGCTGAGGATCAACTGCCCGGCGGCCTGGCCGTGGCCGGAGCGCGGGTCGGACTCGACGCCCGCGACCAGGAAGGTTCCGAGCAGCGTCGCGACGAACAGGGCGAGAACGCGCACGAAAACCTCCCTCGAAGAAGCCGGTGAATATCGTGGGCGGTCGTGGAATGGTGACCGCAATCCGGGCAAGCCGTTCGATCATCGGGGACGTCCGGAACGGCCGTCAAGAGCCGGTGGTCGCCATTTCACGCAGAGCAACCGTTATTACGACGAGAGGCGTAGTGTGAAAAAGTCGATTGTCCGCGCAATCGGTCGGGTCCGGCGGGTTACCTGCCCTGATTCCGGTGTCGGCGAATTCGGTCAACGGTGATCGGCGTCCACAGGGCGGACCGACCGTAACTGCGAATAAATTTCACGTGGTTGTGAAATCGTTTTCGACGGCGGCCATAACGGCTCGGGTTCCGAACGGTGTGATACCCGCCGGCTGCCTGAGCGCGGGCCAGTGCTCCGTCCTTCAGGGCGGGGGTGAAGGCCGGCGCGGGAGGCCGGCTGCGGCCGAGCGTGCCCTAGACCGGACGGTTCTGCTGCTCGATGTACTGGCGCAGCACGCTGATCGGGGCGCCGCCGACCGATCCGGCGAAGTACGACCCGGACCACAGTCGTTGTGCCTTCCAGTAGTGGCGGGACAGATCGGGGAACTCCTGCCGCATCCGGCGGGAGGAGACACCCTTGAGGCTGTTGACGAGTTTCGAGATCGCGACCTTGGGTGGGAAGTCGACCAGCAGGTGGACGTGGTCGGCCTCGCCGTTGAACTCGACCAGCCCGCACTCGAAGTCGGAGCACACCGCCCGCATGATCTCCTCCAGTCGGGTCAGGTGCCGGTCGCCGAACACCCCGTGCCGGTACTTCGTGACGAAAACCAAGTGCGCGTGAAGTACGAAAACGCAGTGTCGACCAGTACGGACACTCTCGTATTCGGCCATGAGACCAACCATATAGGGTGAGGTGGTGCAGCTCCGGTACAACTTCCGCGTCGACCCGACGCCGGGCCAACAGATCGCGTTGGCCCGCGCGTTCGGGTGTGCACGGGTGGTGTTCAACGACGGGCTGCGCGCACGCCGCGACGCCCACCGGGCCGGGTTGCCTTACCTCGCCGAAGGCGAACTGTCCAAGCGGCTGATCACCGAGGCGAAGAAGACCGAGGCCCGTGCCTGGCTGGGCGAGGTGTCGGCGGTGGTGTTGCAGCAGGCCCTGGCGGACCTGAACGTGGCCTACCGGAACTTCTTCGCCTCCGTCACCGGCAGGCGGAAAGGTCCGAAGGTCGCTGCGCCACGGTTCCGTTCGCGCAAGGACAACCGGCAGGCCGTCCGGTTCACAGCCAACGCCCGCTTCCGGGTGCTGGACAACGGACGGTTACGGCTGCCGAAGATCGGCGACCTGCGGGTCCGCTGGTCACGGGACCTGCCCGCCGAACCGTCGTCGGTGACGATCGTCAAGGACGCGGCGGGCCGGCACTTCGCCTCGTTCGTCGTCCGGGTACCCGACAGCCCGCTGCCCCCGGTCGAGCCGGAAGTGGGCATCGATCTGGGGCTGACCCACTTCGCGGTGCTCTCCGACGGCACGAAGGTCGCCGCGCCGCGTTTCCTGCGGCAGGCCGCCCGCAGACTACGCAGGTTGCAGAAAGCCCTGGCCCGCAAGCGGAAGGGCTCGAACCGCCGCCGCAAGGCCGTCGTGGCGGTGGCCCGTGCCCACGCGCGGATCGCCGACACGCGCCGGGACTTCCACCACAAGCTGTCGACCACGATCGTTCGCGACAACCAAGCGGTGTACGTGGAAGACCTCGCGGTGGCGGGCTTGGCCCGTACGAGGCTGGCGAAGTCTGTGCACGACGCCGGATGGGCACAGTTCACCGCGATGGTGGAATACAAGGCCGCCCGCCACGGCCGCGCCTTCAAACGGATCGACCGCTGGTTCCCCTCCACCCGCCTGTGCTCGGAGTGCGGGGTGACCGGCGGGAAGCTGCCGTTGAACCTCCGGTCGTGGACCTGTTCCTGCGGGGCCGTCCACGACCGGGACCTCAACGCGGCACGCAACGTGTTGGCCGCCGGACGGGCGGACAACTCACACGACCGTGGAGCGCACGTCAGACCGACACCTGCGTCGGCAGCGCGCCGGGAAGCGGTAATCCACCCGGACGCCGCGCGGTCCACGCGCAGCGTGGAGGGAATCCCCGTCCTTCAGGGCGGGGAGAACGTCAATTCTTCGGTGTGACGGTCACCGGGATCCGCACCGGCAGCGACACCGGGCCCGCGCCGATCGTGCCGGTGATCTCGCCGTCCGCCGACTTCGGGCCCGCGAGGAGGCGGAACACGAACGTGACCGACTCTCCCGGAGCCAGTTCCCGGTCCGCTGTGCAGGTCACGGTGCCCTTGCCCGCCGGACACCCGACCCGCGCCGGCGCGCGGCCGAACCGCAGCACCGGCCGGCCCACCAGGCTGTCGCCCGGTCCCACCACCTGCACGCCGTCGGGGAGGTCGAGCGCCAGGGTCGGCGGCGGAACGGCCAGCGGACCCGTGTTGCGGACGGTGATCGGCAGGTCGGTCGGCGGCCCGCCGGTGCCCATGGTGAAACCGCTCGGCACGGTCGGCGTCAGCGACGGCTCGGCGGCCGTCGAGGTGGTCGCGACGGACGTGGACACCCCGGGTCGGCTCGGGTCGGCCGGTCGGGTGGAGGCCGTGCCGGTGGTGCCGGTCGTGCCGCCGGACGGCGCGGCCGGTGTAGAGGTGGCGGTGGACGTCGGCACGGGCCGGGCGGTGGTCGACGTCGGCGGAGCGGCCTCGATGCCCGGCGGGACCTCCAGCCGCGTCGTGCCCACACCCCACACCACGGCCGCCGCCACCGCCGTGGTCGAGGCGACGGCGGTCAGCCAGTGGGACGTCGTCGCGGCCAGGCCCGTCTTCGCCGCGCCCGCCGTGGTCAGGTACGCGCCGGTCTTGGCCAGGTACCCGGCGGCACCCGCGCCCAGCACGATCGGTGCGACGATCGCCCGCAGCGTGCCGTTGACGTCGGCCAACTCGGCGGCCATGGCACGACAGCCGGCGCACTGGTCTAAGTGCGCCTCGACCTGCGTGGTCTCCCGCCGGGTCAGGCCGCTGCGGGTCCACGCGCCCAGCCGGGTGGCGGTGGCGTGGCACCGGCCGGACGGGCTGTGCACCAGGTGCGCCTGGAGGTAGGCCTTCTTCAGGCCTTCCCGGGCCCGGTGCGCCAGCGCGGACACGCCGTTCGTGGTCAGTCCGAGCAGCGGCGCGACCTCGGCGGGCGTCTGGCCCTCGATCTCGGTCTGCCACAGCACCGTCTGCCAGCGCTCGGGCAGGCTCTCGAACGCCTTGGCGGCCAGCAGGCGCTCCAGCGTCGCCACCGCCGGGTCCTGGAACGGCACCGTGGTGACGTTGGCGTGGGGGAGCCGGGAGAGCTGCTCGAGGAGTGCGTCAGCGGT
>CBHFOL010000413.1:0-6784 GCA_965995405.1 uncultured Saccharothrix sp.
TCAGGCAGGAGCCACCGGCAACGCGCGCGGTCCAGACGAAGCCCTCCGCGTCCACCCGCACCAGGTCCCCGGAGTGGAACCAGCCCCCGGCGAACGCCTGCTCGGTCGCCTCCGGCTTGCGCCAGTAGCCCTGCATCACGGTCGCGCCCCGGTACACGATCTCGCCGACCTCGCCGGGTGGGACGTCGTTCATCCCCTCGTCCACCACCCGCACGGCGACGCAGGCGACCGCCTTGCCCACCGAGCCGAGCTTCCGGATCGCGTCCTCGCGGGTCAGCACGCAGGTGACCGGTGACATCTCCGTCTGCCCGAACAACGCGACGTTCAGGGCGTCCGGGAACACCTCGGCCATGCGGCGCAGCAGCGTCTCCGACGCGGGTGCCGCGCCCCAGCTGATCACCCGCAGCGCCGACAGGTCCCGCTGTGCCAGGCCCGGATCGGCACACAGCGCCTGCCACTGCGTGGGCACCAGGAACACCGCGGTCACCCGCTCCCGCTCCAGCAGATCCAGCACGGTCGCCGAGTTCGACGCCCCGCTCGGCTGGATCACCAGCGTCCCACCGACGAGGACCATCCCCACGATCGAGCCGATGGCGCCGATGTGGAACATCGGGACGGCCACCAGGTTCACGTCACCGTCCTCGCACAGCTGCCAGGCCCGGATGATCGTGAGCGCCTGCGCCTGGAGGTTCTGGTGCGAGAGCACCGCGCCCTTCGGCCGGCCGGTGGTGCCCGAGGTGTACATGATCAGCGCCGGGGTGTCCTCCGGGACGTCCACCGGCTGCGGCGACTCGCCCGACTCCGCCAGCAGGGCGTCGTAGTGGGCGCTACCCGCCACGACGGTCTGGAGAGGTCGGGCGAGCTGCTCGACGGCGGCTTGGGCGACCTGTGCGGTGCTGTCGTCCACGAACAACAGCGCCGCGCCGGAGTCGTCGACCAGGTAGGCCACCTCCGGGGTGGTGAGCCGGAAGTTCAGCGGCACGGCGCTCGCCCCGAGCCGGTTGGCGGCCAGCACGATCTCCAGGAACTCGGGCCCGTTGGTCATGAGCAGCGCCACCCGGTCGCCGAAGGACACCCCGCGCCGGGCCATCGCGTCGGCGAGCGCCCGTACCCGTTCGTCCAGCTCGCGCCAGGTGGTGGTCCGCCCCTCGAAGCGGATCGCGGCGCGGTCGGGGACGGCGGCGGCGTGCCGCTCCAGCTGTGCGTTCCAGTGGTTGCGGCGCGTAGGGGTCGTCATGTCAGCGGCCCTTCCGGTGCGGTCCAGTGGATGTCCCGGTACGCCGGCCGGCGGCGTTCGCGGAACGCAGCGACCCCCTCGGCGAACTCGGGCCCGCCCGCGAGCGCGGTCTGCCGGTCCGCCTCGTGCCGGAGCACCTGCCGGAGCTGCCCGAGGGTGGCCGCGTTGACGGCGCGCTTCGCGGCGGCCATCGCGTTGCGCGCCCCGGCGGCCAGCCCGGTGGCCCAGTCCGTGACGAGCGGGTCGAGCTCGTCCGGCTCGCACACGGCGGCGATCAGCCCGGCGGCGTAGGCGTCGGCGGCGGGGAGCCGTTCCTGCCGCAACGCCATCCGCATCGCACGGGCACGGCCGATGGACGCCGCCACGGTCAGCGTGGCACCACCGTCCGGGATCAGCCCGACACCGACGAACGGGAACAGGAAATACGCCGCCCGACTCGCGACGACGAGGTCGCAGACCAGCGCGAGCGACGCGCCGCCGCCCGCCGCCGGACCGTTCACCGCCGCGATCACGGGCTGCGGTGCCGCCGTGATCGCGGAGACCGCCCGCCCCATCGCCGCCATCACGCGCCGGGTCTGGTCCACGCCGCCGGTACCGGCGCGGGCCAGGTCGGCACCCGAGCAGAACGCCTTCCCGGCCCCGGTGACGACCACGCTGCGCACGCCGTCGTCGTCCGCGAGGCGCTCCATGTGGTCCGCGAACCGGCCGAGCATGGCCTCGTGCACCGCGTTGTACACGTCCGGGCGGTTGAGCGTCACCCGCGCGACACCGTCGACCACATCGACCAGCACGTCCTCGGCGGGGCTCATCGCGGTGCCATCCGGATCGCGCCGTCCAACCGGATCGTCTCGCCGTTGAGCATCGGGTTCGCCACGATCGCGCTCACCAGCTCCGCGTACTCCGCCGGCAGGCCCAGTCGCCGCGGGTGCGGCACCTGTGCGCCGAGCGACGCGCGGACGTCGGCCGGCAGCGAGCCCAGCAGCGGTGTCTCGAACAGGCCCGGGGCGATCGTGACCACCCGGATGGCGAGCGGGGCCAGATCGCGGGCGATCGGCAACGTCATGCCGACCACACCGCCCTTGGACGCCGAGTAGGCGGCCTGGCCGACCTGGCCGTCGAAGGCGGCCACCGACGCGGTGTTCACGATGACGCCGCGCTCCTCGCCGGCGAGCGGGTTGCCCGCCATCGCGGCGGCGGCCAGCCGGATGACGTTGAACGTGCCGATCAGGTTGACGTTCACGACCTTGGCGAACTCGGCGAGGGGGAACGCCCCGGACTTGCCCACCGTCCGGACGGCGTTGCCGACGCCCGCGCAGTTGACCACCACGGCGAGCGTTCCGGACTCGTTGGCGATGTCGACCACCCGCCCCACCGCCACCTCGTCGGTGACGTCGGCGGGCACGTAGGCAACCGCCTCGCCCAACTCCGCCAACGCGGACGGGTCCGCGTGCGGCAGGTCGACCGCCACCGCCCGCGCGCCCGCCGCGACCAACCTGCGCACCGTCGCGAGGCCCAGTCCGGACGCCCCTCCGGTGACGAGCGCGGTCTTCCGGGATATCTCCACCTGGCCTCCAACTTACTTAGCGATCGCTAGAATATGACGGACAAGCTACCTCAGCAAGGCGAGGCAATGTCTCGGGTAAGACGACGGTCCTGATCGAGCGCTAGCTCAGATCAGGCTCCCACCACGCTGAAGCCCCTGCGGTGCGCCCGCGCGGCAGCGGCCAGGTGTGCGAACAGCCGCGGGTCGGGATCTTCCTCGGGATGCCCCTGGATGCCGATGACACAACGGTGTCCGACGAGTTCGACGGCTTCGACGGTGCCGTCATCGGCCCACGCCGTCGCCTTGACGGCTCGGCCGAGCGTGTCGACGGCCTGGTGGTGCTGGCTGCTGATCACCGTGTCCGGACCCAGCACGGTCGCCAGCGCGCTGTCGGCGGCGATGGCAATGCGGTGCGGCAGGAATCGCCTCGAACGGTGCACCCGGTGGGCGTCCACCTTCTCGTCCAGGTGCTGGCGCAGCGTCCCGCCGCGGACGACGTTGAGCAGTTGCATCCCGCGGCAGATGCCCAGCACCGGAAGGTCGACCGCGAGCGCCGCCCGCAGCAAGGCCAGCTCCCACTCGTCACGAGCCGCGTTCGGCGGTTCGGCGTCCGGCGACGGGACCGCGCCATAGCGGCCGGGGTCGACGTCGCTGCCGCCACTGACCACCAGGGCGTCGATGCCGGCCACCGCGACGCTCGCGGCGATGTCGACCGGCGGCAGCAGGACCGGCAGCGCGCCCACCGCCGCGACCGACTTGACATAGCGATCGGACAACACGGCGGCGCGACAGTGCCAGCCTTCCCAACTCGCGGTGGCGTAGTCGGTGGTGATGCCGATGATCGGTGTCGTCACGGAGATTCCTCCTCGATCAGGTTCGCTCATGGACCAGCTCTCCGGACAGGTAGGTGGCCGTGACGGCGAGGTCGGTGATGTGGTCCGGCGCGACCGTGCGCGGGTCGGCCTCGATGACGGCGAGGTCGGCGTACTTGCCCGGGGTGAGCGACCCGACGACGTCGTCGGCGAAGAGCTGCCACGCCGCGTCGATCGTGTGTGCGCGCAACGCTTCCTCGACCGTGAGCGCCTGGTGGGCACCGAGGATCCGACCCTGGGCACGGGTGCGGCGGGTGACCGCGGTGGCGATGTTGCGCAGCGGGTGCAGCGGCGTGACGGGCGTGTCGCTGTGCATGGAAATGCGCACACCGGCATCGAGCGCGGACCGCATCGGCACCCACTCGTCCGCCACCTCGGGGCCGAACAGGTCGTCGGCTACCGCCTCGCCCTGGTAGTGGAGCTGACCTGGGAAGAACGAGCAGGTGACGCCCAGGTCGGCGGCCCGCTGGAACTGGTCGGGACGGAGGCCGACGCAGTGCTCCAGCCGCAGCCGGTGGTCGCGGCGGCTGCCCGGCCGGCGCAGCAGCCGTTCCCACGCGTCCAGCGTCCGGTCGGCCGCGGCGTCGCCTTCGACGTGCGTGGCGATCTGCCAGCCCTGGTCGAAGTACGCCTCGCTCACCTCGTACAGCTCGTCGGTGGTGTAGGTGGGTGCGCACGTGTGTCCGGGCGGGAGGCCGAGCGCCCGGGTGGCGGCGGTGTCGAGATAGGGGAAGGTCGCCGCGATGGTCCCCGTGCCGGGCGAACCGTCGGCCCAGATCTTGACGCCGATCTGCCGGATCCGGTCGTTGCCGCCGAACGGTTTGGTCGCGCTCTGCCGCTCGGGGGTGGTCTTCTGGTACAGCCGGAGTCGGACGGTCAGCTCGCCGGCCTGGGTCTGCCTGAGCAACGCGGACCGCAGTTCGGGCGCGGAGTTCATCTCGGTCGCGGTGGTGACGCCGGCGGCACTGGCGCGTTTGGCGGCAGCCGCGATCCCGGACGGGAACTCGGCGCAGATCTGGTCCCGCATGAGAGGTTCGAGAACGGAGAGAACCGCCTTCTCGTAGGCGGCCCCGTCGAGTTCGCCGGTCGGCGTCCGGCCGAAGTGTCCGCGTGCCGGGTCCGGTGTGGACCGGGACATGCCCGCGGCGCGGGCCGCCGCCGAGTTGAACCACACCATGTGCGCCGAGCTGTGCATGATGCACAACGGGGTGTCCGGCGCGGCGGCGTCCAGCCACTCCAGGGTGGGCTTGGGCAATCCCTTCTGCTGCTGGGCATCCCAGCCGCCGAGGAACGCGCCGCGACTGCCACGCTCGGCGATGGTGCGGTGGACGATCGCGAGCACGTCCTCCGCGCGGGGCGCGATCGTCGCCCGGATGCTCACCATCGGACCGTCGGTCGTGAAGATGTCCTGCTCGAAATGCGTGTGGGGATCGACAAAACCGGGCAACACGCAGGCGTCGCCGTAGTCGGCGACCCGGCTGTGCGGGCCCCGCAGCGCGAGGATCTCGTCCCGGGAGCCGACACCGACGATCCGGCCGTCGCGCACGGCCAACGCCCCGGCTTCCGGGCAGGCCGGGTCCATGGTGAGCAGCCGGCCGACCACGATGAGGTCTGGCACGCTGGTGGACATCTCAATCCTCCTTGCCGGAGCGGGTTTCCCGCGCCTCGCGGTCGAGCCGGCGGGACGCGAGGTCGGCGAGCAGACCGGCCGCCGTGGACAGCACCCCGTCGTCAAAGCAGGCGCGGGGCGAGTGGTTGGCCTGGGCGGCGTCCGGGTCCGCCTCGGGCGCACACGCGCCGAGGAACAGGTACGCGCCCGGAACACGTTGGAGCACAAAGGAAAAGTCCTCCGAGCCCGACGCCGGCGCGGCCCACTCCTGGACCTTCTCGTCGCCGACCAGACCACGGGCCACGTCGAGCGCGAACGCGGCCTCGTCCGGATCGTTCACCGTCACCGGGTACAGGACCTGGTAGTCCAGGTCCGCTTCGACGCCGTGGGCGATCGCGTTTCCGCGCACGACCCGGTCCACGATCTTCTGCATCTGCCGGTGCGTGGCGTCGGAGAAGGTGCGCACCGAAGCGTGGAGTTCGGCGGTATCCGGGATCACGTTGGGTGCGCTGCCGGCGATGAGCTGTCCCACGGACAACACCGCGGGATCATGGACGTCCACCTCCCGGGTGATCGCCGTCTGGAGCTGGCCGACCATCGCGGTCAACGCCGGCACCGGGTCGACGGCGGCGTGCGGGCTGGACCCGTGTCCCCCGCGACCGCGCACCGTGACCCGGATGATGTCCGAGGCCGCCATCGCCACGCCGGGCCTGGTGGCGACCGCACCGTGCGGCAGCCGGCGGGACAGGACGTGCAGCGCGTACGCGGCGACCACCGGCTGTCCCGCCGCTTCGAGGACACCCTCGTCCAGCATCAGGTTGGCACCGCCGCCGCCCTCCTCGCCCGGCTGGAACATGAACACCACGCTCCCGGCGAGGTGCTCACGGCGTTCGGCCAGCAGCCGCGCCGCCCCGACCAGGGCCGCAGTGTGCATGTCGTGGCCGCACGCGTGCATGGCGTCGGGAATCTCGGAGGTGTACGGAAGACCGGTCTCCTCCTGCACGGGCAGGGCGTCCATGTCGGCCCGCAGCAGCACGGCGGGACCGGGCCGTGCGCCGCGCAGCACGGCGGTGACCGAGCTCAGGGCCTTGCCCAGGGTGATCTCCACCGGCAATCCGGCCAGCGCGTCGAGCACCTTCGCCTGCGTGCGCGGGAGGTCCAGACCGATCTCGGGTTCGCGGTGCAACGCACGGCGCAACGCGACGAGGTCGGGTTGCAGTGCCGTGGCCGCATCGGCGCGATGGGTGGGCGCAGTCATGTCGCGGATCTCTCCGTAGATCGATGGGGGGCTACTCACCGGCCGTGGCACTGGCCGAGGCGAGCAGCTCACGCGTGTAGGGATGGCAGGGGTCGCGGTAGACCTCGGCGACCGGGCCGTGCTCGACCACCTCGCCGAGCCGCAGCACGGCGACGTCGTCGCTGACGTTCCGGACGACGGCGAGGTCGTGCGAGATGAACAGCATGGTCAGGCCGAGCTGTTCGCGCAGGTCGGCGAGCAGGTTGAGCACCTCGGCCTGGACCGA
>CBHFOL010000414.1:0-6779 GCA_965995405.1 uncultured Saccharothrix sp.
GAACAGCTGCGCCGAGAGACATCGCACAAGCCGCTGCCGACGACGCGACCGCCCACCCCCGCGCGACGGGTGGAACATGAGCTCGCCACGGGTACTGTGGGCCAACCCACTCGGACGTCAGCCTTTCGGGTGATGTACGCAGGGGGTGACAACCTGCTCTCGACCACGTAGAACACAAGCCCCACCCCGGACGCGACAAGCTGGAGGAGCCGTGCCGGTGCCGAACATCGACGAGCCGGAGCCCGCCGACATCGAGCTGGGGGCCGTGCTGCACGCGTTGAGCGACGCCACCAGGCTGGCCGTCGTCCTCCAGATCGAGGCCGACGGCGAACGGTGCTGCGGCGCCCTCGCCGTGGACGTCGCCAAGTCCACCCTGTCCCAGCACCTGCGCGTGCTGCGGGAGGCGGGTATCACCCGGACGAGGGCGTGCGGCAACCAGCGGTGGGTGTCGCTGCGCCGCGACGACCTCGACGCGCTGTTCCCCGGACTGCTCGACGTCGTGCTCAGGGCGGCCGACCGGACCGCCGCCGTCCGCTGAGAACCGCTCGGAACTGCTCGCACCCGCTACGGCGAGGCGCGTTGCCGGGCCACCACGGTGTGCTTAGGCTTCGCCCAGGCAGAGGACTAGGAATCGGGAAGGCGATGTCGACACCGGAACACGCGGGCCAGGCGTGGGGACCCCCACCGCCGCCGCCCACGCCGTCGTCCGGTGTGCCGCGCGCGTCGGTCGAGCTGAGTCTCGCCCCGCACGCCGCCCCGAACGACGAGGACGCCGCCGAGCAGGCGGTGGGCGACATAGGCCCCACCGGTCGCCCACTCCGCTTCATCTCCGAACCACCGCTGGTCGCGCACCACGGCCCGGCGAAGATCCTGGCCATCTGCAACCAGAAGGGCGGGGTCGGCAAGACCACGTCCACGATCAACCTGGGCGCGGCGCTGACCGAGTACGGGCGGCGCGTGCTGCTCGTGGACTTCGACCCGCAGGGCGCGCTGTCCGTGGGGCTCGGCGTGCACCCGCACCAGCTCGACCAGACCATCTACAACGTGATCATGGAACGCGACGTGACGGTCCGCGACGTGATCATGCAGACCCCGGTCGAGGGCATGGACCTGCTGCCCAGCAACATCGACCTGTCGGCGGCCGAGATCCAGCTGGTGTCCGAGGTGGGCCGCGAGCACACCCTCGTGCGCACCCTGCGCCCGGTCATCGACCACTACGACTACGTGCTGGTCGACTGCCAGCCGTCGCTCGGCCTCCTCACGGTCAACGCCCTCGCGGCGGCCGACGGCGTCCTCATCCCGCTGGAGTGCGAGTTCTTCAGCCTGCGCGGGGTCGCCCTGTTGATAGACACCATCGAGAAGGTCAGGGAGCGGTTGAACCCGAAGCTGGAGATCACCGGGATACTCGCCACCATGTACGACCCGCGCACCCTGCACTCCCGCGAGGTGATGGCCCGGGTGGTCGAGGCGTTCGGCGACGTCGTGTTCGACACGGTGATCAACCGCACCGTCCGGTTCCCGGAGACGACCGTCGCCGGCGAGCCGATCACCAGATGGGCGCCCCGGTCGGCGGGTGCGAAGGCGTACCGCGCACTGGCGCGCGAGGTGATCGCCCGGTGACCCGACGCCCATCACTGCCGGGCGCGTCCGAACTGTTCCGCCTCACCAGCCCTTCCGTCTTCGACTCCGCCGTGCCCGCGCAGAATGGTTCCGAGCAGGCACCGGGGGCGGACGAAGGGCAGCCGCAGCGGCGCGGCACCGGACGGCAGAAGCACTCCACGAAGATCACCGTGTACGTGTCGGACGAGGAGCTGCTGGCCCTGGAGCACGCCCGGCTGGACCTGCGCGGCGGGCACGGCCTGGTCGTGGACCGGGGTCGGGTGGTGCGCGAGGCCATCGCGATAGTGCTGGACGACCTGGAGGAGCACGGCGACGACTCGCTGCTGGTGCGTAGGTTGCGCGAGCAGTGAGCGGTGACACACCTGCCGAGGACGTTCCCGCCGTTGCCGAGGTCGCGGCCGTCGCAGAGGTCCCGGCCGTCGAAGAGGTTTCCGACGGCCGGTTCAAGGTCCGGCTGACCAACTTCGAGGGCCCGTTCGACCTGCTGCTGCAACTGATCTCGCAGCACACGCTGGACGTGACCGAGGTGGCGCTGCACCAGGTCACGGACGATTTCATCGCGCACATCCGGGCGCTGGGCGACAGCTGGGACCTGGACGAGACCACCGAGTTCCTGGTCATCGCGGCCACCCTGCTGGACCTGAAGGCCGCCCGCCTGCTGCCCTCCGGCGACGTGGAGGACGAGGACGACCTGGCGCTGCTGGAAGCCCGGGACCTGCTGTTCGCGCGGCTGCTGCAATACCGGGCGTACAAGCAGGTCGCGGCGCTGTTCGCGGAGCTGGAGCAGGGCGCGTACCGGCGTTACCCCAGGTCGGTGGCGTTGGAGGAGCGGTACGAGGGGCTGCTGCCCGAGGTGATGCTCGGCGTCGACGCGCGCCGGTTCGCCGATCTCGCGGCGGTCGTGTTCCGGCCCAGGCCGGTCCGCACCGTGTCGACCTCGCACGTCCACCAGCACCGCGTGTCGGTCCGCGAGCACGCCGGGCTGCTGCGGGAGCTGCTGTCCGGGCGGGGGACGATGACCTTCGCCGAGATCGTGGCCGAGTGCACCGAGACGATGGAGATCGTGGCGCGGTTCCTGGCGCTGCTGGAGCTGTACCGGGAGCGGGCGCTGGCGTTCGAACAGCCCGACCCGCTCGGTGAGCTGGTGGTCACGTGGGTCGGCGGGACGGTGGAAGAGGCCGAGACGCAGGCCCGGGACGAGGACGAGGAGTACGGGTGACCGAGCCGGAACCTGACGAGCCCGCTGCCCAGCCGGAGCCCGCCGACGGGCTGTTCCCCGCGCCGGAGCCCGCCGTGGAGCCCGAGCCCGTTGCCGAGCCCGCTGCCGGGCCGGAGCCTGCCGACGAGGAGCAGGCCGAGGACACCGGGCTGCCGGACCTGACGGACGACGTCGAGTTCGACGGCGCGTTGGAGTCCGTCCTGCTCGTGGTGGACACCCCGATCGACGAGAAGCAGCTCGCCGCCGTCTTCGACCAGCCCGTGAAGCGCGTCACCCAGGCCCTGCGCCGGCTGGCCGCCCGGTACACCGAACAGCGCAGCGGGATCGACCTGCGTAGAATCGGCGACGGCTGGCGGTTCTACACCCGGGACCGCTTCGCGCCGTTCGTGGAGAAGTTGCTGCTCGACGGGCAGCGGGCCAAGCTCACCAGGGCCGCCCTGGAAACCCTCGCCGTCATCGCCTACCGGCAGCCCGTCACACGGGCCCGGATCGCGGCGGTGCGCGGGGTGAACGTGGACGGGGTGATCCGCACGCTGGTCGCGCGCGGGCTCATCGCCGAGACGGGCACCGACTCCGACACGGGTGGCCTGCTCTACCGCACGACCGAACTGTTCCTGGAGCGGTTGGGGCTGTCGTCGCTGGACGACCTGCCCGCGATCGCTCCCCTCCTGCCCGAAGTGGATGCGATCGACGATGTCTGACCAGGGACCCGAAGGGATTCGGCTCCAGAAGGTGCTCGCCAAGGCGGGCATCGCCTCACGACGGGTGGCCGAGGAGCTGATCGAGCTCGGCCGCGTCCAGGTGGACGGCGAGGTGGTCCGCGAGCAGGGCCGCCGGATCGACCCGGAGACGGCGGTCGTGCACGTCGACGGCGTCCGCGTGGTCCTCAAGGACGACGTGGTCACGCTGGTGCTGAACAAACCGCGCGGCGTGCTGTCCACCATGCACGACGACCAGCACCGGCCCTGCGTCGGCGACTTCCTCCTCCAGCGCAAGGAACGCCTGTTCCACGTCGGCCGGCTGGACGCGGAGACCGAGGGCCTGCTGCTGCTGACCAACGACGGCGACCTCGCGCACCGGCTGATGCACCCCTCCTACGGGGTGTCCAAGACCTACCTGGCCGAGGTGCCGGGCCCGGTGGCGCGGGACGTCGGCAAGCGGTTGCGCGCCGGGATCGAGCTGGAGGACGGGCCGGTCAAGGTCGACTCGTTCAAGCTGGTGTCCTCCGCGCCCGGCCGGGCGCTGGTGCAGGTCGTCATCCACGAGGGCCGCAAGCACATCGTGCGCCGGCTGCTGGAGGCGGTCGGCCACCCGGTGCAGAGCCTGGTGCGGACCGCCGTCGGCGAGGTGCAGCTGGGCAACCAGCGGCCGGGCTCGATGCGGGTGCTCAACCGCCAGGAAGTCGGGTCCCTCTACAAGGCCGTCGGCCTGTAGGTCGCGGAGATCGGGGGCGCTCGACGGGTCCCCCCTTGTCCCGTCGAACGCCCCCGGTCCCGTGGAGCCCCCTCCGGCTCACACCGTCATTGCTACGGCACCCGGGTTGTTCAGTGTCAGGACGTGGACGCTGAACGGGGTTCTCTGAACAATCGGCTCCCTGCACCCAGGGGGCGGCGATGGCCAGACGGGAGAGCCCGTTACCGGGCGACGCGGGAGAGGTGTCGGCGTTCGCCGAGGACCTGCGCAAGCTGCGGGAACAGGCGGGCAGCCCGACCTACCGACAGCTGAGCAGGCAGGCGCACTACTCGGCGGCGGCGTTGTCCGAAGCGGCGAACGGGCGGAAGCTGCCCAGCCTCGCGGTGACGCTGGCCTACGTGCGGGCGTGCGGCGGCGACGTCGACCGCTGGGAGGCCCGGTGGCGGGACCTGTCCGCCCGGGATAACCCGCCGCGGCGGTCCGACGGCACCGCCCCGTACACCGGGCTGGCCCCGTTCCAGGTGACCGACGCGGGCCGGTTCTTCGGCCGTGACCGGCTGGTGGACGAGCTGACCGGACTGGTCGCGGACCGGCGGTTCGTGGGCGTGTTCGGCGCGTCCGGTTCGGGCAAGTCGTCGGTGCTGCGGGCCGGTCTGGTGGCCCGGACGGCGCTGACCGCCGTGGTGATCACGCCGGGCGAGCGGCCGGTGGAGGAACTCGCAGTGCACCTGACCGGGTTCACCGGCAAGACCGCAGGCGCGCTGGCCGAGGAGATCGCGAGCCACCCGGAGAACCTGCACCTGCTGGTCCGGCAGCAGCTGGTCGATCGGGACGACGATCTGCTGCTCGTCGTGGACCAGTTCGAAGAGGTGTTCACGCTGTGCCGGGACGACGGGCAGCGGGACGCGTTCGTCGCCGCGCTCACCACCGCCGCCGCCGCGCCGACCAGCCGGACCAGGGTCGTGCTGGGGGTGCGGGCCGACTTCCTCGGGCACTGCGGGCGGCACCCGGAGCTGGTGGCGGCGTTGCGCGGCGGGCACGTGCTGGTCGGCCCGATGACCGCCGACGAGCTGCGCGAGGCGATCGTCGAACCGGCCGTCGCGGTCGGCTGCAAGGCGGAGACCGCGCTGGTCACCCGGCTGGTGGCGGACGCGGCCGGGCAGCCGGCGGCGCTGCCGCTGGTGTCGCACGCGCTGCTGGAGACGTGGCGGCGGCGGCGCGGGGTGGCGTTGACGCTGGCCGGCTACGAGGAGGCGGGCGGGGTCGAGCACTCCATCGCGCGCAGCGCCGAGGCCGTCTACCTGGGCATGGCCGACCGGCAACGGACCGTTGCGCGGCACGTGTTCCTGCGGCTGATCGCGGTCGGCGAGGGCACCGAGGACACCAAGCGGCGGGTGGCGCGGGACGAGGTGGACCACCCGGAGGTGCTGGCGGTGCTGGCCGACGCCCGGCTCGTGGTGCTGGACCGGGACACCGTGGAGCTGGCGCACGAGGCGCTGATCCACCGGTGGCCCCGGCTGCGGGAGTGGATCGCGCGGGACCGGGCCGGGCTGCGGGTGCAGCTGATGCTGACCGAGGCGACCAGGGTGTGGGAGTCGCTGGACCGCGACCCCGGCTCGCTGTACCGGGGGACGCGGCTCGCGCTGGCCCGGGAGTGGGCGGCGAGCAGCGGCGCGCGGCTGACCTCCGCCGAGGTGGGGTTCCTGGACGCGAGCATCCGGGCCGAGGAGGCGGTGACGGCGATCGAGACCACTCGGAGTCGGCGGTTACGGCAGCTGATCAGCGTGCTGGTGGTGTTGCTGCTGCTGGCGGGGCTGTCCACGTTCCGGGCGTTCCAGGCGGAGCGGTGGGCGCGGGAGCAGCGGGACATCGCGCTGGCCCGCCAGGTGGTGAACCAGGCGGCGACCCTGCGCGACCTGAACCCGGCGCTCGCGTTGCAGCTCACGCTGGCCGCGCACCGGCTCGCGCCGTTGCCGGAGACCCGGGACGCGCTGTTCGACGGCTTCGCCACCCCGTACGCGGCGCGGGTGGAGGCGGTGCGGGACATCACGGTCAGCCCGGTGCGGTCGCTGATGGCGGTGATCGAGGACGGTGCGCAGCGGGACGGGTGGCTGTGGGACCTGGGTGACCCGCGCCGGCCGGTGCGGCTCGGCCCGCTGGACGGGCACGCGGGCGGCGTGCAGGCCATCGCGTTCGGCGCGGACGGCAAGGCGGTCGTCACGGCGGGCGTCGACTCGGCGCGGATCTGGGACCTGGCCGACCCGGCGCGGCCGACGTCGATCGCGGAGCTGGTGCACCCGAGGATCACCGAGCCGCCGGTCTCGGTGGCGCTGAGCCCGAACCGCGAGTTCGTCGCGGTCGGGTACCGGTCCGGTCCGCCGTCCCTGTGGGTCGTGCGGGACCCGAGGCGGCCGGTGCTGCTCCCGGCGCTCTCGGCCGGGTCGTCGCAGTCGTTGGCGTTCCTGTCCGACGACGTGCTGGTGGCGGCCGTCGGGACGCACGCGCGGGCGTGGCGGACGGCCGCCCC
>CBHFOL010000415.1:0-6773 GCA_965995405.1 uncultured Saccharothrix sp.
TGGCCGGGACGCCTTGCCGGTGCGCTGCGCGGGCACGCCGGCCCAGCGCTGGCCGGTCGGCACCGAGCCGGTCACGCCGGACCCAGGCGCGACCTCGGCCCGCTTGCCGATCCGCGCGCCGGGGAACAGCGTGCTGCGCGCGCCGACCGTGGCGCCCGCGCCGACCCGGATGCGGCCGATGCGCACCCGGTCGCCGTCCACCCACGTGCCGGACAGGTCGACCTCGGGCTCGATCGCGCAGCCCCGGCCGAGCTTGAGCAGCCCGGTGACCGGCGGCAGCGAGTGCAGGTCGACGTCCGGGCCGACCTTCGCGCCCAGCGCGCGGGCGTAGTGCGTGATCCACGAGCCGGACAGGTTCGTCGCGCCGCTGTGCTCGGCGAGCTTCTCCGCCGCCCACAGGCGCAGGTGCACGTTCCCGCCGCGCGGGTACGTGCCCGGCTTCACACCGCGCAGCAGCAGGCGCGCGCCGCCCGCCGCGATCGCGACCTTGCCGGGCGGGCTCACGCACAGCAGCCACCCGGCCGCCACCCACCACCACGACACCGACACCAGGCCCAGCACGTTGCCGATCGCGGCCAGTGCGACCGTCCACCGCAGACCGGTGACCGTCATCAGCGGCAGGGTCAGCAGCGCCTGCACCAGCTTCGCTCGGCGCGGGGTCGGCGCGACCTCGTGGACCGGCGCGTCGTGCGCGGCCAGCTCGTCCAGCCGCGCCGCGAACTCGCGCAGCGTCGGGTGCTGGTAGACGTCGCTGACCGACACCTCGGCGTATTTGGTGCGCACCAACGACATCAGCCGCGCGGCGGCCAGGCTGCCGCCGCCGCCGGCGAAGAAGTCCGCGTCGGACCGGGACACCCGCGAGCCGAGCACCTCGGCCCACTGCTCGGCCAGCCACGCCTCGGTGCCCTGGAGGTGCGTCTCCGCCGCGGTGTCGAGTGCGGGCAACGGCCACGGCAGCGCGGTGCGGTCGACCTTGCCCGAAGTGCGGGTGGGCAGCGTGTCGACCACCGCGATCAGCGGCACCAGCGCGGCGGGCAGCGCGGTCCGCAGCCGGGACACCGCGTCGGCGTGGTCGAAATCCTCGCCCGCGACCAGGTAGCCGACCAGGATCTGGTTGCCGCCCTTGGTGGTCCGCACGGCCGCCGCCGCGCCGGCCACGCCGGGCAGCGCCTGCAACGCCGCGTCGACCTCGCCCAGCTCGATGCGCCGGCCGCCGAGCTTGATCTGCTCGTCGGCGCGGCCCAGGAACAGCAGGCCCTCGGGCTCGGCCTTGACCAGGTCGCCGCTGCGGTAGGCGCGCGACCAGCCCAGCGCGGGCAGCGGTGCGAACTTCTCGGCGTCCTTGGCCGGGTCGAGGTAGCGGGCCAGGCCCACGCCGCCGATCACCAGTTCGCCGGTGCCGCCCATCGGCACCACGCGGCCCTCGCCGTCGACCACGGCCAGCTCCCAGCCGTCCAGCGGCAGCCCGATGCGCACCGGGCCGACGCCGGTCAGCGGCGCGGCGCAGGCGACCACGGTGGCCTCGGTGGGGCCGTAGGTGTTCCACACCTCGCGGCCGTCGACCGCCAGCCGCTCGGCCAGTTCCGGCGGGCACGCCTCGCCGCCGAAGATGAGCAGCCGCACGTCGTCCAATGCCTCGACCGGCCACAGCGCGGCCAGCGTCGGCACCGTGGACACCACGGTGATCTCCTGCTCCACCAGCCACGGCCCGAGGTCCATGCCGGTGCGGACCAGCGAGCGCGGCGCGGGCACCAGGCACGCGCCGTGCCGCCACGCCAGCCACATCTCCTCGCAGGAGGCGTCGAACGCGACCGACAGGCCCGCCAGGACCCGGTCGTCGGGGCTGATCGGGTCCTCGGCGAGGAACAGCCGCGCCTCGGCGTCCACGAAGGCCGCGGCGGAGCGGTGCGATACCGCGACGCCCTTGGGCTTGCCGGTGGAGCCGGAGGTGAAGATGATCCACGCGTCGTCGTCCGGGCCGGGCGCGCCGACCATGCCCAGCGGGGCGGAGCGCGGCACGATCGCACGGCCCTCGGTCATGACGACGCAGGCATCCGCCTCGGTGAAGACCAGTTCCGCGCGCTCGTCCGGGTCCTCGGCGTCGACCGGCACGTAGGCCGCGCCGGCGGCGAGCACCGCGAGGATCGAGACGTACAGGTCGACCGTGCCGGACGGGACGCGGACGCCGACCCGGTCGCCGACGCCGACGCCGCGGTCGGCCAGCGCGCGGCGCACGCCGTCGACCTCGGCCAGGAGTTCCCGGTATGTCAGCGAAATCGTGCCGTCGTCGACCGCCGGCGCGTCGGGGTGGCGGCGCGCGGTGTCGGCGAGGACGTCGAGCAGGGTGCGCTCCGGCGCGGCGGCGCGGGCGCGGAACAGCGCGGGGGCGAGGGTGGAGTCGTGGGCAACGGTCACCGGCGGGTACCGCGGGAAGGCAGACGCACTTTTCGTCCTCCGAGGGGGTGGGGGAGCTGCTCCGCACTCGGTGGGCACCGGCCAGGCAGCCTCGGCGATCGCGTGCCGCGAAAACGCCGACTTGCCACTCTACCTGGGGTTTCCGGGCGTGCGGCAGGATCGGCACCCGAAGTGGGGGGTCTCACAGGGAGCAACGTCCCCGACTTTTGAACAGTGTCACCCGGACGAGTGACTACCCGGCGGTGGCCCCGGATCCGTTCGTGCCGGCGGCCGACGGTCCCGAGGCGCTGCGGCCGGCCGCGAAAGCGGTCCTGGGATACCGGTGGGAATCTCCGCTCTCCGGCGCGGTCCGTCCGACCGTCCACAGTGCCCCGTCCGTTCGACGCCCGGTTACCCGCACCGCCTGGTGGCGCGGTGCTGCTCCGTTCCGGGCAACTCGGACGAGTCGGGGATCCGGTCGGCGGTCCGGTCCCGTCGAAGAGTGCGCCGATGTCGAGGAGGGGACGTGGTCGTGATGGGTGAGCAGGCGGTCGAGCAGTCCGCCGGGCGGGGGCTCGTGCTGACGTCGTGGCTCGCGGTCTACAGCGCCGCGGTCGTGGTGATCTTCGGGTCCTTGCTCAAGGATGCGGTCAACGTGCTGGACCACGGGGGGACGTTGCGCATTCCGGCGGTGTTGATGCTGCTGGGCCTGCTGGGCGAGTCGATCGCGCTGGCCGGGTTGTGGTGGTGGCAGCGGTGGGGGCTGCCGCTGATCGCGGTGTCCGTCGTCGTCTGGCTGATCGGGGCGGGGATCGCGGACCTGCCGGGTTTGGTCATCTCCGGGCGGATCGTCTGGCTGGGCGCGTTCGTCTTCGCGCTGATGCCGCGCTGGGAGCGGTTCCGGGCCTGACCGGGCGGGATGTCAGGGGCGGGTCATTCTTCCTCGGTGGCGTCGTGGGTTGGCGACGATTCGATGGTCAATGGTGTCGCGGTGTTGCCGGCGAGTTGGCGCAGATGCGTCATGGTGCGGTCCAGTTGCTCCGCCAGGCGGGGAACTGTGCTGGGCGGGACGTACACGTCGGCACCGGCTTCGAGAAGGCGGCGGACCGGGCCGTGGTAGCTGATGCCGAGTTCTTCGTCCTCGATTTCCGCGATGATCACCCGGGCCTTCGGGAACTTCGATCGGAGGATTCCGATCAGCTGTGGGCTGACCGGCGGGATCAGCAGTACCTCGGCGCTCTCGGGGGCCGAGTTCATGTCCAGCACTATGTAGTCGGGGCCGAGTCGGGCGGAGAGCGATGCCCGGGCCGATGCCGACAGCTTCATCGCGGTGGCCACGACGGTCACGTCTTCGTAGGCCGATGACGGGCGTTCGTCGGCCTGGCCGACTCGGCTCCCGGGATCGGCGAAGCCGGCGGCGTCGAACGTGCCGGGCGTACTCGACAACGTCGCGATCGGCTTGCCGTCCCGCTTGACGAGCAGGTCCTCGCCGGGGTCGAGAGCGTCGATCAGTGCCACGATGTCCTCGGGAAGGCGGGTGACGTCGATCCACCGCGCATTCTGGCCACCCGTCATAGTGAGCAATCCTTCCACGCCGGCCGCAACCGCAGCCTCCCGACCTCCTCGGGTGAAACGGCCGGGGCGGCGGCAAACGTGCGATGACGTGCAGTGACTCCGGTTCATCGTAGTCGGCTGTGAGGGGTGCTCGATATCCGTGCGGTCTGTTGGCCCGATGGTCGTGAAGTTCACCCGGTTGTCGGGCATGACGACTGCTATGTCCGAGTGCCAAGGTGATGTCTTGTCCACAGGAGT
Source organism: uncultured Saccharothrix sp. (assembly GCA_965995405.1). GTDB lineage: Bacteria > Actinomycetota > Actinomycetes > Mycobacteriales > Pseudonocardiaceae > Actinosynnema. The sequence goes on from CBHFOL010000415.1 coordinate 4,207, forward strand.
GAGCGGGGCGGAATCCGGACACCTCATCCTTGCGGAGCGGGATACTTCGGGCTGGCCTTTGGGGGCGTAGACGGTGCCGCACGGAACGCAGCCCGTTCGCGGGTCGGTGGCCGACTTACCGGAAACGCTCGCCAGGATTGCCGAAGACCGTGACTGGAACGCGCTCGAAGCCCTGTGCGATCGGCACATCCTCGCTGTGGAGGGTGAACTCGCCGGTCGGCTGCTTTTCGTGCTCAGCCAGGTGCCGGACGAGGAACTGCGTGCTCGCCCGCGCCTGATGTTCTCGTGGATAGGTGCCTACTACGCGATGAACCAACCCAACCCCGGCGAACTCAGGCCATATCTGCGCCACTACACGGAACTCGGCACCCGCCTGGCGGCGACGATGGACATCGCGGGCGAGACGTCGGCAGCGACACTCGTCACGGTCGGCACCGCGGCGATGATCGGGTTGCGCATGCGAGGGGCGAGCGTCGAGGCCGAGGAGTTGGGCGAGCGCCTGACGATCCGCGCGGCGCAGCTCGGCTCGCTGCCCGGCGGCGATACGGAACCGCGCCCCGGGTGGCTTGCCATGCAGCGAGGTCTGACGCGTTCACTGATGGACGACTTCCCCGCTGCGGTGGGGTTGTACCGCCAAGCGTACGAGCGCGCGACGGTCGAGCCGGCAACGGCGGCCACCGCCCTCAACGCCGCCGCGAATCTCGCCATGATCTTCGCGCACCTCGGTCACGGTGCCCTCGCCCAACAGTGGCTCGACCGGATGCGTGGCTTCGAGTCGCCCTCCGAGCGGGTCCGGTTCCTGCTCACCGTGGGCGGGACGATCGCCGAGGGTTGGGACGCGCTGGACCGCCACGACGAGGCGAGCCTCGTGGACTGCCTGGAGATCACCGGGGACGGCACCAGGCAACTGGAGGTCTGGCCCTTCGTGGCGGCGTTGGTGTTCGCGCACGGGCTGCACCTCGGCGATCCGGCGACGTCGCTGGCCCATCTGGGCACGCTCCCGCTCGGTCACGCGCCCGAGCTCGTCGAGCAGCGCACCGCCGCCCGGGTGATCCGACGCGCCCACGTCGAGCTGCTGATCGCCACCGGTCAGGCCACCCGTGCACTGCGGTTGATCAAAGAGGCGGACCCGCACGGGTCGTGGCTCGCGCTGCCGGCCGCCCGGCTCCGCCTGCTCAACGGCGAATACGAGGTGGTCCGCGCGATGGCCTCGCGCACGTCCTGGCACGAAACCACATCGCGTCGGGACGTCCGGCAGATGTTGCTGCTCAAGGCGATCGCCGCACTGCGCATGGGTGACGAGGACGAGGCACGCCGGTCGCTCGTGCTGGTCCGCCGCATTCGCCCGCCGGGTGAAGTGCTCTCGCTCGCCTCGTTGTCGCCGGCCGATCGCGACGAGGTGATCAAGCTGGGGGACCTTCCGCTGACCGATGAGGCGGCACAGCGCCTGGCGCGGGCCCGGCCGGTGTTCCCGGAACGCGTCGAGCTGGTGGAGCTGACCAACCGGGAGCAGGTGGTCCTCACCGAACTGGACGCCGGCCTGACCCTCGGTGAGGTCGCGCGCAAGCTCGTCGTGTCCGTCAACACCGTGCGCACACAGGTGAAAAGCGCTTACCGCAAGCTGGACGCCTCCAGCCGCGAGGGCGCGCTGATGCGGGCCTACGAACTCGGCGTGCTCTAACGGAAGAGCGTGGTGCCGAGCGGGCGTTGTCGGTCGAACCCGGGGAGGATCAGGAAGCTCGCACTGGCGGTGGTGGTGGTGAACGGCAGCAGCGCGTCGCCGTTGTCCATCCGGGTGAGGGTGTTGGTGAATGTCCGGATGTCGTTCTGGAAGCTGACGAAGAGCAGGCCGGGGGCGGGTTCGTCGATGCTGTAGGAGCGGCGCAGCATGAGCCCGACACCGACCACGTTGGAGTGTGCTCGGCGAAGGTGGGCGTCGGCCGGGATGAAATAGCGCCCGTCCGGCGTCTTGGCGGTGAGGTCCGGGTCGGAGGCGATGGTGCCGCCGGAGAGGGGTACGCCGGTGTCCCGGCGTCGACCGAAGACCGCCTCTTGGGCGGCCACCGGCAACGCGGTGAACCGCGGCAGGTCGAGTTCCATGCGTCGGAGCACGGCGATGGTGCCGCCGGCGACCGGAGCCGGCCGGGCCAGCCACAGGTCTCGTTGCTGTTGGACGATCGTGTGCGGGCCCACTATGCCGTCGATGAAACCGAACACGTTTCGTGGCGCGGTAAGGGCTTGGCTCACCGGGATGGTCGAACTGCGGTGCCCGGACTGCCGCCAGCGTTCGCGTACCCGGTCACCGGCCTGGTTCAGCAGCGCCGCGGCGACGATCGACAGGACGACCGCGTCGCCGGCGCAGACCTGCATCAGCAGGTCGCCGCCACGTGCTTGCGGGGCGATCTGCTCGCGGGAGAACTCCGGGAGGTCCACTGTGCCGGGTAAGGAAGGATCTGCCATGCGCACCAGCCGGGGACCGACCCCGATCGTCACGGTGAGATCGCCCGGGGACATGCCCAGTAATCGTGGGTCCGTCCCCGCGGTGAGGGTGCGGGTGGCCTCGCCGA
>CBHFOL010000416.1:0-6750 GCA_965995405.1 uncultured Saccharothrix sp.
GCGCGATCATCGGCCGTGACCTGATCTGCGCCGGCGGCAACAAGGAGTTCGTGGCGCACGGCGGCGTGCGGGCACGACGGGCGCAGATCGGCCGGATGGCGAACTTCGCGGGCTCGGTGCTCGGCGACAAGCTCGACAGCCACGCCCTGAACCTGCTCGGGATGCAGGTCCAGGAGCTGGTGCTCACCCCGATCAGCCCGCCGCGCGGCGACGTGACGCTGCGCCAGGTCCACTGCACGTCGCTGGACGACAACGAGAAGTTCTGGTCGGCCACCGGCTGGATCGACCTGGAGGAGTTCCGCTACGACTCGCTGCGCCACCCGATCGACCTGCGCGACGACGACGAGATCGAACGCCGGCTGCGCTGGCTGCGGCAGGCGATGCGGCGCGCCTACCGGCCCGGCCCGTACGACCAGTTCGCCGAGATGCTGCGGGCGGGCGGCAACGACGAGCACGCGTCGACCGTGCTGGTGGAGAAGCAGCGCCTGCGGTACCGGGCGGTGGCCGAGGGACGGCGCTGGCTGCGTCCGCTGGTGCTGCTGTGGAGCTGGTTGCAGCGCTCGATGGTGGGCTACGGGTACCGCCCGGCTCGCGCGCTGGCGTGGCTCGTGGTGTCCTGGGTGCTGGGCAGCATCTGGTTCTCCGTCGGCAAGCCGCTGACGGTGATCAACGCCGACGACCGGATGAACTTCGACGCGTGGCTCTACACCATCGACCTGGTGGTGCCGATCGTCGACCTGGGCAACAAGAACCGGTGGCAGACCGAGGGTGTGTCGCAGTGGATCGCGGCGGGCCTGATCGTCACCGGGTGGGTACTCGCTACGACGGTCGCGGCGGGTCTCACGCGGATGCTCAAGCGGTAGCCGCCCTATTGCGGCCGAGTGTTGCCGGTTTGGGGGATTCCACATCGGACGATCGGGTGATGGGGTCGACTACGTGGTCGTTGTCGAGTCCACGGACCTGTTCGTCGGCGCGCTCCAGGTCGTCCGCGTGACGGCGGAGCACACCGGGTCCGTCCACGCGCACGTCGAAGGCGAGGGGCTGCGCTCCGCACGGCACGGCGCGGACCAGGCGCCCGGGCCGTTCGGCTACGAGGTGCTGGTCGACGTGTCCGCGCACGCGCCGGGCACGGTGCTGCCGGCGCGGCTCGTGATGCGGTCGGGCGGCGAGACGACCGAGGTCGGGTTCTCGTTGGCGGTCGCCGAGCCGGGCTGGACGGTGCACCTGGTGAGCGCCGTGTCGCCGTTGGCGTTCGACGTGGTGCGGGCGCACGTCGAGCTCGCGCTGGCCGATCCGGCGTACCGGTTCACGCTGCCCGGTGGGGACTTCCTGCGGCCGTACCTGGACACCCGACCGGAGGACCGTCCGGTGCTGCGGGCGCTGGCGGCGCAGGGGCGGCTGGAACTGGTGGCCCGGCCGCCGTCCGGCGCGGGGTGGCGGGTCGAGTCGGAGACGTTGGTGGACGCGGAACGGGGCGCGTACGCGCGGTTCCGGGAGTTGAAGGGGGTCGCGGCGACCCGGGACGTGGTGTTGCCGGTGGGCACCGGGGTCGAGCCGCCGAGCAAGTGGGTCACGCAGCTCCAGCACGACTGGAACTCCCGCTACACCTCACCGAGGTTCGTGTGCTCGCTGCCGCGGGACGTTCCGGTCGCGGCACGTCCGCGTGCGCTGCCGGTGCCGGACGGGATCGACGTGCAGCAGGCGCGGCGGGCCGCGGAGGACGCGGTGTCGGTCGCCGAGCGGTTCGCTCCGTTCGTGACCTCGTTGGCGGGCACGGGTTCTCCGGCTTTGGTGAAGGCGCGGTCGCTGTTGGCACACTGGTCGACCGGGCGGGCCGATCCGGATCTGCTGGCGGGATTGCGGGAGGCCTATTCGCTCGGGTCTCTGGTGCGGGACGGGTCTTTGCGTGCCCTTACTTCCATTGTGGACACTTATGGTTCCGGTGTGCCGGTGGTGGTGTGGAACCCGTCGGAGCAGGCGCGTTCCGGTGTGGTGGAGGCGCGGCTGCCGGTGGACCTGCCGGGCGTGCGGGTGGTGTCGGCGGACGGGGAGCACCCGTGCGTGCACGAGGGACATTCCGTGGTGTTCCACGCGGGCGAGGTGCTTCCGTTGGGGTGGAAGGTGTTCCACCTCGTGCCGGGGTCGCCCGTCGGGTGGACGCCGGGTGGTGGGACGCAGATCGCCAACTCTTCGCTGCTGCTGACGGTCGATCCGGCTCGTGGCGGTGGCGTGGTCGGGTTGGTGCGGCTGGTGGACGAGGTCGAACTGATCGCCGACGGCGGGCTGGGCAACGAGCTGGTGGTGTCCGAGGACGTGACTTCGGGGTCGGCGCGGGCCGGGGTTTCGGTGTGGCACAGCCCGGTCGGGGAACGGGCCGTGGTGCGCGGGCGGGTCGGTGCCGTGCGGTACACGCAGATCCTGACGTTGTGGGAGGGCGTGGACCGGGTGGAGTGCGTGACCTCGGTGGACGACTTCACGTCCGGGGACGTGCCCACGGTGCGGTGGGTGTGGGGTCCGGCCGACCTGGAGGCCGGTGTGCCGGGGCAACCGCTGCCGGCCGTGGTCGGGGTGGCCGGGTCGGGACGGCTGGGCACGTCCGGGTCGCTGGTCGACGCCGAGCTTGATCAAGACTGGCTCGGGCGGGACGGGATGGTCGTGCCGGAAACCGAAGTGGCGCAACCGGTCTGCGCGCGGTACTGGCGGCACGGGCAGGGTGCCGCGCCGTTGGGCGGGCTGCCGGTCGGCGTGTCGTTGCGGGACGCTTCGGAACTGCTGGTGGTGTCCGACCGGGAGGACGTGCGCGGGCGGGTCCGGCTGGTGGTGCCGCCGGGGTGGTCCGTGACGCCGGACGAGGTGCCGTTCGACCTGCCGGCGGGCGGGTTCCTGCGGACGCGGGTGCGGGTGGACCGGCCGCGCGGTGCGGCTCCGGGCCGGTACCCGGTGCGGGCCCGGGTCGACCCACCGTTCGACGTGGAGGACGTGGCGTTCGTGGACGTCCCGGAGTGGGGCGGAATGCCCGACGACGGACCGGTGGCGGCGCTGTGGTTCGCGCGCCCGCCGGAACCGGTGCGGGTCGCGGCCGGTGGACGGGTCGTGGTGCCGGTGGAGGTGGCGAGTTCGCTGTGGGGCGCGATCGCGGTGGAGGTGCGGCTTGTGAGCCCGTGGGGCACGTGGGACGCTCTGCGGCCGTACGCGCTCGGCGGCGAGGTCCCGGCGCGGGGACGGGCCCGGTTCGAGTTCACCGTCGCGCCGCCGAGGTGGACCGCGCCGGGCCGGTGGTGGCTGGTGGCGAAGGTCGCGGGGGCGGGACTCGTGCACTGCTCCCCCGCCGTGACGCTGGAAATCGTGGAGTAGGGGGACGTTCATGGCCACACCCGTGCACCGCGCACTGCTCGCGGTCGACCTGGAGGGGTCCGGGCAGCGGGACAACCACGCCGTGGTCGAGTCGCGGCGGGTGCTGTTCGGGGAGGTGCGGGAGGCGTTCGAGGCGAGCGGCATCCCGTGGGCGGCGTGTGCGACCGAGACGGCGGGCGACGAGATGGTGGTGATCGTGCCGCCGGAGTTCCCCAAGCGGAGCCTGATCCACCCGTTGCTGGGGCACCTCGCGGACGGTCTGCGGCACCACAACCGGCAGGCCGGGGCGAACGTCCGGCTGCGGGTGCGGGTCGCGGTGCACGCGGGGGACCTGCTGGTGGACGACTACGGCACGACCGGCCGGCCGCAGACGCACCTGGCCCGGCTGCTGGGCTCGAAGCCGCTGCGGGAGGCGCTGGCCGCCGCGCCGGACACGGCGACCGTCGCGCTCATGGTGTCGGACCACTTCTACGAGGACGTGGTGAGCCAGGGCCATCGCGGCATCGACCCGGACCTGTTCCACCCGGTGGCCGTGCACGAGAAGGAAACCGAAACGCGCGGCTGGCTGCACGTGCCGGGCCATTCCCCGGAATTCCGCAAATCTGCGGAAAAAACACGGCCGACCGCCACTCAGCCGAGCGGGGTGAACATCTCCGGATCCGATGTGCGCATTCGCGGGGACGTTTTCGGCGGGAACAAATACACTAACGAGCCGTGACACACGGCCATTCGGGACAGAACGAGACGTACATCGGCCAACGGCTGCTGTTCCAGCGGTCCGGCGAGGTCGAGGTCGGCCTGACCGACGCGATCAGCGGCGCGGACGCCAAACGCATCCTCAAGCACGCCGTCCTCGGGTCGTTACTGATCGGCTTCGGCTCGTACGCGACGGCCCTCGTGATCGGGCTCGCCGCGACCCGGTCCAACGGCGCCCAGGGCTTCGCCGGCTTCCTCATCATCTGCGCGTTCCTCGCGCCGTGGGTGTGGATCGCGCTGGTCCTGCTCGTGCCGCGAGTCGAGGTGCTCAGCGACTGGCACCTGCTGGTGGACGGCCGCGCGGACATCGCCGAGACCGCGTACGGCGTGGTCTGGCGCTCGCTCACGGTGGACCGGCAGGTGCCGGCGAACGTGTCGCCGCGCCGAGTCCGGGTGGGGCCGCCGGTGCGCGGTGTGCGGAACCTGTTGCACGTGTCGATCGGCAAGTACTACTCGTACGTGTCGGTATTCGCATTCGGCCGTGATCTATACCTCGGTTGGACGCTGTGGCGCAAACAGTTGCCGATCATCGTCCTGCTGCGCTGGATCGGTTCACTGTTCGGCGGCGATCCGGGCTATTCGGGCGTGATCGAAATGGAGCCCGTCAAGGCAATGCGGGAGGCCGTGCACAACGCATTGCGGCAGGCGATCGAAGCGGCGGCGGTCGGGCGGACCATCCCGTTGCGGGACACTTTCGGCTACGACGTCCCGGTGGAGTCGCCGGACGAAGCGCCGCCGGCCGCGTTGGTCACGGTGACGTACCGGACCGAGGTGTTCACCGTGGACGGCCAGGCGCTCGGGTTCGCCGAGCCCGGCGTGACCTACGCGGTGGTGTCGGACGATGCGGAGGGCGTGGTCGTGCGGGACGGTTCGGGGCAGTCCGCGCTGATCAAGGACCGGTCGGCGGTTCAGTGGTAGCGCTCTCGGCGGGGGCGGACGGCTGGACCGCGCGGTTCGGCGTGCGGATCACGGGCACGGTCGACCTGGATCAACTTGTCGGATATGTGGATTGTTCAACAATCCAACGTGTGAACCTGGCCCGCGAGGAGGACGCCGCCTACCTCGGGCGGTTGTGCACGGGCGATCCGAGCGTCGTGCACGAGGTGCGGCGGCACGGGTCGGAGGTGACCGTCACCGGGACGCTGCGCCGGCCGGCGCGGGAGCAGGCCGGACCGGCGGCGGAGGCGGCGCTGGCGCGGCTGCTGGACGTGCCGTCACACGTCACCGCCGAACCGTGCGAACCGGTCGTGACCAGGTCGGACGTGCTGCTGCGCAAGCGGACCGCGTTCGGCGCGCCCGGCCGACCGGACGCCGGGGTGCGGTACTACCTGGCCGTGCCGCCGCTGCGGTCCGACCCGGTGGCGTGGCCCGGACTGCTCGGCGGCGCGACGCTGTCCGTCGAGCTCCGGCCGTACTGGGTGCGGCCCGACTTCGCGGCCATGCTGGACACCGTCGCGGCCCAGTACGAACGGCTCGCCGTGCCGACCGTGTTCCGCACCGGCGGGCTCTACTCGGGGCCGGCGGAACTGCCCGCCGAGCCGTTCGCCGTGCGGGCCGCGCCGCTGTACCGGGACGCCGCGAACCGTTATCGGGGTTGGGTGTTCCGGTTGCGGATCGGGGTGGCCGGCGCGGATCCGCAGCAGGTGGACCGGCTCGCGGCCGGGTTGAACGCCGATTACCGGCCGTCCGGGCGGGAAATCCCGCCGGCGCTGGAACTGTTGCGCGAACTGGCGGACCCGGGCGAGGCGGCGCACGCGGTGTGGCTGCCGGTCGGGCCGGTCGACGGGCTCCCCCAGGTCGCGCCGCCGCCGGAACGGGTGGGGACGCACGGGGTGCACATCACCGACTCGCACGTCCATGTCGACGGGGACCTGTTCGGCGGGCACAAGTTCGGGGTGACCTAGGGTTCACGGCGTGACGGACCTGGTGCTGGCACTCGACGTCGGCGGCACCAAGATCGCCGGTGGTCTGGTGGACCGGAACGGTGTGGTGCGGCGCGCGGCGCGCGTGGCGACCCCGACCGGGCACGCCGAGCAGACCTGGCAGGCGGTCGCGGACGTCATCGGGCAGGTGCTCAGCGGCCAGGCACCCGATGACCAAGTGCTCGACCGCCAAGCGTCCGACGGCCAGGCGCGCGAGAGCCAGGCGTCCGACAGCCGTGTGTCCGGTCGCGAGGCGCGCGAGAACCGGATGCGCGACAGCGATGTGCTCGACGGCGAGGCGGTCGCGGGTGTCGGCATCGGCTGTGCGGGGCCGGTGGACACCGTGCTGGGCACCGCGAGTCCGATCAACGTGACGGCGTGGCAAGGGTTTCCGCTGCGCGACCGGGTGGCCGAACTGCTGCCCGGGGTACCGGTGGAACTGGCCGGCGACGGGCCGTGCATGGCGTTGGGCGAACACTGGCTCGGCGCGGGCCGGGGCAGCCGGTTCATGGTGGGCCTGGTGGTGTCGACCGGGGTCGGCGGCGGGCTGGTGCTGGACGGACGGCCGTTCGGCGGGCGCACCGGGAACGCCGGGCACCTCGGGCACGTGGTGGTGGAGCCGGACGGCGAGCCCTGCACGTGCGGCGGGCGCGGGTGCGCGGAGACCGTGGCCGGCGGGCCGCGCATGGAGGCGTGGGCGCGCCGGCAGGGCTGGCAG
>CBHFOL010000417.1:0-6748 GCA_965995405.1 uncultured Saccharothrix sp.
GGCGGCGCTGCAGATCTCGGACATGCTCTTCTGCGCGACCATGATCGGACTCGGCGGCGTCGTGGTCGTGGCCACCGCACCGACCACGGGCGTGGTGGTGCTGAACCTGTCCATGGCGGCGTTGGCCGTGGTGGGAGCGATTCTTACCGGACCCCGCATGCGGGCTACCCTGGACACCTGATGGCTTATCTCGACCACGCGGCCACGACCCCCATGCACGCGGAGGCGGTCGCGGCGATGACCGAGGCGTTGTCCACCACGGGCAACGCCTCGTCGCTGCACACGTCCGGGCGGCGGGCGCGGCGGGCGGTCGAGGAGGCGCGCGAGGACATCGCGGACGCGTTGGGTACCCGGCCGTCCGAGGTCATCTTCACCAGCGGCGGCACGGAGAGCGACAACCTGGCCGTCAAGGGCGTCTACTGGGCGCGGCGGACCGAGCGCAGGCGGCGGATCGTGGCGTCCAGCGTCGAGCACCACGCCGTGCTGGACACCGTGCAGTGGCTGGAGGCGCACGAAGGCGCTTCGGTCACGTGGCTGGAGCCCGATTCGTTCGGGCGGATCCGGCCGGAGGCGTTGGCCGAGGTGTTGGCCGACGACGTCGCCCTGGTCACCGCGATGTGGGCGAACAACGAGGTCGGCACCATCAACCCGGTGCCGGAGCTGGCCGCGCTGGCGGTCGGTCGCGGCATCCCGTTCCACACCGACGCGGTGCAGGCCGTGGGCGCGGTGCCGGTGGACTTCACCGCGTCCGGCGCGAGCGCGCTGACGCTGACCGGGCACAAGGTGGGCGGGCCGTACGGGGTGGGTGTGCTGCTGCTGGGCCGGGACGTGCCGACGACGCCGCTGCTGCACGGCGGCGGGCAGGAGCGGGACGTGCGGTCCGGCACGCTGGACGTGCCGGCGATCGTCGCCCTGGCCGTGGCGGTGCGGCACGCGGTGACCGAGCAGTTGGCGCGGGCGGACGAGCTGGCGGCGTTGCGCGACGAGCTGGTGGCCTCCGTGCGGCGGGTCGTGCCGGACGTGCTGGTGAACGGCGACCCGGACCACCGGCTGCCCGGCAACGCGCACCTGACGTTCCCCGGCTGCGAGGGCGACAGCCTGCTGATGCTGTTGGACGCCAAGGGCATCGAGTGCTCGACCGGCTCGGCGTGCACGGCCGGTGTCGCGCAGCCCAGCCACGTGCTGCTGGCGATGGGCGTCGACCCGGTGCACGCCCGCGGCTCGCTGCGGTTCTCGCTCGGCCACACCTCGACCATGGCCGAGGTCCGCGAGCTGGCCGAGGCGATCGGGCCGGTGGTGGAACGGGCCCGCACGGCGGGTATCGCGGGGATGAAGCGACTCAAGGCGGAGGTGTGAGCGGGATGCGGGTGCTGGCGGCGATGAGCGGCGGGGTGGACTCCGCCGTGGCCGCGGCGCGGGCGGTGGCGGCGGGGCACGACGTGACCGGCGTGCACCTGGCGCTGTCGGCGAAGCCGGGCACGCTGCGCACCGGGGCGCGCGGCTGCTGCACGATCGAGGACTCGCGGGACGCCCGGCGGGCCGCCGATGTGCTGGGCATCCCGTTCTACGTGTGGGACTTCGCCGAGCGGTTCACCGAGGACGTGGTGGAGGACTTCGTCGCCGAGTACGCGGCGGGGCGCACGCCCAACCCGTGCCTGCGGTGCAACGAGCGGATCAAGTTCGAGGCGTTGCTGGACAAGGCGATCGGGCTCGGGTTCGACGCGGTGTGCACCGGCCACTACGCCCGGCTGTCCACTGTGGATGGTCGGGTGGAGTTGCGGCGCAGTGCCGACGACGGCAAGGACCAGTCCTACGTGCTGGCCTCGTTGACCCGGGAGCAGTTGGCGCACGCCATGTTCCCGCTGGGCGACTCGACCAAGGCCGACGTGCGGGTGGAGGCGGCCGAGCGCGGGCTCCAGGTCGCGGAGAAGCCGGACTCGCACGACATCTGCTTCATCCCGGACGGCGACACGCGCGGGTTCTTGACCAAGCGGTTGGGCGAGCAGCCCGGTCTGCTGGTGGACGACGAGACGGGTGCGGTGCTCGGCAAGCACGTCGGGGTGCACGAGTTCACCGTGGGGCAGCGCAAGGGCCTGGGGATCGATGCCCCGGCGGCGGACGGGCGGCCCCGGTACGTGCTGTCGCTGGAGCCGGTGTCCGGGACGGTCCGGGTCGGTGCGGCGGAGAAGCTCGCGGTGACCGAGATCGTGGCGGGCCGGCCGGTGACGCGGATCGAGTTCGACGGGCCGGTGGAGTGCGTTGCGCAGGTGCGTGCGCACGGCGGCCTCGCGCCCGCTGTGGCGGAGTTGGTGGACGGCGAGCTGCTGGTGCACCTGCGGGAGCCGTTGAGCGGGGTCGCACCCGGCCAGGCGGTCGCGGTGTACCGCCCGGACGCGGCTGCGGGCGACCTGGTACTCGCCAGCGCCACGATCACCTCGACCCGCTGAGGGCGCCGGCCCCTCGACCCGCTGACCCGTTGGTGTCGGCCAGTCGGGCCTGTTGAACGGTTGGGCCGCTGGGTGTCGCGTGGTGGTTTCGCGCGCCCTGTCCGGAGCCGCCGTTCTCGCGCGAAATTTTCAGGAAGCCTTCCTGAAAGATTGCTCAGCGCGGAACTATCAGGAAGCCTTCCTGAAAGTAAGCGGCGGCAGGAACTTTCAGGCAGGTTTCCTGATAGATCGGTGTGGCAGGAACTATCAGGAAGGCTTCCTGATAGTTGTGGGGCACTGTGTGCTTCGCCGCTAGACGATGGCGTTGAACACCGCCGCGCCTGCGATCAGCAGGGCGTAACCGGCCGAGGCCAGGCCCACCGTGCGGGTGCGGCGGGGCTCGTCCCAGGTGGTGAAAGCCAGCAGCCAGGCCAGCAGCGGCAGCAGCAGGACGCCGTGCATCGCCACGCCGTGCGACAGCTTCCACGAGCCGCCGCGTTCGGCGATCATCAGCCCGCCGAACACCAGCGCCACCGCCAGGCTCGACGCGCCCACCCGCACCGCCAGCCGCATACTCGGCGTGAGGTGGGACGCCCGGAACGCCGTCACCACCAGCGCCGTCACCGACACGATGATCACGAACCCGCCACCGGCCAGCGCCCGGGTCACCACAGTGTCGAACGCGGTCGCCTCGTTGAAGTGCGACGGCACCTTCCGCCACGCCTGGAGGCTGACCAGCGTCACCTCCATCACCGACGCGAACGTGAACAGCCCCAACCAGAACGCCCGCAGCCGCAGGAACCCGCCCACCCACGCGTACGTGGCCAGCGTGAGCCCGAACGACAGCCCGAACGTCACCGCCTTGCGCCACGACACCGGGCCCTCCCACGGCCCGCCGTCGACGAAGAACACCCCGAGGTGGAACAACCCGGCCAGGAACAGCACAGCCGCCACCCGGTACGCGGCACGCGAAGTCATGTCACCAGATGGTGCTCATATCCCCCGATAGCGGCGTCCACCCCGGAGCGGCACCCCGGCGTACGTCGAGACGCGTACTCAGGGCGTCCAGTCGGTGTTCGCCCCGCACAGCACCACGCACACGGTGCCCGGCACCCGCCCGTGCAGCCACGCCGCGAACGGCACCGCCGCCGCCGGCTCCACGGCCAGCCGGAACTCCTCCCACAGCCGGTCCCGCGCGGACAGCAGTTCCGCGTCGCTCACCAGCACGGACGACACCGAAGCCGCCCGCAGCACCTCGAACGGCACCGCGCCCACCCGCGTCGCGCCCAACGCGGACGACGCCACCGAGTCGATCTCCGAATCGACCGGCTCGCCGGCGGCCAGCGCGTCGTGCAGGCTCCGGCAGTGCTCCGGCTCCACCGCCGCCACGTGCCGCCCGGCCAGCGCCGTGCCCGCCGCCAACCCGCCGCCGCCGACCGCCACCGCGATCACGTCCACGTCCGGCGCGTCCGCCACCACCTCGGCCGCCACCGTCCCCTGACCGGCCACCACGAACGGGTCGTTGTACGCCTCGACGTAGAACCCGGTGTTCTCCCTCGCCACCTCCACGGCCTCCGCGTAGGTCGCGCCGGCCCGGATGAGCTTCGCGCCCGCCGCCTCGATCCGCCGCACCTTCCCCTCCGGCGCGCCGACCGGCACGTACACCGTCGCCTGTGTGCCTAGCAGCCGGGCGGCGGCTGCCACACCCAGCCCGTGGTTGCCGCCGGACGCCGTGACCACCCGGTCCGGCACGCCCGCCGCGAGCAGCGTGTTCACCGCGCCGCGCAGTTTGAACGAGCCGGTGAGCTGGAGGTGTTCGAGCTTCAGCACCAGCGGTCGCCCGTCGACCTCCACCCGCCACAGCGGGGTGCGGCGGACGTGCGGTCGGATGCGTTCCGCGGCTGCGGCGACGTCGGGAGTCATGTCTCCAGCATGGACCTAGCCGGCGAACCACCTGTACACCCACATGACGAGCGTCACCGCGCCGATCACGAAACACAGCAGGACCACGACCAGGCCGAGTAAAACCAGGATGTTCGTGATCCACGACGAATCGCGGTCGTCGGCCCGCTTCAGCTCCATGCGCAGCTGCTCGGCCACCGCGCCCTGCAACGCCAGCAGCCTGATCCGCGCGGTTTCCGTGGTCGCCTCGCCGCTCACCCAGTTCAGCGCCGCGAGACGTGCTTGCGGTGTGCGGTAAGCACGTTCGAACGCGGCGGTCTCCGCGTCGTCCCGGTGCTCGGAGAGGTAGCTCCACCGGCCGGCCTGCGCCGCGTCGCCCAGCACCCGGTAGACCTCGGCGAGTCGGTCCCGCAGATCCAGCCGGTCCGGGTAGCTGGTGACCAGCCCTACCAGCCGTTGCCGGGCTCGCAGTACGTTGGCCAGATCACCACGCTCGACCTCTTCGGCGGCCTTGCGAAGCGTCAGCTCGACAGGCATGAGCCACATCGTCCCAGCCGGCGCAACCGTAGGATCGTCCGGTGATCGGGGTGTCGGTGGCCACGTTCGGACTGGCCTGGTGGTTGGGGCTGTACCTGCTGGTGCGGGACCCTCGGAAGCCTTTGCCGCAACGGGCTTCCGCCGGTCTGCTCGCCTACGCGGTGGCGTTGGCGCTGCCGGTTCCGCCGGTCGTGCTGGCGGTGCCGGCGGTGGCCTGGACGGGCGCGATCGTGTGCTGGCTGCCCTCGCGTTACGACCGCTGGTGGCGGTTCGGCGCGGTGCCGCTGCTGGTGGTGGCGTGGTTCCTGCCCGCGATCGTGTTGGTGCCGTTGGGTTTGGCGCTCGGGCTGTACCTGCGGGCACACCGGACGTTGGTGGGCGCGGCGACGTTGATGTTCCTGCTCGGGTCCGCGCTGGTGTTGACCGGGTTCACCCAATCGGTGTGGCTCGTTGCCTCGATCGGCTTGGATCTGCTGCTCTTCGGCGTACTCGTCGCGGTGCGTGACGCGTTCGACGAGGGCGAGGCGATCCGTGCGGACATGGTGCGCTCGCTGCTCGTGTCGGCGGGCATGGCGGCGGTGTTCGGCGGGCAGGTCGCGCTGTTCCTGGACGACCGCCTGACGCCCCTCCTCTACGGCACCGTCGCCGCCGCGATCACCCTCCAAGTGCTGGCGAACCCGCTCGCCGCCTTGGTCGACCGGGTGGCCGTGCCGTCCGTCGCCGCCGAGCGCGCCGAACTCCGCGACGCCGCCGACGCCCTGTCCAAACTCGCCCCGCTGCCGCCGCAAAATCAACATAGTGAAGTTGACTTTGTAAAGCTTACGCGGCGGGCGCTGAGTAGCTACGGCGACCTGGCCAAGCTGGTCGCGAGCCCGCTGACCCGGCTGCCGGAGATCGACCGGCGGCTGGCGGCCCGGGGTGCGGCGGACCAGCCGTTGGAACGCGCGGCGGAACTGAAGTCGCTGCTGCTGGAAAGCATTGTCCGGCTCAAGCCGCGTGAGGGCGGGTTCGGCACCAGTGACGAGTGGCGGCATTACAACGCGCTGTACTTCTACTACGTGGTGGGTATTCGTCCGTACTCGCGGCGGACCAAGCGGGAAGACCTCGATCCGGAAGCACGGAAAGCCCTGGCGTGGTTCGTCAACCAGGTGCCGGAACGCACCTTGCACAATTGGCAGAACGCGGGCGCGAAACTGGTCGCCGCCGACCTGTCCGCCCAGTTCGCGGACTGAACCGAGCCGGATCCCGGAGCGCGGCCTTCCTGCGACGTGAGCCGGTCTGTGGGCGGAGTCGCGGTGGAAACCACAGGTCGTGGACGCGGAACTGGCAGCCGTTGGCAGTGTTTGACGTCGTGTCGGCAGCGGAACCGGCCATAGCTTCTGGGTCATGACGACAACTCAGGTTCGCAATGACGGTCTGCTCCGCTTCGCACTCAAGCTCGACGGCGTCGCCTCAGGCGGATTGGGCGTACTGGCCCTGCTGATCGACGCGCCGCTCGGATTGCCGCGCGGCCTGGTGCTCGGGCTGGGCGCATTCCTCGTCGCCTACGGAATCGGTGTTTTCACGCTCGGCGTGAAACCGATCCGGCCGCTGGTCGGCGTCGTGGTGATCGGCAATTTCGTGTGGGTGGTGGACAGTTTCCTCACCGCGTTCGCGGGCTGGTTCCCGGTGACCGGCTTGGGCGTGTTCGTGATCGTCGCCCAGGCGGTCGCGGTGCTGGGGTTCATCGCACTCCAGGTGGTGGGGTTGCGCCGCTCCTAGCCGATGATCACCCGATCGGTGATCATCGTGGTCGGGGCGGCGGGACCACCCCCCCCCCCCCCCACACCCCACGCCCGGAGCCCCCACAGGGGGTCGGGAGGTGGGGGCGGCACCGGCCGCGG
>CBHFOL010000418.1:0-6707 GCA_965995405.1 uncultured Saccharothrix sp.
CACCCGGCACGGTCCGCTGCACCACCGCCATCGCGACGAAAGCCAACGGCAGGTTCACCCAGAACACCCACCGCCAGCTCTGCGGCTCCAGCGACTCGAACACCGACCAGGCGTTGAACAGCGACGTCACCCCGACGCCGTACAACGTGCCCAGCACGCTGCCCAACTCCTGCGCCGCCCCCACGACACCCAGCGCACCGGCCCGCCGCCGCGGATCCCACAGGTCACCGACCAGCGCCATGGTCACCGGCAGCAGCGCACCACCGGCCAACCCCTGCACGACCCGGCCGACGACCAGCAACGTCAGGTCGCCCGCCAGCGCCGTGACCACCGACCCGACCGCGAACCCGGCCAGGCACAGGTGCAGCACCAACCGCCGCCCGAACCGGTCCGACAACTGCCCGAGCAACGGCATCCCGGCCACGTACCCGAGCAGGTACCCGGTCACCACGGGCGTCGCGCGCTCCAGGTGGTTCACCGGGATGCCGAGGTCGCGCACCATGTCGACGAGCACCCCGACCACGACGTACGCGTCGAGCGCACCGAGCAGGACCGCGAGCGCACCGGCCCCGATCGCCAGCCGACGGGAACTCACGCCGGCTTGGTGACGGTGAACGACTTGTTGAAGTCGGTCAGCCCGATCAGCACCTTCGCCCCGCTGGGCAGCTCGAACACCGCGTCTGTCAGCTTGTCGTCCCGCAACGACAGCTTCGCCTTCACGTCCGCGTCGATCCCCGGCACCAACCCGGCCACGACACCCTTCGGCACGGTCGCCTCGACCACGCTCGCCCCGCCGGCGGAGCTCACCGTCTTCGCGTCCTTCGCGTCGGACAGCACCTTCGCGACGCCCTTGTCCGGGTTCAGGATCGCCGTCGGGTCGTACACCTGGCCGGCCAGCGCGGCGGGCAGCCGGGTGAACCCGCCGGTCGGGCCCTTGAAGTAGAGGTCCTTCTCCACCAGGACGTACTCCACCTCGATCAACTGGCCGAACTGCTCGACCTTGGCCCGACCCTTCGACTCGCCCTTCGAGTTCAGGTCGCCCTCGGCGTCCTTCACCGTCACGCCGGGCAGCTCGCCGTCGACCTTGACGGTGAAGTGTGTGCTGGTCACCGAGCGCATGGCGGCGGAGGCCTTGCCCAGCAGGTCGGCGCCTGCGGGCAGGTCACCGGACGACGAGGTGCAGCCGGCCAGGAGCAGTGCGAGCGCGCCTACCAGGACGCGGCGACGGGACATGTCACGGATCGTAGGACCACCGACCTGAGAACTTCCTCAATCCGGGCGACAACCCGGACAACAACCCGGCAACGACAGCGTGACCTGCCGGTACGGGTTTTCCCGCGAGTCGGCAACGCACCGGTAACGAGCTTTACCTAGGCTGCGTGCCATGAACCGCCAGCAGGAGTTCGTGCTCCGCACCCTTGAGGAACGGGACATCCGGTTCGTCCGGCTCTGGTTCACCGACGTGCTGGGCTTCCTCAAGTCCGTCGCGGTGGCGCCCGCCGAGCTGGAGGGCGCCTTCAGCGAGGGCATCGGCTTCGACGGCTCGGCCATCGAGGGCTTCGCGCGGGTCTACGAGTCGGACATGGTGGCCAAGCCCGACCCGTCCACCTTCCAGGTCCTGCCGTGGCAGACCCCGGACGGCGCGAACTACTCGGCACGCATGTTCTGCGACATCGCGATGCCCGACGGCTCCCCGTCGTGGGCCGACCCGAGGCACGTCCTGCGGCGCACCCTCGCCAAGGCCAGCGAGGCCGGTTTCACCTGCTACGTGCACCCGGAGATGGAGTTCTTCCTCCTCAAGAGCCTCCCGGAGGACGGCAGCGAGCCCGTCCCGGCGGACAACGGCGGCTTCTTCGACCAGACCAGCCACGAGACGGCCACGCACTTCCGCCGGCACGCCATCGAGGCGCTGGAGGCGATGGGCATCTCGGTGGAGTTCAGCCACCACGAGGGCGCGCCCGGCCAGCAGGAGATCGACCTGCGCTACGCCGACGCCCTGACCATGGCGGACAACGTGATGACGTTCCGGTACGTCGTGCGCGAGGTGGCGATCACGCAGGGCGTAAGGGCGAGCTTCATGCCCAAGCCGTTCTCCGAACAGCCCGGCTCCGGTATGCACACGCACGTCAGCCTGTTCGAGGGCGACCGCAACGCGTTCTACGACGCCGAGGACCCCTACCAGCTCTCCGAGACCGGTAAGGCGTTCGTCGCGGGCCTCCTGAAGCACGCACGCGAGATCTCCGGCGTCACCAACCAGTGGGTCAACTCGTACAAACGGCTCATCGTCGGCGGTGAAGCGCCCACGGCGGTCTGTTGGGGCCACGCGAACCGCTCCGCGCTGGTGCGCGTCCCGATGTACTCGCCGGGCAAGTCGTCGTCCCGCCGGGTGGAGATCCGGTCGCTGGACTCGGCGTGCAACCCGTACCTGGCGTACGCGGTGATCCTCGCCGCCGGCCTCAAGGGCGTGGAGAAGGGCTACGAGCTGCCGCCGCCCGCCGAGGACGACGTGTGGTCGCTGACCGACCGCGAACGCCGTGCCGCCGGGTACGACAACCTGCCGCAGAACCTGGGTGAGGCGCTGGCCGAGATGGAGAACTCCGAACTGCTGCCCGAGGCGCTGGGCGAACACGTGTACGACTTCTTCCTGCGGAACAAACGCACGGAGTGGGACGCGTACCGGCGCAGCGTCACGCCTTACGAGCTCCGAACCCTCCTACCGGTCCTGTGAAGGAACAACCCGTGCGGGTGGTCCACACCGGGCATTCGGAGAAGCTAGGTTTGCACACCGTGACCGAGGTGCCCGTGAACCCGGAAGCCCGTCCCACACTGATCGCGTGCACGGTGGCCACGGCCGCCGAACTGCCCGCGGTGAAGGTGCTGTCCGGCTCCTTCCTGGCCAACCACCCGCAGGCGCGGTTCGTCGCGCTGCTGGTGGACGCCCTGCCGGAACACTCCGGCCCCGGCCTGGTGACGCCCGCCGACCTCGGGATCCGCCCCGAGGAACTGGCCGAGCTCGCCACCGGCTGCACCGCCCGCGAGCTGTGCGGCCTGCTCCGGCCCCGGCTGCTGGAGCAACTGCTCGGCCAGGGCATCCCGGTGCTGTACCTGGACCCGTGGGTGCAGGTGCTCGCCTCCGTCTCCGACCAGGTGCTGGACGCCGTCCGGCGCGGGCCGCTGGTCCTGCTGCCGAGGGCGCTGCGCTCGCTGCCCGACGACGGCCTGCGCCCGACGCCGACCGAACTGCTGGAGACCGGTGTGTTCGACCCGGGCTTCCTGGTCGTCGCGCCCGGCGCGGAACCGTTCCTCCGGTCCCTGGAGGAACAGCTGCGGCGCACCCCGGACGCCACCAAGGCCGTGCTGGACATGGCTCCCGCGCTGGTCAGCCTGGACGTGCTGCGGGACGCCACGATCGGCCTGTCCGCGTGGAACGCGAGCCAGCGCGAACTGCACCGCCTGGACGACGGCACGCTCACCGTGCTCGGCGAGCCGCTGCGCACCGTCCACTTCGAGGGCTTCGACCCGGGACGCCCGTGGCTGCTGAACGCCGCGTTCGCCGACCGGCCGCGCGTGCTGCTGTCCGAGCACCCGGAACTCGCCGAGCTCTGCACCACCTACCGCGCCGAACTGGTGCGCCGCGGCTACACCCCGGTGCCCGTCCGCTACGGCTTCGGCCAACTCGTCGACGGCACGCCCATCCCGGACGAGCTGCGCGCCGACTACCGGGACGCCGCCCGCGCCACCCCCGGCTCGGTGTTCGAGCCGACCCACTTCGCGCACGCCAAGTCCACTGTGGACGGACAGGTGAACGGGACGCACGTGCCCACGCCGTTCCCGCCGCCCGCGTTCGGCCCGGACGGCGGTGCCGGCTTCCTCGCCTGGGCCTGCGAACCCGCGCCCGGCCTGCCCGGCAGCACCCGCTGGGCCGCCGCACTCTGGCGCGGCGACCGGGCGCTGCGCGAGCAGTTCCCCGACCCGTTCGGCGCGGACGGCCCGGCGTTCCGCGACTGGTGCGCGGGCGCGGGAGTCGCCGGCGGACGCCTCCCGGTGCCCGCCGTGCCCAGCTCACCCGCCGACGCGCCCGTGCTGCTCGACCAGCTCGGCGTGTCCGTCGTCGGAGCCGGCCCGCACGCCGAACTGCTCCAGGCCGCCGCACGCGCCTCCGGCCTGCCGATGTCCACCACCACCGGCTACCCGGTCGTGGTGCGCGTCGGGCAGACCACCCCGGTGCCGGCCGGCCGGTTCGTGGTCGACTACCGGCTCGACGCCGGCCCCGCGCCGGACACCGACGAACTCTGGGTGCCCTCCGACAGCACCCGGCAGGCCGTGGAACGCAAGGGCGGCCCCGTCGTCCGCGTCCTGCCGCTGCCGGTCGCCGAACACGACGCCTACGAGCACGTATCCCACGACGGGGTGATATTCGGGACGCTCGCCGACCACGCGATCGACCGCGACGGCAACGTCATCGGCGCGGTCTCCGCGTTCCTCGGCGCGTTCAACGACCGCACCGACGTGACCCTGCGCATCGCCGTGACCGGCGCGGCCGAACACCCCGAAGCCGCCGAACGGCTCCGCCTCGCCACCGCCGCCGACCCGCGCGTCGAACTCGTCGCCGAACTCGGCCCCGTGGACTGCCTGATCTCGCTGCACCGGGGCCGGGGCGACCGGATCACCGCCGACCTCGCCGCCCACGCCGCGCGCGGCGTCCCCCTCCTCACGCCCGACCACGGGCCGGTCACCGAGCTGTTCGACAAGCAGTCGGTGATCTTCGTGCCATGCCGCCAAGGGGCCGAACCGGACGTCCAGGCCGCCGTGAAGCTGCTGCGCGCGCTCGCCGACGACCTGCCCGCGGCACGCGCCATAGGAGTGAAGGGCCGGGAACGACTCGACAGCCGCACTGTCACCCGTATCGGCGACATGATGCGCGAACGCGTCGAACACGCGTACCGCTCGTGGCGCTCCCGCCGTGCCGCCGCGAACCCGAGCCCGGCCGACGACCCGTTGAAGGCGCTCCACTCGGCGAAGCACGCCCTGTTGAGGCAACCCGACGTCGGCGTCGCCAGCCGCACGCCCATGGCACCGCAGCTGCGCAAGATGGTCCTGCGTGTACTCGACCACTACGACAACCACATGCGCGACGTCCTTACATCCCTTGTGGACGGCGTCGAGCGCACGGTGTCCGAACTGGTACACCGACAGGACGACCTGTCCACCGGCATCGGCCACGGTGAACTGGAAGTGCTGCGGTCCGAGATCGAGCAGCACCTGGAACGCCAGAACCAGCTGTCCGGCCAGGTTCTCGGCCTGGACGACGGCGTGGTGCGGGTTCGTGCCGACATGGCGGGCCAGGGCCGTCGGCTGCGCGAGATCGAGGACGCGGTCGTCGCCGAAGCCGCCAAACGCGCCAAGTCCGGGGAGGCGTTGGCGCAGCGCATCGACAAGCTCACGGTCGCGTTGGAACGGACGTTGGACCGGATCGACACGCTGGAGTCCAAGGTCGTCGAGGTGCTGCGTGACCGCGACACCAGGCTCGACGTCGGGATGCGCGCGGCCGACCAGGCCCAGCAGACCGCCGACGCGCTGCGCCGGGTCGTGGTGCGCGAGCACGAACGGCACAGCGAGACCGTGCCGGAGGTGCGCAGTTCCCTCGTGCTGACCGAGGTGGGGCTGCTGCGACTGCCGTCCGACGACGCGTTCATGCTGCCGATGCTGTCCAGCAACGGCGTGTGGGAGCCGGAGCTGTCCGAGCTGATCGACTCCGTGGTGGAGCCCGACGGGATCTTCCTCGACGTCGGCGCGTACGTGGGGTACCAGACCGTGCGGATGCTCAGCCGGTTCGGCACCGGCGGTGCCGTGGTCGCGGTCGAGCCGTGCCCGTCCGCACGTGAGCTGCTGCGGCACAACGTCGAGGTCAACCTGCCCGAACGGATCGCGGACCGACTCGTCGTCGTGGACGCCGCCGCCTGGGAGAGCGTGGGCGAACTGGCCACCCAGCCCGCGCTGACCGGCGGGGTGTCGGTGGCACCGCTGCCGGCCGACGCGCCGGAGGATGCCGCCAAGGTCCGTTCGGCACGGTTGGACAAGGAGCTGGAGGCCGTGCCCGCGTTGCACGGCATGAAGCTGTCCGTCGTCCGGGTGGACGCGCCCGGACGTGGGCACCGCGCGCTGGCCGGACTGGTGCGCCTGCTGCGCCGGGATCGGCCGCACGTGTTCCTGGAGTTCTCCGCGTCCGCGACGGAGAGCCTCGGCGACGATCCGGTCACGGTCTTGAAGGAATTCCGGATCTGGGGCTACGACCTGGTGCCGGTGGCGACCCGCGAGGCGGCGTCGCCGGAGCAGATCGTGACCGCGATGGCGGGGCTGCGGACCATCTCGCTGTGGCTGCGCCCGCGTCCGGTCCAGGCCCCGCCGCCCGGTCCGCAGGTCGCCGTGCCGCTCCGGCAGCCCGCTGACCAGGCGATTTGACTTCTGATCAGTCCATGAGTAACTTTTGTCGAGTCGCCAGCAAGACCCCGGAACGAGCGGTTGACACCGCGAATCGGGCCGGGTAGAGTGTTGCGGCGTCGACACCCCGAAAACGAATAAGCAACCTACACGGCTGCCTCGCTTCCGGGAAACACAAGCAAACTGAATGCGAAGCGAGTTTGTCGCGGATGCCGAGAAGCCGAAACGGCCGATTTGACACCGCGAAAACGAACGAGCTAAGCTTC
>CBHFOL010000419.1:0-6705 GCA_965995405.1 uncultured Saccharothrix sp.
ATCGACCCCGGCTCGCTGCTGCGCGAGGTGCACCTGGCGATCCTGACCGGCGACCCGGTGCTCCAGGGGCCCCGGCGGGTCGCCGTATAGGACGGCGCATAGGCCGGATATAGCGCCGGAAAGCACGCTGGGAAAGGAAGCGGAAACCCGTGTGCTTGGAGGCCAAGGTGACCAGTTCGGTGCGGATCGACGCCGAGGGCAAGGCCAAGATCAAGGAGATCGTGTCGGAAATCCTCGAAATCGACCCCGAGGAGATGACCGACACCAGCCTCTTCAAGGAGGACCACGACGCCGACTCGCTGGGCGCCATCGAGATCCTGTCCGCCCTGGAGCGCACCTTCGGCGTCGAGATCGACCAGGCCGAGCTGACCCGGATGGTCAACCTCGAAGGCGTCGTCGAGGTCGTGGCCGAAGCCCAGGCCGCCAAGTAGCCCGGCCGACTCGGGCACTTGGAGGACACGATGCGCGACGGAGGGCGGCAGCCGCGCCGGGTGGTGATCACGGGACTGGGCGTGGTCACCAGCATCGGCATCGGCGTCACCGAGTTCCTGGCGGGCCTGCGTTCGGGCCGCAGCGGCGTCAAGCCGATCACGTCGTTCGACACCACGGGCTTCAGCCACGCCAACGGCTGCGAGGTCACCGACTTCGACCCGGCGGCGTGGCTGGAGCGGGTGGACCCGGCGGACCTGGGCCGCGCCAGCCAGTTCTCGGCGGCGGCGGCCCGGATGGCGGTGGCCGACGCGGCGATGACCCTGGACGAGCTGCGCGGCAAGCGGGCGCTGGTGTCGGTCGGCACGACCGACGCCGAGTCCTGCGATCTCGACAACCTGACCGCCCAGCAGTTGGCGACCGGGCCGGAGTCGCTGGACCCGGTGGTGGCGCGGCGGTCGACGGCCGGCCGGCTGTCGTCCAGCGTGGTGCGCGAGCTGGAGCTGACCGACGTCGAGGCGGTGACCATCCCGACGGCGTGCGCGGCGGGCAACTACGCCATCGGCAACGGCTTCGACGCCATCCGCGAGGGCGAGATCGACGTGGCGCTGTGCGGCGGCGCGGACGCGGTGTGCCGCAAGACGTTCACCGGCTTCTACCGGCTCGGCACCATCGCGCCGGAGGTGTGCCAGCCGTTCGAGAAGGACCGCAAGGGCATCCTGACCGGCGAGGGCGCGGGCATCCTGGTGATGGAGTCGCTGGAGTCGGCGCTGGCGCGCGGCGCGCGGATCTACGCCGAGGTGCTGGGCTACGGCCTGAACTGCGACGCCAACCACCCGGTCGCCCCGGACCGCGATTCGCTGGCCCGGTGCATCGAGCTGGCGCACCGCAACGCGGGCGTGAAGCCGGAGGACGTGGACTTCATCTCCGCGCACGGCACCGGAACGAAGGCCAACGACGTCACCGAGTCCGGCGCGATCCGGCAGGTGTTCGAGACCCCGCCCCCGGTGGTGTCCATCAAGTCGATGCTGGGCCACTCGATGGGCGCGGCGAGCGCGCTGGCGTCGGCTGCCTGTGCGCTGGCGATCCAGGAGGGCTTCATCCCGCCCACGATCAACCACCACGAGACCGACCCGGAGTGCGGCGTGGACTGCGTGCCGAACGAGGCGCGCGAAGCGGCGCTGGACGTCGTGCAGAACAACGCGCTGGCGTTCGCGGGCAACAACGCGGTGCTGATCCTGGGCCGGTACCGGGACGCGGTCTGATGGCACGGGCGCTGTTCCTGCACGGCCTGGCGGGCAAGGCGGCGGTGTGGGACCCGATCGCCGCCGCGCTGCCCGACCGGTACGCGGCCACCACGCCGGAACTGCCGTGGCACGGCATGGCCGACCCGGCGTGGGCGCACCAGCCCGACCCCGGCCGGTACGTGGTGGACGCCGTGTGGGACGGCCACGACGTGGTGGTGGCGCACTCGATGGCGGCGAACCTGCTGCTGGCGGCGTACGCGGACCGGCGCGTCCGGCCCCGGCCCACCGTGCTGCTGTGCCCGTTCTACCGGCCGGAGCCCGCCGATTTCGACTGGCCGACGATCTCCTACTACCTCAACGACTTCCACCGCACCTTCACCGAGGCGCTGCGGGTCGGCGACACCGCCCGCTTCGCGGAGAACCACCGCGAGTGGCTGGCCAGGTCGATGCGCGACCACGTCGGCCCCTACGGCTGGACGCGGTGGTTCGAGACCTACCTCCGCACCCCGTTCCTGGACCTCGCCGCCGTCGCCGCGCCGGTGCTGGTGATCAGCGGCGTGGACGACGTCGCGGCCCGCCCCGACGACGGCCGCGCGCTGGCGAAAGCGTTGCCACGGGCCAGGTTCGAGCTCCTGGACGGGTGCGGGCACTTCCCGATGATCGAACAGCCCGACCGGCTCGCGGCGTTGGTCCGCGACTTCTTCGATGACAGCCTGGAGTTGACGTGACGACGACCACCGTTTCGCTGCGGCCCCGCTACGAGGGCTCCAACATCTGCACCTGGATCGGCTTCAAGCACGTCAACTACATGGTCGAAGAGGCCGTGCTGGACCACCTGCGGCAGAGCGGGTTCCCGGCCGGGCAGCTCTACGAGCGGTTCGGGCTGTGCACCGACATCACCGACCTGGACACCAAGATCCTCACCGCGTTCCACATCGACGACCTGGCGCAGGCCACGGTGAAGCGGGTCGACGGCGAGGGGCCGCTGAAGCTGCTCGTGGAGCTGACCGTGGAGCGGGACGGCAAGACCGTGAAGGCGGTCAAGTCCAAGGTCTCCGTGTCGTTCCGGCTCGACCCGCACGGCTTCGACGCCGAGCCGGTGCCCGCCGAGCTCGCGCCGCACGTGGTGGAGCGGATCTCGGGCGCGGCGGCCGACCCGATCGTCGTCGGCGACGCGGACCCGCTGGACCTGCTCACCGCCGGGCGCAACGCGTTCGCCTGGGCGTGGCGGATCCCGTACTTCTACTGCCACTTCACCGAGCGCGTCCAGATGTCGGGCTACCTGCGGCAGATGGAGGAGATCCTGGACCTGTTCGTGGAGGACCGGGGCGCGTCCATCAAGACGCTGCTGGACGAGCAGAACTGGATCCCGGTGGTGCCGCACTCGCGGATCACGTTCACCGACGAGGCCAACATGGAGGAGACGCTCTACACGGTGTTCACCGTGGAGGAGGTCTTCAAGAAGTTCACCTTCACCGCCCGCATGGACTGCTACGTGCTGCGTGACGGCGTGCTGGTGCAGACCGCCACCGGCAAGATCACCCACGGCTGGGCGGTCATCGAGAACCGCAAGGACTGGAGCCTGGTCGACTTCGACGAGCGGCTCATCGGCGCCATCACCGGCAAGGCGGGATCGCTTTCGGGTCGGGGTGTGTCGTGACAGCAGCTGTTGAGTCCACTGTGGACACTCTGGTCTTCTCGTCGTGGTCGGCGGTCTCGCCGTTCGGGGTGGGCGCGTCCGCGTTCGCCGACGGGATCCGGGCGGGCGTCTCGGCGCTCGCCCCGTCCGACGGGCCGTTCGACTCGGCCGCCCTGGTGCCCGACTTCAGCGCGCAGCAGGCGTTGGGGCGCAAGGGGACCCGGTCGATGGACCGGGTCACGGCGTTGGCCGTGAGCACGGTCGGGCAGCTCCTGGAGGCGTGCGGGCCGGAGTTGCTGGAGCAGCCGGACCGGGTCGGCGTGGTGCTGGGCACCGGGTCGGGCAGCGTCCAGTCCATCATGGACTTCACCCGGGACGCGTTGACCGGTGAGAAGCCCTACCACGTCGATCCCGCGCTGTTCCCGAACACGGTGATGAACCGGGCCGCCGGGCAGAGCGCGATCTGGCACAAGATCAAGGGCCCCAACACGACCATCGCGGGCGGTGCGCTGACCGGTCTGCTCGCGTTGAGCTACGCCACGCGGCTGTTGCGCGGTGGGCACTGCGACCGGGTGCTGGTCGGCGCGGCCGAGGAGTACTCGGTGCAACGCGCCTGGCTGGAGTGGCGGGGGAGTGAGGGCACGGCCGCGCCGCTCGGCGAAGGCGGGGCGGTGTTCCTGCTGGAAGCCGAGTCCGCTGCTACGGCGGCCGGCCGTCCGGTGCTCGCCCGTCCGGTCACCACCCGGTTCCGGGGGTTCTTCGAGACCGGCGGTGCGGGACGTGCGCTGACCGACTGCGTGCGTTCGGCGTTGGCACAGGTCGGGATCGACCGCGACGAGATCGGGTTCGTGTCCACCGACGGGGCCGAGGAGGCCGCCGTGGTGGAGGCGTTGGGGCGTACGCCCGAGTGGATCCGGTGCGCGCCGCTGGTCGGCGACACGTCGGCCGCGGCGGCGGGTTTCCAGCTCGCGGCTGCGGTCGCGTCCGGCCGGTCCGGGTACGGCCTGGTCACCGGGGTGGAGCAGGACGGCACCGTGGGTTGCACCGTGCTGGAACTGCCATGACGAGCGTGTACGTGGACCCGGCGGACCCCGTGTTCGCCGGGCACTACCCCGGATTTCCCATCCTGCCGGGGTTGTTCGTGGTGGAGCACGTGCGGGCGGTGCTGCGGGAGCAGCTGCCCGGCCTGCGGGTCGTGGCGATGGACCGGGCCAAGTTCCTGCACCCGGTGTTCCCCGGTGACGAGTTGGCGATCGAGACCGTGCTGACCCACGAGGAGGACCAGGTGCGGTGTGCCGCCAAGGTGTCCACCGCGGCGGGCCCGGTGGCGGAGTTCAAGCTCCGGCTCGGAGGTGCGGCGTGATCGGGCTGTCGGAGATCCGGCGGATCATCCCGCACCGCTACCCGGTGCTGCTCGTGGACCGGGTGTCCGAAGTGGACGTCGGTCGGAGCATCGTGACGGTGAAGGCCGTGAGCGGCCGGGAGTCCTGTTACGAAAAGGAAGACGAGGACGCCTACCCGATCGGGCTGCTGCTGGAGTCGTGGGCTCAGTCGGCGGTGCTGCTGACCCGCTGGGAGAACCCGAACCCGGACGTGCTGGCGGACAAGGTGGAGCTGATCACCGGCATCCGGGACGTGGTGCTGCACGCCGAGGTGTTCCCCGGCGACGTGGTCGAGCACCACGTGGAGCTGGTGCGCGAGGTGTCGGACGCGGCGATCCTGGCCGGCCACAGCCTGGTCGACGGGCGCAAGGTGCTGGAGATCGGTTCGTTCACGATGGCACGGCGCGGCGTCGAGGTGCTGCGTCCGGGAGGAGTGGCATGAGGCGCGTCGCATTGGTGACCGGCGGTTCCCGGGGCATCGGGCACCAGGTGGTGACCCGGCTCGCCCGGGACGGCTACGACGTGGCGTTCTGCTACCAGGCCAACAAGGACGCGGCCGACGTGGTGGCGAAGGAAGCCGCCGAGGCCGGTGCCGCCGTGTTCATCGCGCAGGTCGACGTGGCGGAGAAGCGGGCGGTGGACCGGTTCGTCAAGGAGGCCGAGGCCGAGCTCGGGCCGCTGCACGCGGTGGTGTCGTGTGCGGGCATCGTGCGGGACAACCCGTTGGTGCTGCTGAAAGAGGACGACTGGCAGCGCGTGCTCCGGGTCAACCTGGACGGCACGTTCCACGTGTGCAAGGCCGCCACGTTCGCCATGATGAAGCGCAAGGCGGGCACGCTGGTCACCCTGTCGTCGGTCGCCGGCGTGTACGGGAACGCCGCGCAGACCAACTACTCCGCGTCCAAGGCCGGGATCATCGGGTTCAGCAAGGCGTTGGCCAAGGAGGTCGGCAAGTACGGCATCCGGGTCAACGCGGTCGCGCCGGGCTTCATCGCGACGGACATGGTGGCCGGGCTCGGTGACGACTTCGCGGCGAAGATGACCGCGCAGATCCCGTTGGGGCGCTTCGGGAAGCCCGAGGAGGTCGCCGACCTGGTGTCGTTCCTGGTGTCGGACAACGCTTCCTACGTCACGGGCCAGGTGTTCGGCGTCGACGGCGGTCTGGTGATCTGATGAGCAAGCACCCGAAGTTCTACTTCTCGTTGCGCAGCCCGTATTCCTGGCTGGCGTTCCACGACCTGCTGCGCGACGCGCCGGAGGTCGCCGACGCGATCGACTGGGCCCCGTTCTGGGAGCCGGACGCCCGCAACGATGAAGCGTTGCGGGAACGCGGCGAGCAGTTCCCGTACGTTGCGATGTCCCGCGCCAAGCACCTGTACATCCTCCAGGACGTGGCCCGGCTGGCCGGCGCGCGTGGGCTGTCGGTGAAGTGGCCGGTGGACCGTGAGCCGGTGTGGGAGATTCCGCACCTGGGCTACCTGGTGGCGTTGAAGGCCGGTTTGGGTCGGGAGTACATCGCCGAGGTGTGTTCGGCGCGGTGGCAGCACGGCTTGAACATCTGTGACCGGGCGACTATCGCGGACATCGCGGTGCGGCTGGGGTTGGATGCCGACGAGGTGTCGAACGCGTCGGAGGATCCGGAGTTGCGGGCGCAGGGCGTCGAACTGCTGATGGACGTGTGCCGGGACGGCGTGTTCGGCGTGCCGTTCTTCGTGCACCGGTTCACGCGGTTCTGGGGCATCGACCGGCTGCCGGACTTCGTGGCGCACGTGCGGTCCAAGCTCGCGCCGGCGGCTGCGTTGCCTTCGGGGCCGGACGAGAGCGCGTCTGCCGAGGCGGGTCACGCGGGCGGCTGCGGCTGAGTCGGGGGACCGGTGTGGTCCCCCGACAGCTCAGGTCAGGTCGTCGAACTCGCCGGCCTTGACCCCCTTCAGCCAGGCCGCCATCTCGGGGCGCGTGAAGAACACCACGCCTGCCTCGGGATGGTTGCTGTTGCGCACCGCGATCG
>CBHFOL010000420.1:0-6698 GCA_965995405.1 uncultured Saccharothrix sp.
CTCGCGCCGCACCAGCCACCAGGAGAGCGCTAACAGCACCGTCGTCACAGCGGCAGCTCCGCCCGCACCAGCCAGTCGCCGCCCCGTCGGCCCGCGCTGAACGTCCCACGGACCGCGTGCGCGCGCTCCGCCATGCTCACCAACCCCGTTCCCGATCCCTGTGGACTCTCGCGTGCGACGTTCCGCACGACCACCACGAGCCGCCTTACCTGCCGTTCCACCCGCACCGACGCCGCCGAACCGTGTTTGAGCGCGTTGGTCAGCGCCTCCTGGAGGATCCGGTACGCGGCGACGTTCACCGCGACCGGCAGCCCGTGTACGTCGCCCATGGTGAACGCCACCTCCAGCCCGCCCGCGCGCGCCGACTCGACCAGCCGTTCCGCGTCTTCCAGCCGCACCGCGACCGGCTCGTCCACCGGGTCGTCGGCCCGCAGCACGTCGATCATGGTGCGCATCTCGGCGAGCGACCGCACGCTGTTCTCCCGCACGGACTTGAGCACCGTCCGCACCGTCTCCGAATCGGCGGGCATGGACAGCACCGCCTCGGACTGGATCGCGATCGCGGACAGGTGTCCGGCGATCACGTCGTGCAGGTCGCGGGCCATCCGGTTGCGCTCCGCGTCCACCGCCGCCCGCCGGTCCAGCTCCGCGATCCGGGTCACCTGCTCCGCGCTCTCCCGGTGCTGGCGGATGTTCGACGCCCACCACACCGGCACGCAGACCAGCGAGAACATCTGCAACCCGGCGTAGAGCGACTGCCGCCAGTCGAAGATCGTCGCCACGGTCACCGTCAACCCGAGCGTGGCGACCGCGACCGCACCGATCACCGTGCGTTGCACACGGCGCGGGGCGTCCAGCGTCACCACGAACAGCACGTCCACGAACGTCATGACCACCGGCAGGCTGAGCCCGCGCGTCAGGTCCACCAGCGCCGCGGCCACGACCAGGACCAGCGCGACCGCCGGTGCGCTGCGCCGGAGTGCCGTCCCGACGCACGCCACGGCCAGGATCGCCAGCCGCGTCCCGATCGGCGTCGGCTGGTCGTCCCCGCCGAACACCAGGTCCAGTTTCAGCTGGTAGATGAGCATCCCGAGGGCGAAGAAGCCGACCGCGATCAGCAGCTCGCGGTTCGTCGGGCGGAACTTCACCCCGGAATCACAGCACACTCGGGCCGCCGTGGTCGTCCTACGAAGTGATGACCGCCGGTCGGTCCGCCCGCCGACGCGGCCGACCCGCTCCCACCAGCACGATTCGTGTCGTGGCTGAACCGTTGGTGGTGCTCATCGTGGCGTGTGAGATCGGCTTCTGGGTCGTGCTCGGCGCGGGGTTGGTCGCGCGGTACGTGCTGAGGCTGCCGAAGGTGGGCACGGTGTTGTTGGTGTGCACGCCGCTGGTGGACGTGGTGCTGCTGGTGGCGACCGTCTTCGACTTGCGTTCGGGGGGTGAGGCGAAGACGGCGCACGGGCTCGCCGCGATCTACCTGGGGGTCAGCATCGCGTTCGGGCACAGCATGCTGCGCTGGGCTGACCAGCGGTTCGCCCACCGGTTCGCGGGCGGTCCGCCGCCGGTCAAACCGCCCAAACACGGCGTCGCACGGGTGCGTCACGAGTGGCGGGAGTGGTTCAAGTTCCTGCTCGCCTGGGCCATCGCGTGTGCCGTGATGCTGCTGTTGATGTTCGTCGTGGCCACGCCGGAACGCACACAGGTGCTGTGGGGGCAGATGTCGGGGATGACGGGCGTGGGCATCATCTGGCTGCTCGGCTGGCCCGTCTACTACACGGCGAAGGAGGCGACCGTACAGGCCGCCGGGAGGGGGAAGTGATGCGAGAGGTGCTCGGGGTCATCCTGATGGTGCCGCAGGGGCTGGTGCCGTTGGTGCTGCTCGCGCTGGACGTGGACAGCAAGAGCTGGTTCGTGGCGATGCACCTGCCGACGTGGGCGCAGCTGCCCGCCGCGATCGCGTTCACGGTCGCCGGGCTGGTGCTCATGGTGTCCGGTGTGCGTGCGGAACGAGGCCGCTGAGCTGGGCCGCCGGGCCTTCTGCGACCATCGTGCGCTGTCGTTCGCAGGTCTTTTCAGGAGGTTCCCCGCGGTGAGCACCGCCAGTGGTCCGTTCCAGCCCGGAGACCGGGTGCAGTTGACCGACCCGAAGGGACGGCACTACACCATCGTGCTCGAACCGGGCAAGGAGTACCACACGCACCGTGGTGCGTTGTCGCACGACAACTTGATCGGACAGCCGGAGGGTTCGGTTGTCGCGTCGGTCGGCGGCACGTCGTTCCTGGCGTTGCGGCCGTTGTTGTCCGACTACGTGCTGTCCATGCCCCGTGGGGCGCAGGTGATCTACCCCAAGGACGCCGCGCAGATCGTGATGTACGGGGACGTGTTCCCCGGCGCGCGTGTGCTGGAGGCAGGTGCCGGGTCGGGTGCCCTTACGTGCTCGTTGCTGCGCGCGGTGGGGGAGAAGGGCAGCGTCACGTCTTACGAGGTGCGCCAGGACCACGCCGATCACGCGATCCGCAACGTCGACCAGTTCTTCGGCGAACGTCCTGGTAACTGGTCGCTCACGGTCGGTGACGTGGTCGACCACGAGGGCGAGGTGGACCGGGTGGTGCTGGACATGCTCGCGCCGTGGGACGTGCTGCCGGCCGTGGCCCGCAGCCTCATCCCGGGCGGCGTGCTGGTGGTGTACGTGGCCACCACCACACAGCTGTCGAAGGTCACCGAGGCGATCCGGGAGCAGCAGCACTGGACCGAGCCGCACGCCTGGGAGACCCTCGTCCGCCCGTGGCACGTGGTGGGTCTCGCGGTGCGCCCGGAGCACCGGATGATCGGGCACACCGCGTTCCTGCTGACCACCCGCAGGCTCGCCGACGGCGTCACGCCACCCCCGCCCGCCCCCCCGCCCGACCCTGGTTTCAAACCCCCCCTCACCCGCCAAACCGGCCCGCTGGAAGGCGGGCCGTCCTCGTTGGCTCAGGTCACTTCTTCTCGCAGGCGACCCAGCCGTCGTCGGTCTTGAGGAAGGGGATCTTGGTGTTGTCGTCCACGCCCTTCATCATGTCCTTGAACTCGTCCGGCACGCCCTCCATCTTGATCGAGATGGAAGCCTCGGCGTGCGTGGAGTCCTTCTCCTCGACGCCGTTCAGCGTGGCGGTGATCTTGATGTTCTTCACCGCCTCCTGGAGCTTCTTGAACTGCTCCTTCATCTCCGGCGGCAGCTTGTCGAGGCTCTTCTCAAGCTCCTTGGTGATCTGCTCCGGGTCGCTGGCCTTCCGCAGGTCCTCGACCTCCTTGCGGCTGTCGGCACAGGTCAGCGAGCTGACCTTGTCGTAGTCCTTGCCGTTGATGGCGGCCACGTAGCTCTCGGCCGCGTCCTTGGGCGAACTGTTGCCGCCGCCGGTCAGGGTGAGCAGGAGGACCACGACGGCCGCGATCACCAGGACACCGCCGCCCGCGAGGATCCAGGGCAACGGGCTCTTCTTGCGCGGCGCGCCGTAGGGATCGCCGAAACCACCCGGTTGGCCGTAACCGGGCGGCCCGAACTGGCCTTGCTGACCGTAGGGCTGCTGGCCGGGGCCGGGCTGACCCGGCTGGCCGGGCGGGGGGAAACCACCGGGTGGATGACCATAACCGGGCTGCTGCTGCCCACCCTGTGGGACACCCTGGGGTGGCGGCGGGTATCCGCCGGGCTGCGGGCCGTATCCCGGTTGCTGGCCGAATTGGCCTGGTTGCTGGCCAAATCCACCCGGCTGCTGACCGTAGGGGCCCGGCTGCTGCGGCGGGACGGACATCACGTTCTCCTAGAACTTTCCGCTGGTGGCAGTGACACTGCCCGGAACAAGCAAGAGCGACTTCGTACTTGGACGCACCGTAGCGGGTGGGAGGTTCCGCCAGACACCGATATGGAGCAGTTCATCCGGCCGAGCGGGCGGAATGTGTGATCACACGCCCGCCGAGAACCCCCAGGGTGGCGGCTTTTGTCGGTGATCGCCGGTACCGTTGTCGTACGAACACGGGAGGAGGGTGCCGACATGCAGCACGGTCATCCCGGCAGCCAGCCCGATGAGGGCGGCGAGCTGAACAAGGGCAACTCTGGTGAGCTGACAGCGCAGATCAGGTTCCTGGAGGACGAGATCGCGTTGCTCCGCCGAAAGTTGACGGAATCCCCACGACACGTCCGCCTGCTGGAGCAAAGGCTGGCGGAGGCGACGGAGCGCGTCAGCCAACTGACCGAGCGCAACACGAAGCTCATCGACACCCTTCGAGAAGCACGGAGCCAACTCCTCGCGCTGCGCGAGGAAGTGGACCGCCTGGCCCAGCCTCCCAGCGGGTACGGCGTGTTCCTGGCGCGGTTCGAGGACGGCACGGTGGACGTGTTCACCTCCGGCCGTCGGATGCGGGTCTCGGTGTCTCCGGCGGTCGAGGCGCCGTCGTTGGTCCAGGGCCAGTCGGTGCGGCTCAACGAGGCGCTGACGGTGGTCGAGGGCGGCGGCTTCGAGCAGACCGGCGAGGTCTGCACGTTGCGCGAGGTCCTGGAGTCGGACGCCGAGTCGTCCATCGGCCGGGCCCTGGTCGTCGGGCACGCCGACGAGGAGCGCGTGGTGTGGCTGGCCCAGCCGCTGATGGACTCGCCGCTCAAGACCGGTGACTCGCTGCTGGTCGACTCGAAGGCCGGCTTCGCCTACGAGCGGGTCCCCAAGGCCGAGGTCGAGGACCTGGTGCTGGAGGAGGTGCCGGATGTCAAGTACGAGGACATCGGCGGCCTGTTCCGGCAGATCGAGCAGATCCGCGACGCCGTGGAGCTGCCCTTCCTGCACGCCGACCTGTTCCGCGAGTACAAGCTGCGCCCGCCCAAGGGCGTGCTGCTGTACGGCCCTCCCGGCTGCGGCAAGACGCTCATCGCGAAAGCCGTGGCGAACTCCCTGGCCAAGCAGGTCGCAGCCGCGCGCGGCGACGACCACCGCGAGGCGAAGAGCTACTTCCTCAACATCAAGGGCCCCGAGCTGCTCAACAAGTTCGTCGGCGAGACCGAGCGGCACATCCGGCTGATCTTCCAGCGTGCGCGGGAGAAGGCGTCGGAGGGCACCCCGGTGATCGTGTTCTTCGACGAGATGGACTCGATCTTCCGGACGCGCGGCAGCGGCGTGTCGTCGGACGTGGAGACGACCATCGTGCCCCAGCTCCTCAGCGAGATCGACGGCGTCGAGGGCCTGGAGAACGTGATCGTGATCGGCGCCTCCAACCGCGAGGACATGATCGACCCGGCCATCCTGCGTCCCGGCCGGCTCGACGTGAAGATCAAGATCGAGCGGCCCGACGCCGAGGGCGCGAAGGACATCTTCAACAAGTACCTGACGCCCGACCTGCCGATCCACGCCGACGACCTGGCCGAGTTCGGCGGCGACCCGGCGGCGTGCATCGACGGGATGGTGCAGCACACCGTCGAGCGCATGTACGAGGAGTCGGAGGACAACCGGTTCCTGGAGGTCACCTACGCCAACGGTGACAAGGAGGTCCTGTACTTCCGGGACTTCAACTCGGGCGCGATGATCCAGAACATCGTGGACCGGGCGAAGAAGGCGGCGATCAAGAGCCTGCTGGACACCAAGCAGCCGGGTCTGTCGGTGCGCCACCTGCTGGACGCGATAGTGGACGAGTTCGCGGAGAACGAGGACCTGCCGAACACGACCAACCCGGACGACTGGGCCCGCATCTCCGGCAAGAAGGGCGAGCGGATCGTCTACATCCGGACCCTGGTGACGGGCAAGAACCAGGAGTCCGGCCGAGCCATCGACACCGCGACCAACACCGGCCAGTACCTCTGACACACCGGTACCACCCAGGAAGCCCGCCCCGCACCCACCACGCCGGGCGGGCTTCCGCTTACCTACAGCGGCGCTGCTCCTGTCGTACCCGCGACGCACAGCCATGCCTGTCACGCCCAGCGCCCACGCAGCCCAGTGCCCTGAACCGCGCCGAGGGCGCGGCCTCCGGCCCCCGGTCACCATTATCCCAGAGACCACCGACAATTTCGGCTGCGGAAGCTGAGAGTGGCCCGCTCGCGCAGTGCCGCTCGCTCGATGCCGGATCACTCGACGCTGGTTGGTTCGACGCCGGCTCGCCCGACGATGGCCTGCTCGACGCCGACTGGTTGGGCGCTGAATGGTTGGACGCCGCTCACTTGACGTCCCTCGACGCCCGACTCGCCCAAGCCCGGCTCACCCCGCAGGAGTCACCAGTCCTGACTCGTAAGCCGCGATCACCAACTGTGCCCGGTCCCGGGCCTGCAACTTGTGCAGCAACCGCCCGATGTGGGTCTTGACCGTCCCCACCGACAGGTGCAACGCCTGCGTGATCTCCGTGTTCGACAACCCCCGGGCGATCAACGTCAACACCTCCCGCTCCCGCTCCGTAACCCCCGGCAACCGGCCGTCACCCCGCCCGACCCCAACCCGCCCCGGTACCCGGACGAACTCCGAGATCAACCGCCGGGTAACCGAAGGCGACAGCAATCCGTCACCGGCCGCCACCACCCGGATCGCCGCCAGCAACTCCACCGGAGGCGTGTCCTTCAGCAGGAACCCGCTGGCCCCGGCCCGCAACGCCGAGTACACGTACTCGTCCAGGTCGAACGTCGTCAGGATCAGCACCCGGGCCGCGGAGAACCCGCCGATCTCCCGGGTGGCGGCGATCCC
>CBHFOL010000421.1:0-6695 GCA_965995405.1 uncultured Saccharothrix sp.
GCCCGGCTGGTGCGCCGGGCGTTGCAGCTGCTGCCGGACGAACCGGCGTTCGCGCACCGCCGGGACGGCCTGCGGATGCTGCTCGCCCGCACCCTCGGGCTGAGCGGCGAACTCGCGGAGAGCCGCCGGCTGCTGCACGAGGTGATCGGGGCGGACGGCCCGCACCGCGCCGAGGCGGTCACGTTCTCCGCCGTCATCTACCGCCTGCTCGGCCGGCTGGACGAGGCGAAGGCGCTGCTCACCACCGAGCTGGCGCGGCTGCCGGACTCCGGCGGGCCCACCGCGCAGGCCCTGGTCGAGCTGGCCGGGGTGGAGCTGCTGCGGCACGACGTGGCGGGCGCGTGCGGCCACGCGGCCCGTGCCGTCGCCGCCGCCGCGGGCACCGGCAACACCGCGCTGGAAGTCGCCGCGCACGCCCTGCTGGCGATGGGTTCCCTGCACGCCGGGGACATCCCGGCCGCACGCACCCACGTGGACCGGGCGAGCGTGCTGATGGACGCCACCACGGACACCCTGCTGATCACCGAGCTGACCACGGTCGCGCCGCTGGCGTGGGTCGAGCTGCATCTCGGCGAACACGCCCGCGCCGCACGCCACCTGACCCGTGCGCTGGGCCTCGCCACGTCCAGCGGTCTCACCCACAGCATCCCGTACCTGCTGGTGGTGGACTCGGCGCTGCGGGCACGGCGGGGCGAGCCGGCCGACGCGCTCGCGGCTGCCGAGGAAGCCCGCGAGTACTCGCGGATCATGAACGCGTCCGAGACCGCGGCGCTGGCCGACGTGATGCGGCTGCGCCCGACCCTGTGGCGGCACGGGCCCCGGCACGCGCTGCGGCTGGCCGACCGGGTGGCGGGCGCGACCCGGACCACGGCGGGCTGGTGGACGGAACTGGCCCGGATCGACCTGGCCGAGGTGTACCTGGCGGCCGGCCGGTACGACGCGTGCCTGGCCGAGGTGTCCGGCGGCGTCCCGGACGCGCACCGGTCCGCCCTCGCCGCCGTCGCACTCGCCCGGCTCGGCCGGACCTCGGAGGGCCTCGCGACCGTCGCCGACGCCGTCGACCTGGCCGCGCGCTCCGGCCTGGCCTACCTGCTGGGCGTCGCCCACCACGCCCGGGCCCGCGTCCTGACCTGCGCCGACCGGCCCGCCGAGGCCGCTCCGGACGCGGACGCCGCCGTGGCGCACTTCGCCGCCGCCGGGTCGCCGGTCGAGGAAGGCCAGTCCCGGCACCTGCTCGCCGTCCTGCACGCCACGCTCGGCCGGACCGGTGAGGCGCACGCGGAACTGGGCCGGGCCAAGGCGATCTACGCCGCGGCGGCCGTGCCGTGGCCGGCGGCCGAACTCGCCCGTGACGCGGCGCGGCTGGGCCGTGCGCCCCGACCGGACCTGGGGGTGCTGACCGCGCGGGAGTTGGAGATCGTCGAGTTGGCGACGGTCGGGCTCACCAACCGCGCGATCGCCGAACGCCTGTACCTGAGCCTGAAGACCGTGGAAACCCACCTGTACCGGGCGTACACGAAACTGGACGTCCGCTCCCGCGTCGACCTGACCCGTCGCGTCGGCCGCACGTCCCCCGGCGGGTGACGGTCCGCCGCATTCAGGCCGATTCCTTATGTTCAGGACGAGAGCGCGTCCAACGGTGTCCGGACGAAGGCGTCGATCCGTTCCCGGAGATCACGGCTCGCGGTGGACGGCGGAACCCAGTGCAACTGTCGGCCCACCCGACCGACCGCGAGCACCACAGTGCTGATCCGCAGTCGTGGCGGCAGTTCGAGGACCGGGGCCAGTGCCTCGGCGGCACCCTCGACCTCGTGCCGGCGCAGGCGGGCGACGGTCAGGTCGATGTGGGCTCCCGCGTGCGAGCCGAACGCCCACTCCGCCGTGGACCTGTCGCGGTACGCGTCGACGGCCAGCGTCGCGTACCGCTCCGCCGATCCCGCCTCGTCCGGCAGCCAGGTCAACGCGTTCGCCGCGAAGTGCAGGTGCCGCGACCAGGTGAACGCGCACACGCCGCCGAACTCGTCCAGGTCGTCGTACCGCACCCGGTCCCACGCGCGTTCCGCCCGCGCGATGGCGGCCTCGGCCGCTCTCCGGTCGCCGAGCATCCCCCACGCCCGCGCCTCGCTGACCGGTAATCGGGCGGCCATGGTGCTGCCCGCCCGGGCCGCGAACACCGCGCCCGACCGGGCGTGCCCCAGCGCTTCACGAGGCTGACCGCACCAGTAGGCGACGGCGGACTGGAGCGCGCGGACGCGTGCCCGCAGACCGTCGTGGTCGGCGTGTTCGGCGTGGCGGAACGCCGCACGCGCGTGCAGGCGGGCGGTGCGCGCGTCCCCGCACTCGTGACCGGCTCGCGCCAGCATCGCGCCCACGATTCCGGCGATGAAGTGCAGACGCCGTCCCACCACCGGGCTCCGACACACCTCCAGCAGCGAGTACACCGCCTCCTGGGCACGCACCACCCGGACCAGGACCTCGTCCACCGGCAGGCGCGGCTGTGCCCGGGCCAGCTCCCGGACGTCCTCGGTGAGCTGCTCGACCGCCAGATCGCCCGGACTGTCCTGCGGTGCCAGCACGACGTCCCACGCCCGGCGCGACGCGATCTCCAGGAGTTCCTTCGGCCGGGACCGGGGAACGCCGAGCCACAGGTTGTGGATCGACCCGGCCTGCACGACGGGTCCCCGGCTCTCCCCGTGCACCTCGTTGTGCGCGCCCGTCGTGTCGGCCATACGCGCAAGTCTGAGCCATCACCCGGATGCGACAGCGCGATCGAATCGCCGGCTCACCCACATGGACCACCGGGCCTGGTTGTTGGCGCACGAACTCAGTGGCGTAAGACGCCCACGTTCCCTCTTAAGGCGGTGTCCGGTTCGTGTCTCCGATCCCGTCGCCTTATACGTGCGTTATACAAGCCCGTTCACCGACACACACGCAGGCGAACCATTCACGCACAAACGGCACCTATCACCCTGTCGAATGGCGCACTATTCCCGCTCGGGTGAAATTTTCAGTTCAGCCGGAAAAGTCGTAGGCAACACACCGGCTGCGCGGTAGGTTCGCTACCGACACCTCCGACCGGTGGATCCGTATCCACTGTTCGGAGTCGGTGTTGCGCAGGAACGGCGCTGTCTGGGGAGGCAGAGCCGGAATGGGGACATCGGGCCCGACCGCCCGAGCTGTTGGCAATGAATACCGACCATCCGATCACGGCCGCCCGAAAGCGGCCGTTTCGCGGCGTCACCGCCGCACCAATCTGCAACGTGGACAACGGGGGAATCAATGCGGTCTCCGAATGCGGAATCCGGCCGGGGGCACCGGGCGGTTCCGGTGTCGCGCCGCGCCGTCCTGCTCGCGGGCGGCGGCGGG
This sequence comes from uncultured Saccharothrix sp., assembly GCA_965995405.1. Lineage (GTDB taxonomy): Bacteria > Actinomycetota > Actinomycetes > Mycobacteriales > Pseudonocardiaceae > Actinosynnema. Next base: position 3,367 of record CBHFOL010000421.1, read on the forward strand.
CTGCTGCTCGCGAGCCTGCCGGGCAGCGCGCCCGTGCTCCGGCGGCTCGCCGCGGACACACCGCCGACCCTGCGGCTGGACCTGCTGCGACCGCAGGACATGCTCAAGCTGCGCTACGACCTGTACAACCTGGTCGTGTCGCGGTCCACCGACCCGCCGACGCTGGTGCCGCAGGACCCGTCCCGGCAGTCCCTGGTCGTGGTGGAGTTCGACGCGCAGCACGTGATGGAGGAGACGACGTTCTCCTCCACGCAGGGCAGCAGCCCGCCACCACCGGAGACCCTGCCCGCACCGGGTGCCGTGCTCACCAGGGCGGTCGGGCCGAGCCGGATCGCGTTCCTGGTGCCGCCGACGGTCAAGTCGCTGCCGTTCACCGAGGAGGCGCTGCTGGACTGGTCGGGCTGGGTGCCGGAGGTGGTGCCGGCGGCCCTGGTCGGCGCAGGGCTGCCGCCCGGTCCGTTGCAGACCGACCTGTTGCTGGTCGACTGGCTGCACCTGACGCCCGAGCGGATCGCCTCGTGGCTGCACGTGCGGCACCCGGTCGCCTCGAACGACCGGACCGAGCTGTGGCACACCCGGCTCGTCACCCGGGACGCCCTGGGCAGACCGGACCCGCTGTCCGGACCGGCCCCGGTGCGCGCCGTCGCCGCCGACGAGGTGCCGCCGGACACCAGGTTCAAGAGCCTGATCGGCTACGGCGGCAACCGGGGCGTACCCGGGCAGCTCGTGGTGCAGAGCAACACCGTCGACCCGGTGCGCGCCGAGCTGCTGCTGCTCAGCGCGCAGGGCTCGTCCGTGGAACTGGCCGGCGAGTGGGGCGGCGACCAGCCGATCGCGCAGTGGCGGCACCGCTCGGCGATCGGCCGGGACAACTACGTGCGGGTCGAGGAGCGCGGGTTCCTGTTCCCGTACGGCCACCGCGCCGTGCTGGTGACCGAGACCGAGCGGCAGATCACGCCCGACGGTGCCGCGCACCTCATCCAGCGGGCGTACATCCGGGTGCGGCAGCAGGTGAAGGAGTACGCGGACAACGCGTTCCCGTTCACGTCGGTGCGCATCCCGATGGCCACGACGCCGAACCTCGCGCCCATCCCGGAGAAGATCCCCGCGCCCAAGCCCGGCGAGCCGCAGACGCCGGACGCACGGACGTTCTGGGTCCAGTACCTGCCGACCGGCTCGGCCGACCCGGTGCGGGACCGCAAGGACGTCCCGTTCCCGATGGTCGCGACGGACTGGGCCGGCAACCAGGTCGAGTTCACCGCGTTCCTCGCCTTCGTGCACATCGAGGACGCCTACACCGGTCCGGCGCTGGCCGAGCTGCGTGCCCTGTTCGCGAACGACCGGTACCAGCCGGACCAGCTCGGCGGGCGGCGCACGCACGCCATGGGCGGCCAACCGGTGGCGTTCGCCCCACCGGCAGGCGACAACCCCGGCCTCGCGGCCGTCCGCGCACGCGGCATCTCCGGCCAGGTGGACCCCACCAACCGCACCGCAGACCCGACCGAGAGCGGGTCGGCGGATCCGACAAACCCCGCGCGGCAGGCAGACCCGACCGACGCCGCCCGGCAGCGGCAGGCGGCGGGGCCGGTGGCCGGCGACACCACGCTGCCCACCGGGGCGGTGCACCTCAGCAGCGCCGAGGGTGATCCGGCGGGACCGTGGCGCTGGCTCGCCGAGCCGAACTTCGTGCCGCGGATGCTCGCCGCCGAGGTGCGGCTGCCGTCGGTGGAAGCGTTGACCGGCAAGGAGATCACCGCCGCCATCGGCTACGACCCGGACTACGTGGCGGGCTCGTTCGGGAACGTCAAGGGCGAGGCGTTCGCCCGGGTCCAGCAGACCGTGGCCGGCGTCGGCGAACTGCTGGACAAGCTGGCCCGGCCCGGCTCGACGCTGCCGACCGGCGGCGAGGTGGCCGCGCGCTTCGGCAGCGTGGTGGCGAACGTGGGCGGCGTGGTCAGCCCCGACCTGGTGATCGGCGGCCTGTCCCGCGCACTCGGCCCGCTGTCCGGGCCCGCAGCCACGGTCGGCAGGATCATCCGCGAGGGCACGTTCGACCCCCGGGACTTCTTCCCCGCCGGCGCGAAGCTGCTCGGCGGCATCTCCCTGGGCGATCTCCTCGCCGGCACCGACCTGGCGAAGCTGTCCCTGGACAGCGCACCCCGGATCGTCACCACCCGGCAGTACCCCGGCGGCGACCAGACGAAGCCGCCGGAGGCCGTGCTGACCACGGTCGACTGGGTACCGAAGCTGCCGGAGGGCCTCACGGCGGGCGTGTTCTGGCCCAAGACCGACGACGGCCGCAAGGCGCGCCTGGAACTGCACGTGGAGACCAGGACCGTGCTGGGCGACGGCTCCACGACGAACCGGGTCACCGGCGACCTGCGGGACTTCGCGCTGGAACTGGTCAAGGGCGGCGACCCGGCGCTGTCGTTCATCAAGCTCACGTTCCGCCGGTTCGCGTTCGAGACGCGGGACGGCGCGAAGCCGGACATCCACGTCGAGCTGGCGGGCGTGGCGTTCAAGGGGCCGCTGGAGTTCGTCAACACGCTCCAGCGCTTCCTGGTCAGCTCCGGGAAGGGCCTGACGATCGACGTCCAGCCCAGCGGCATCTCGGCCGGCTACACACTCGCCGTCCCGGACGTGGGCATCGGCGTGTTCGCCTTGCAGCACCTGGCGTTCAGCGCCGCGCTGAACCTGCCGTTCGACGGCAGCACGGCCCGCGCCCGGTTCGCGTTCTGTAGCCGCGAGCACCCGTTCACGCTCACCGTGTCGCTGTTCGGCGGCGGCGGCTTCCTCGCGCTGGCCCTGGGCACCGACGGCTTCGAGATGCTGGAGGCGGCGCTGGAGTTCGGCGGCTCGGTCGCGTTCGGACTGGGCGTGGCGAGCGGCTCGGTGTCGGTCATGGCGGGCATCTACTTCCGGCTGGAGCTCACCGACGACCGGGAGCTGGTCACGCTCAGCGGGTACCTGCGGGCCAACGGCCAGCTGTCGGTGCTCGGGCTGATCACCATCTCCGCCGAGTTCTACCTGGCCCTGACCTACACCTCGGACGGCAACCGGGTCGAGGGCGAGGCGTCGCTGACCGTCGAGATCGACATCCTGTTCTTCCACAAGTCGGTGACGCTGCGCGTGCACAAGAGCTTCGCCGGTCCGTCGACCGCGCTGACCTCGGGCCGGGCCGCCCCGCCGCCGCCGAAGTTCGCCGACCTGATGGACCGGGACGACTGGAACACCTACTGCGACGCGTTCGCGGGCTGAAGGGGGACGATCCGATGCCGGCTACCCAGACCCTGGTCTGCACCGCGCTGCCCAACGGTGTCCGCACCGTC
>CBHFOL010000422.1:0-6692 GCA_965995405.1 uncultured Saccharothrix sp.
GTCGGTGGTCCCCGGGGAGGGGGCCCCCACGGACCGCCTCACGCGAGGGCGACCAGGTCCCGGTACTCGTCGCCCCACAGGTCCTCGTCCGCGTCGGGCAGCAGCAGCACGCGGTCCGGGCGCAGCGCGTCGATCGCGCCCTCGTCGTGGGTGACCATGACGATCGCGCCCGGGTAGCCGTCGATCGCCGCCAGGACCTCGCCCCGGGACGCCGGGTCCAGGTTGTTCGTCGGCTCGTCCAGCAGCAGCACGTTCGCGCCCGAGTGGACCAGGCCGGCCAGCGCCAGCCGGGTCTTCTCGCCACCGGACAGCACGCCGGCCGGCTTGTCCACGTCGTCCCCGGTGAACAGGAACGCGCCGAGCACCTGCCGCACCTCGTCGTCGGACAGGTGCGGCGCGGCGTCGGCCAGGTTCCGCCGGACCGTGCGCGCCGGGTCCAGCGTGTCGTGTTCCTGCGCGAAGTAGCCCAGGCGCAGGCCGTGGCCGGGCACGACGCGCCCGCTGTCCGGCTGCTCGTGCCCGGCCAGGATCCGCAGCAGCGTGGTCTTGCCCGCGCCGTTGAAGCCGAGCACCACCAGCCGGCTGCCCCGGTCCACGGCGAGGTCCACGCCGCGCAGCACGTCGTGGTCGCCGTAGGACTTGGTCAGGCTGACCGCGCCCAACGGCATCCGCCCGCACGGCACGGGCTCCGGCAGCCGGATGCGGGCGACCTTCTCCACACGGCGCACGGGTTCCAGGTCGGCGAGCATCCGGTCGGCACGGCGCGCCATGTTGCGGGCGGCGACCGCCGTGGCGACCCGGGCCCGCATCTTGTCGGCCTGGGCGTGCAGCGCGGCGGCCTTCCGCTCGGCGTTGGCCCGTTCCCGGACCCGACGCCGCTCGTCCGTGTCGCGCTGCGCCAGGTACGCCGCCCAGCCCGTGTTGTGGACGTCGAGCGCGGCGCGCTGCGGGTCGAGGTGGAAGACCCGGTTGACCACGTCGGCGAGCAGGTCGGTGTCGTGGCTGATCACCACCAGCCCGCCGGTGTGGTTGCGCAGGAACCCGCGCAGCCAGGCCACGGAATCGGCATCCAGGTGGTTGGTCGGCTCGTCCAGCAGCAGCGTGCCGTCGTGGCCGCCGAACAGGATCCGGGCCAGCTCCACCCGACGCCGCTGCCCGCCGGACAACTCGCCGACCGGCTGGTCCAGGACGCGCGCGGGCAGGCCGACACCCGCCGCGACCCGGGCCGCCTCGGCTTCGGCCGCGTACCCGCCGCCCGCGAGGAACGCCGCCTCGGCACGGGAGTACGCGGCCGGCGCGCGGTCCAGTGCGTCGGCGGACGCCTCGGCCATGGCGGTGGTCGCGGCGCGGAGGTCGTGCAGCGCCCGGTCCAGGCCGCGCGCGGACAGGATGCGGTCGGTGACGGTGGCCGACGGGTCGGCCGCGCGGGCGTCCTGGGGCAGGTAACCCGGGACGCCGGTCGCGGTGATCGTCCCGGCGGCCGGTTTCGCGTGCCCGGCGAGGGCGGTGAGCAGGGTCGTCTTGCCCGCGCCGTTGCGGCCGACGAGGCCGATGCGGTCGCCGGGGGAGACGGTGAAGGAGAGGTCGGACAGCAGCAGCCGCGCGCCTGCGCGCAGCACGACCCCGCGAACGGTGATCATCGGGTGACGCTCCGAATCGGCTTGAGGACACACTTCTGGTGCGGAAGCGGGTCCTCAGCTAGGAGATTCGGGGCGTAGACACCCCATCAAGATACCGGCGGCCGGTGGTGACCGCCCGTGATTTACGTCCCGAGGGCCCGGATCGGCCCCGTCGTCAATCGCGCCACGCGCCGTAACGCCTGCGCAGCCACCCGGCCGCGAGCACCGCGAACCGGACGAAGTCGGACGGCAGGCCGAGGGCGTCCAGGGCCATCTCCGCCACGTCGTCCAAACCCAGCCGTCCCCACCAGGGCCGGTCGCCGGCGCGCCACGCCCGGCGGGCGAGCAGGGTGGTGCGGAGCAGCAGGCACGGCAGTCCGAAGTGGACCAGCAGCAGGTGCCAGCACAGCGCGACGCACAGTTCCCGCCTGCGTCGCACCCAAGTGTCCCGAGCCCGCTGCGTCAGGCGCGCGCAGGCGGCGGCAAACCGGAGCGTGGTCGTCACGATCACGACGGTCGCGCGCACCACCGCGAGTCAAATAGGTCACCTGACGCAGAACGTCGGAATGCGACCCGGGAAACCCCCGTCGGGAGCACCGTCCGCGACCGGCTTTGATGTGCTGATGGACTTCAGCGGGTTCCTAAAGGACGTCACGGCGGACGGGTATCCGGTCGGGCACGTCGTCGAAGCGGTCTGCGCGTGCGGTGGTCGCACGTTCGGGGTGGAGGTCGGCGACGAGGGCGAGTGCGCGCGGCGGGTGTGCGTGGCGTGCGGGGAGGGGGCGTTCATCGGTGACAGCGACGAGTACTGGGACGAGGTCGAACCCGACGGGTGCGCGTGCCCGTGCGGCGGGGAGGTGTTCGAGCTGGCGGTCGGGTTCTCGCTGCTGCCGGACGGCGAGGTCCGCTGGGTGACGGTTGCCCTGCGGTGCGTCGCCGACGGCGAGTTCGGCGTGTACGCGGACTGGAAGATCGACTACCTCCCGTCGCGGCAGCTGCTGACCCGGGTCTGAACGGCGGATGGAGCCTGGTTCGGACGTCCGGCAAAACCGACCTGCTGTGTGGTGCCCGCCGGGCAGCGGGCACCACACAGGTCAGTTGACGCAGCGGCCGGCGGTTCCTGGTGTGTCCGTCCCCGTGGCACCGGCGGTGAACGTGTCGAGGAACGCGCGGACGGCGGCCTGGTCGACCGGCAGTACGGAGCCGACACCGGGGACGTCGGTCGACGCGCCCACCGGGATGGTCCCCGTCCGCACGGACGCGCCGGGGGTGAGGCTCCGGGCGAAGCCGTACAGGTCCCAGTCCGGATCGGTGCCGACGTTGGCGCGCACCACGTCGACCAGCGCCGCCACCCGGGCCGGATCGTCGAGCAGGCTCCGGTCCAGCACCTTCGCGCCGACCGCCCGCAGGACCTCCTGCTGTCGGAGGACGCGGTCCAAGTCGCCGTTGGGCAGTCCGTAGCGCTGCCGCACGTAGTCCAGCGCCTGTTCGCCGTTGAGGAGCTGCGGATCGCCGGACTGGATGTAGGCCGAGCGGCCGTCGTCGGTCACCAGCCTGGCACACACCTCGATGCCACCGACCGCGTCGGCGAGGCGGCCGAGGGCAGACATCTCCACGGTGGCGTAGTGGTCGACCCGCCGGCCGGTCAGCGCCTCCACCGTGCGGGTCAACACCTGCCCGCCCTCTTCGCCGCCCGTGGCCCGGTAGGCGGAGTTGAGCTTGCCCATCCCGTGTCCGGGGATGTCGACATACGCGTCCCTGGGCAGCGACACCGCACTGACGGTGCCGTCGGCGGCGAGGTGCGTCAGCACCACCGAGTCGGCGTTGGCGCTCTCGTCCAGGCCGATGAGCAGGACGTTCTGCGCCGTCGGCGGTGTCGCGAGTTGGACGGGAGCGGTGTCCCGGCCCGCGAGGAGTGGCACGGTCACCGCCACCGCCGCGGCCACGGCGGTGAGCGTCGTGGCGGCGACGAGCGCGAAGGGCCGCCGTCGACGTCGTCGCAGGCTCGCGAGCACGGTCCGGCTGTCCACCGCCTCGGCGGCCTCGGCCGCGACGGCCTCCCGGATGAGCTGTTCGTGGTCGGTCATCGCAGTGCCCCCACCGGAGAGTTCTCGTTGGCGCGCAACGTCTTCAGCGCGCGGGAAATGTGGCTGCGCACGGTGCCCACCGTGCAGCCCAGGACGGTCGCGATCTCCTCGTCGGTGCTGTCGTCGTAGTAGCGCAGCACCAACGCCGCCCGCTGCCGGCGCGGCAACACGGCGATCCGGGCGCGCATCGCGTCCCGTTCGGCGTGGCGCGCGGCGTGGTCGTCGACCGCGGGTGAGATCTCGTCCAGCGCGGCGTGCGACGCGGCGACCTCACGTGCCGCCCGACGCCGTCGCCAGGACAGGTACTCGTTGGTCACCATGCGCTTGACGTAGAGGTAGGGCGCGTCCATTGCCGAGATCCGGTCCCAACGGCTCTGCGCACGCAGCAGCACGTCCTGGACGATGTCCTGTGCGAGGTGTTTGTCGCAGGTCATCGCCGTCGCATAGCCCAGGAGCCGATCGAGCCGATCGGCGACGAACCCGTCGTAGCCGTCCCGCACGTCGCCCCGTTCCACCGAACTGTCGGTCACACCCCGGAAACCCCTCCGGCAGTCTCCGGTGTTGAACGGTGTGACGCGGCTCACGTCGGTGAGTGTGGGTTCAGGGGCGTGGGAAGTAGGCGGCGACCTCCGCCACCGCGTCCAGCGTGTCGTGGTCGAACCGGCCCGTCGCGGTCTCCGCTTCGGCGACGGCGATCGAACTGCCGTCCACGTCGGTGCCGTAGTTCAGGCCGCTGAACGTGATGTCCGCCAGTCCGAGCAGCGGCGCGCCCAGCGGGTGGATGTCACCGCTGCCCTGCACGTCCATGACCCGCTTGAACGCACGCATGTCGCGGGGGTTCCGGAACCGGACCCACACCACCGACACGACGGCGCTGTTGCCCGCGTCGTCGCCCACGGCGAGCATCATGCGGTCCAGTGACGTGCACGGTGTGTGGGCGAAGAACTCCTGGACCTGGCCGTGCGAGACCGACAAGCACTCCGCCTGCTGCCGTGCGGTCTGGTTCAACCGCCGCAACCCCATCCGCTGCCACGCGCCGTCCTGGTCGCCGCGCTTGGCCGCCCGTTGCCCCTCGGCCTTGCGGGCCGACAGGCCGGGCGTGCCGCCGCTCCCACCCGCCCCCGAGCCGAGCAGGCCCCCGCCCGACACCCCGGCCGAGCCGACCATACCCAGTGCGAGCACGCCGGCTAAGACCGCCGCGCCGGATCCGCCCTTCTTCCCGGTGATCGGCCTCTTCCGGCCCTGTGGATCGGTGTAGACACCGCCGGCCATCGCTACCCCCTGAAATCGTCCCGTTGGGGCGGCAACCTAACCACCGGCACCGACAATTCCGCCCACGTCCGACCGTCGGTCACTCGATCAGGTGACGTCCCGACGACTGTGTCCCCACGGTGGCTCCACGAGGTTCTGGACTTGTGGGTCCAATCCGCCGGCGCTAGCGTCGTCGGGCTGTGGGCAGAGTGTTGACGCCGAAGGGCGAGGCGACCAGGGCGCGGATCGTGGAAGGCGCGGCCCGGCTGCTGCGCGTCCGCAGCGTGGCCGACACGACGTTGGACGACATCCGCGCCGAGACCGGGACCAGCAAGAGCCAGCTGTTCCACTACTTCCCGGACGGCAAGGACCAGTTGCTGCTGGCCGTCGCCGGGTACGAGGCCGACGTGGTCATCGAGGACCAGCAGCCGCGCCTGGGCGACCTGTCGACCTGGGCCGCCTGGTACGAGTGGCGGGACATCGTCATCCGGCGATATCGACAGCAGGGCGGCAACTGCCCGCTCGCCTCGCTGTTCTTCCAGGTCGGGCGGCAGAGTCCGGGCGCGCAGTCCGTTGTGGACGCCATGCTCCGCCGCTGGGAGCGGTACCTGGCGGACGGGATGCGGGCGCTGCGGGACGGCGGGCGGCTCGCGCCCGGGTTCGACGTCGAGACCGCCGCCCGGGCGCTGCTGACCGCCATCCAGGGCGGTGTGTCGATCCTGATGTCGACGGGCAGCAGCGCCCACCTCGAAACCGCGATCGACTGGAACATCGAGCGGATGCGCGCCTCCGCGGTCAGCCGTGGTACCAGTGGCCGTCGAACCGCAGGGTGACGCCGGTCAGGAAGTCGGCGAGCGGGCTCGCCAGGTAGGTGACGGCGGCGGCGATCTCGTGCGGGCGGGCCATCCGGCCGATGTCGTTGGGGGACAACAGCCGCACCAGCTGCGGTTCGATCTCGTCCCACTCGCCGGCGATGCCGTGCTCTCGGGCGAGGCCGGTGAAGTACGCGCGGTTCGGCTCGGTGAGGATGCCGCCCGGCGCGACGAGGTTCGACGTCACGCCCGACTCGCGCAGTTCGCGCGCCAGCGAGCGGGCCAGGTTCTCCCGGGCCGAGTTGCTCGCGTTGTAGTGCGGCTGCTGCCGGATCGGGGCGGCGGCGGTCGAGCTGCCGATCTGGATCACCCGGCCCCAGCCGTGCTCGCGCATCGCGGGCACCAGGCGGCGGATCAGCCGGACGCTCGACACGACGTTGGTGTTGTAGATGTCGAGCCACTCGTCGGACGTGGTGCTCCACCAGTCGCGGCTCATGTCGAAGTACCCGGCGTTGTTCACCAGGATGTCGACCTGCCCGACTGCGTCGGCCACCGCGTCCGCCTCCGCGTCGGAGTCGAGCGCGCCCACCACCTCCTCGGCCGCGCCGCCCGAGTCGCGGATCCGCTTGGCGACGGCCGCGGTGCGCGCGGCGTCCCGGCCGTGCACCACCCCCGCCGCGCCCTCGGCGGCGAGTTGCCCGGCGATCGCCTCGCCCAGGCCGGAACTGGAACCGGTGACGAGCGCGCGCTTTCCGGTGAGCCGCAGGTCCATGGCACTTCCCCCAGTGGGTGTCGACGTGGTTGTCGACGTCCACGTTGCCCAGCCGAAAATGGACCCGCAAGTCCAGAAAAATGTCCGGTTCGCCGAAGCGCCCGCACCGGTTCCCGGGCACCGGTAGCGTCACCGGCCATGGCTCAGGTCT
>CBHFOL010000423.1:0-6622 GCA_965995405.1 uncultured Saccharothrix sp.
GCGAGAGGCGGGCATCCTCGGGGCCCATACCCTCGCCGTCATCTTCGACACGCAGCCGCACCTCCGTCCGATCAACCTCGACCCGAACGTCGACCCGCGTCGCATGCCGGGCGTGCCGCCGAGCGTTGGTGACCGCCTCCTGCGCGATCCGATAGACCGCAGCCGCAACCGATGCCGGAACCCCGTCGGCGTCCCCGACCGCCGCCACCTCCCCCACGGCCACCTCGACCACCGGCCGCCCCCGCGACGCAAGCCGCTCGACGTCGCCCACCCGGGCCCCCGGCGTCAACTCCACCGTCTCAGCCGCCGCCGCCTCACGCATCGCGCCCGCGTCACGCATCACGCCCGTCTCACGTACTTCACGCTCACGTACTTCACGCGTCTCGCCAACACGAAGGATGCGAACCATCGCCCGCATCTCGTCCAACGCCCGCGCCGCCTCGGCGTCGATCACGCGCAACGCGTCGACGGCAGCAGCCGGATCCGACGCCGCCACAGCGATCCCGGCCTGCGCCCGAATCGCCATGGCCGACACGTGATGCGCGACCGTGTCGTGCAAATCGCGCGCGAGCCGCTCCCGCTCCAGCGACTTCACCCGCTCCAACTCACGGCTCCGCGCCCGAGCCCGGTACCGAACCGCAGCCCCCAACGCCACCACCGCGAACAGCACGACGGCCCCGCCCACCGCGTCCCCCGGAGCCAGAAACCCCAGGGCCGCCGAGAACCCCACCTTGCCCGTGATCACCGCCGCGCCCAGCACCATCTCGCGCCCGGATCCCCACCGGAACAGCGAGAACGGCAGCAACAGCAAGTAGGCCATCACGACCTGCTCGGGAAACTCCCGCCCCACGAAGGGCGAACACAGCGCACCCACCCCGAACGCGACCACGACCACCGCCAACGGCGCCGACCGCCGCCACAGCAGCACAGGCGCCAACCCGGCCGCCACGACCACCGACAGCACAGGCGACGACAGATCCGCCCGACTCAGCCCCTCGACCACCGCGACGAGCACCAGCGCACCCACCAGCACCCAGTCCCACCACGCCCGCGTGGGCACCGGGTCCGGCCGAGGCTCCCGCCACACGGACCGAAGGAAGTCGTACACCGGCTCATCGTACGAGCCCACCCCACGGCCCAGATCAGCCGAAAGTACGACCGCCGCACGCACTCCCCGACGTACGGCGAGGTACGGCCGGGTCCGTTCCCCGACGTTCCGAGGCCCACCGCTCCGAGGTCGACCGCCCCGACGCGCCCGGCTCCGTGACGGGCCCGAGCACGCCCCGTTCACCCTCGCGTCCGGCCGCGTCCGGCACGTGCGCGACCGGCCGCAACCACGAGCGCGGCCGGCCCCAACGCGCGCGACCCGTGCACGCTCGGCTCGAAGCTGCGCCAGCCAGTCGCAAGCTGCGCCAGCCAGTCGCAAGCTGCGCCAGCCAGTCGGTCGCGGCCCGTCTTGGTGGCGAGGGGCGCGGTGGGGGCCTTGGGTGCCTTCCGGTCCGCCGCGCCGCCTCCTTCTTTCCCGGCAACGCAATTCTGGCCCGTTTTGTGCCCGGATCGAGCCGGTTTTCTTCGACTTCGCCCGGCCCGGGGGTAATTGGCGGTATTTGCCGCTGCTGTTTCCGCAGGTCGCGGGAAAAGAGCGGGCTACCGGCGGCGGACCAGTTTCACCAAGCCCTTGAAAGTCTCCTCCAGGCCCGACGAGAACGGGTTGTCGTTGACCAGGTACGTCCACGTCGTGTTCGGGCGCTGCACACCCGCCTCCGCCAGGTGCGCGCCCTCCTCGTCGATCTCGACCTTCGCGAACGTCTCCTCCGCCTCGTCCCACGCGTCCGCCGCCACCTTGTGGTACGCCGGAATCGCCTCGCGGTGGAACTCGTCCAGCGGGTTCTGCCTCGCCAGCGCCCGCAGGTGGATGCCCTCCCGCAGGTCCGTCAGGAACGTCAGGTGGTCGCTCCACCGCTGGTCCAGGTGGTGCAGCGCGATCAGCCTGGCCGCCTTCACCAACACCTCGTGGTCGACGTCCGCCAACTCCTCCGCCCGCTCCGGACGGCGCTTCGACAGCTCGTCCCACGCCGCCTCGGTCAGCAGCAGCTTGTCCCGGTACTCCAGCAGCAGGATCCGCTGGTGCTCGATCAGCTTGTTGTACCGCCACGTGTTCCGGTGGATCTCCAACTGCACACCCTCGGCCACGCGCTGCGCGTGCTCCACCGTGTGCAACGTCCCGGCATCCGTCACGTGCCCCTCGTCCGACACCTCCGCCGGCTCGTCGTGGTCCGGCACGTACTGCGTCACCAGCTCGTCCTGCAACGACGAGAAGAACACCGACCCGCCCGGGTCACCCTGCCGCCCCGCCCGGCCCCGCAGCTGGTCGTCCAGCCGCGACGACGAGTGCCGCCCGGTCCCGACGACGTACAGCCCGCCCAGCTCGGCGATCCGCTCGCGATCGGTCGAGTCGTGCCCGCCCAGCCGGATGTCGGTGCCCCGGCCCGCCATCTGCGTCGACACCGTCACCCGCCGGTACGAGCCCGCGTCGGCGATGATCGACGCTTCCTCGGCGTCGTTCTTCGCGTTGAGCACCACGCACTCCAGGCCGGCCTCGGCCAGCTTCCGCGACAGCCGCTCCGACTCGGCCACGTCCAGCGTGCCGACCAGGATGGGCCGGCCGGTCTCGTGGATCTCCTTGATCTCCGCGACGATCGCCGCTTCCTTCTGCTCCAGCGTCGTGTACAGCCGCGGCGCCTCGTCCTCGCGCACGCATTCCACGTTCGCCGGGATCACCAGCACTTCGAGCTGGTAGAAGTCCCGCAGCTGCTCGGCGACGGCGACCGCGGTACCGGTCATGCCGCACACCGTCGGGTACCGGCTCAGCAGCGCCTGCACGGTGATGGAGTCGAGCACCTCGCCGGAGTCCGTCGTCTGCACGGCCTCCTTCGCCTCGACGGCCGCCTGGAGGCCGTCCGGCCAGCGCTGGAGCTTCGCGATCCGGCCCCGGGTGTCGTTGATCAGGTGGACCTTGCCGTCGCGCACGATGTAGTCGACGTCGCGGTGCAGCAGGACCTGGGCGTGCAGGGCCACGTTGACCTTGCTGAGCGTGGTCGACACGTGCTCGTCGGAGTACAGGTCGATGCCGCCGAGGGCACGTTCCACCAGCTCGGACCCGGCACCGGTCAGGTAGACGTTGCGCTCCTCGTCGTCCACCTCGAAGTGCAGGTCCCGACGCAGCCGCTTGACCAGGTCGGCCAGCGCCGGGTCGACGGCCGGGCCGGCGGTGGAGCCGGCCAGGACCAGCGGGACGCGGGCCTCGTCCACCAGCACCGAGTCGGCCTCGTCGACGAGCGCCACGCGCGGCGCGGGGACGATGCGGTCGGCCTCGTCCACGGCGAGCCGGTCGCGCAGCACGTCGAAGCCGATCTCGGACACCGAGGCGTAGCAGACCTCGGACTGGTAGGCGGCGCGGCGCTCCTCGGGCTTGCTGCTCTGGTTGAGCCAGCCGACGGACACGCCGAGCAGCTCGTACAGCGGGCCCATCCACTCGGCGTCGCGCTGGGCGAGGTAGTCGTTGACCGAGACCACGTGCACCTGGTCGCCGCGCAGCGCGAAGCCGGCCGCGGCGATGGCGCCGGACAGGGTCTTGCCCTCGCCGGTGGCCATCTCCACGACGTGGCCTTCGAGCAGGCCGAGCGCGCCGAGGATCTGCACGTCGAACGGGCGCAGGCCGATGGCGCGGTCGGCGGCCTCGCGGCCCAGCGCGCACACCTCGACCAGTTCGGAGCGCCCGAAGTCGGACCTCCCCCGCAGTTCGGCCGCCGCTTCGGTGAGCTCCTTGTCGCTGAGCGCGCTCACGCGGTCCGCCTGCTCGTTCACCTCGGCGAGCAGCTTGCGGTACGGCGAGAGGTCGGCGGAGCCGGGCTTCTGCGCGAACCGGCGCAGCCGCTGCTTGAACCGTCCCAGGAGAGTGGTCACGGTCGGGCAACGTACGGCACGCGGGCAACGTTCCGCACGTCACCCGGTTGACTGTTCACGTTCGTGGCCGCCGCCGGCCGAAGGCAGGCCGCCGACCTGGGCGGATGCCCGGCGTCCGGTGGCGGACCTGCGGTAACGCCGGGTGTCGCCAATCGAGACGGCCGGTTATCCGGCGACCACCGGCAGCGGGCTGTCGTCCACCGGGTCGGCTTGGCGGGGCAGCGCACCACCCAGACGCTCCGCTCCACCCAGACACTCCACCCCGCCCAGTCTCTCCGCGACGGCCTGCTCGGTGAGGGCGCGGATCTCGGCCAGGATGTCCAGGTGCTCCTGGGACGGCGGCGGGCCGACCAGGTTGGAATGGTTGAACGCGGTGCGTTCGGCACGGCGTGCCAGGTTCTGGATGCGCCGGATGAGGTCCGATTCCCGGTGGGTGGGCAAAGAGCGCCGTTGCTCAGTCACCCCGGAAGCGTTCACCTCACGCCGGGTGAAGGTAAATCACCTGGGCGTGCGAACTTCGCTGGGTCATCCCGGGGACCCTGCCCTACTCGCTCAAAACGACCCCATCGTGCGACTAAGGGTGCCACTTTCGGGAGCGACGACTTGTTTCGCGGACATTTCACGATTGACTCCCCGGCTGCCCCGACGGCTGGTCACGCGGCCAGACCGCCGGGATCGACCGGTTGGCCGTACCCCAAAACGGTGACGACCGGGTGCACCACCGATCGTGACCCGCTGTCGCCGACCTACCTCGCGCGGGGGTACCTCAGACCGGAGGCGGACGATCCGCGCGTGTGACTCAGCCCAGAATTTTCAGCAGCCGCAACGCCAACTGCACCTCCAGCACCCGCTCCGGGGCCTGCCAGTCGTCGCCGAGCAGGCTGGCCACCCGGTCCAGCCGCTGCACCACCGTGTTCACGTGGACGTGCAGCTCGTCCTTGGCCCGGCTGAGGTTCGCGCCGCACGCGAAGTACGCGGTCACGGTCCGCACCAGCTCGGTGCCCCGGCTCGCGTCGTAGTCCAGCAACGGCCCGAGCGTGGCGCGGACGTACCCGCCGACGTCCGCCCGGTCGCCCAGCAGCACGCCGACGAACCCCAGCTCGCCCAACGTGCCACCACTGCCACGCCGATCCAGCACCAGCAGCGCGCGCAGACACCGCACCGCCTCGGCGTGCGCGGCGGCCACCTCCCCCGGACCGGACGCCGGCCCACCCGCCCCGACCGTCACCGGGACGCCCGCCGCCTTCCCCAACACCCGCGCCGCTTCCCGAGCCGCACCGGACAGATCCGTGCCGGGCAGCACCAGCACCACGTGCTCGCCGTGCGTGCCCGCCAGACCGCGACACACCGACGCGTGGTGCGCGGCGGCGGCCGGCAGCCGGTCCCGGGGCCCGTCGGCGACCAGCACGACGTGCGGCGCGGCCAGTTCCACCCCCACCCGCCGGGCACGCGTGCACAGCGCCGCCCGGTCGGGATGGGCGGCGAGCAGGTCGGTGATCAGCTCCCCGCGCACCTTGTTCTCCGCCTCGGCGACCGTGCGCCGCAACAGCAGCAACAACGCCGTCACCACGGAGGCCCGCTCGAACAGCCGCCGGTCGGCGTCCGCGAGGTCGGGCCGGTCGGTCAGCGCGATGCCGCCGAGCAGTTCACGGCCCGCGAGCACCGCGCACACCCACGTCCCGTCGTGCGGCACGGCCCGCCCGCTCGCCCGCGACGCGTTGACCGCCGCCCGGGGCGCAACCGTTTGCGGAGTGCCGATGCGGGCCAGTTCGACGCCTTCGCCGTCGTGCACGACGATCCCGCCGCCCAGCACCTCCGCGACGGCCGCCGCGACCTCGGGCACGTCCGCGCCGCGCAGCACCAGGTCGGTGAGCCGGTCGTGGGCGTCCTCGGCGCGTCGCATGGCCTCGTTGTGCGCCCGGATCGTCTCCCCCGCCGCCCGCGTCTCCTCCAGCAGGTGCGCGGTGTCCAGGGCGATCGCGGCGTGGTCGGCCAGCGACGACAGCAGCGCCACCTCGTCCGGCGGGAACTGCCGGGGCGACCGGTTCGCCGCGTACAGCACGCCGATCACCCGCCGGTCGAGCTTCAGCGGCACGCCCAGGATCGCCACCAGCCCCTCGTCCCGGACGGCGGTGTCGATCGTGGCGGTGTGGTGGAACCGGTCGTCGGCGGCGTAGTCGGCGGTCACGTAGGGCCGCGCGGTCTGCGCGACCAGGCCGCCCAGCCCCTCCCCCATGCCGAGCCGGAGCCGTTGGAACAGCACGGAGATCGAGCCGTCGGTGACCCGCATGTAGGTGCCGCGCTCGGGCTCGTTCATGCTCAGGTACGCGATGTCCGCGCCCAGCAGCATCCGGGCGCGGCGCACGATGGACCGCAGCACGCCGTCCGGGTCGCGCACGCCCGCCAGGTCGCTCGCGGTGTCGAACAGGGCCTCCAGCTCGGCTTCCCGGCGGCGGTGCGCGGTGAGGGTCTGCCGGATCCGCAGCGCGCGCTCGGTCGCCCGCCCCACCCGGTCCAGTTCCGCCGCCGGCTTGGCGATTCCGCGCTCCGACGCCAGCCGCCGCCGCACCCGCTCCACCGTCGTCGTCAGCCGCGCCGCTTCGACAGGCTTCAGCAGGGAATCCACGGCGTGGACTTCGAAGGCGTGAAACGCGGG
>CBHFOL010000424.1:0-6614 GCA_965995405.1 uncultured Saccharothrix sp.
CAACTTCCGGATCGCCGGCACCAGCCCCACCGTCGACACCGTCACCGAACGCTGCGAAATCCCCAACCCCGCCGGAGCCGGGTCGCAGATCCGGTGCACCGACTCCACCACGCGCTTGTAGTTCGCCAGCGGCTCGCCCATGCCCATGAACACGATGTTCGACAGCCGCCCCGGACCGCCGGGCAGCTCACCGTCCCGCATGGCCGCCGCGCCGCGCCGCACCTGGTCCACGATCTCCGCCGTCGACAGGTTCCGGGTCAGCCCGCCCTGGCCGGTCGCGCAGAACGGGCACGCCATGCCGCACCCCGCCTGCGACGAGATGCACAGCGTCGCCCGGTCCGGGTACCGCATCAGCACCGACTCGACCAACGTCCCGTCGTGCGCACGCAGCAACGTCTTTCGGGTCGTGCCGGCGTCCGCCTCGACCGAACGCAGCTCGGTCCACAACGGCGGCATGAGGTCGGCCACCAAGCGTTCTCGAACCGAAGCCGGGATGTCGGTCATCTCGGCCGGGTCGACGGTGAGCCGCCCGAAGTAGTGGTTGGACAGCTGGGCGGCGCGGAACGGCTTCTCACCCAACGCCGAAACGGCCTCTTTCCGCTGGTCGGCGGTGAGGTCGGCGAGGTGGCGCGGCGGCAGGCCGCGCTTGGGCGCGTCGAAGACGAGGGGAAGTGCAGTCATGGCGCCCTCCAGTGTCCCACGTCCGCGCGACCCGAATCACCGTTGCATCGCGATGCGTTCCGATATATCGTCGACACGTCACAACCGATCGATGAAGGAGTAACGACATGCGTAGGCATCACGAACACCCCGGACACGGACTCCACGAACGCCTCCTCCGGGAGCGCGGCTTCGGCGACCCGCGGCGCGGCTTCGGCGGCGGCTTCGGCCCGTTCGGCGGGCCGCCCCGACCGCCCGTACCACCCGGGTTCTTCCCCGACGGCCGAGGGCGCGGCAGGCAGCGCAAGGGCAACGTCCGCGCGGCCGTCCTGACCCTGCTGGCCGAACGGTCCATGCACGGCTACGAGATGATCCAGGAGATCGGCCAGCGCACCGACGGCCTCTGGCGGCCCAGCCCCGGCTCGGTCTACCCGACGCTCCAACTGCTGGCCGACGAAGGACTCGTCGCGTCCACCGAGGAGGCGGGCGGCAAGAAGCTGTTCACGCTCACCGAGGCCGGCCAGGCCGAGGCGGCCAAGCTGGAGGGCGCGCCGCCGTGGCAGCAGGTCAACGACGAGGTCGACGTCCACGCGGCGAAGCTGCGCACCGCGTCCCGGCACCTGGGCTCGGCGATGCAGCAGATGGCCCACGCGGGCACGCGTGAGCAGAAGGCACGTGCCGTCGAAGTCCTCAACGAGGCCCGGCGCAAGCTCTACGCCATCCTCGGCGAACTGGACGTCGAAGAGGACACCGACGACGAGTGAGCTACCCCGGCGGCCATAGCACCAACGGCCGCACCAGCTCGCCTTACACCGCCCACACCTCGTCCCTACGAGGTCGGCGCTAGATCCGGCGGCAGCCGAGTGGGCACGAGCCTGCTCGGCTGCCGCAGGAACACCACGGTCACAAAGATCCCGACTACGGCAGCAACAACCCGGACGGCTTCCGCCGCATGTGCACCCGATACCCCACCTCGAACGACACCCCCGGCGTCTGCGCGATGGCCTGTTCGGCGACCTTCGCGGAAAACTCGATCCGCAACACCGCCTCCAGTTCCTTACGCGTCTCGAACCGCCACAACGCACGCACGCGACGCAAGAAGAACCCTTGCGCCGCAAAGAACTCCTCCACCTCCGACGGGTTGTACCGGGGTTCGTCGGCACACAGCCAAGGCCCGTAAGGCTCGGCGGCCCCGTCCAAGTCCACGATCGCCAACGTCCCGCCGGGGCGCAGAACCCGATCGGCCTCACGCAATCCCGGCTCGCACCCCGGCCCGAAGAAGTAGGCCGTCCTGGCGTGCACCAGATCCGCGGAGCCGTCCGGCAACGGCAACCGCTGCGCCGGTCCGGCCACCACGGACACGTCGGCCATCCCGGCAACCCGCCCCTGCGCCCGCCGCACCAGCGGCGGATGAGGCTCGACCCCGATCACACTCCGTGCCCGCCGCGCGAACACCGGCAGGTGGAACCCGTCCCCGCACCCGACGTCGACGACGTCCAGCCCGGTCCAGTCGCGCTCCTCGGCCAGCACGTCCCAGATGACGCCGCCCACGTCCTGCGCGCGGTTCTCCACCTCGTACACGTCGGGCCAGTGCCAGATGTTCGGGCTGGGCAGGACGTCTACGGGCCGCACGGCGGCCAGCGCGGCACGGACGAATCCCTTCACGTTGTGACTGTAGAGCCGTAACGTAGATCGTTCGCCCGCCTTCGCAGGAGGTAGCCGGTGTCAATTGTCCCGAATTCTCCCGCTTTGGCCGAATTGCACCACGGTGCGCCGTGCTGGGTGGAGCTGCCGACCGCAGATCAACGGGCCGCGACCGACTTCTACACCGGCCTGTTCGGCTGGACGTACACCGAGGTCGACGGCCGCACCATCGCCATCGTGGACGGCCTGCCGGTGGCCGAACTGCGCCGCGCGGACGGCGGCTTCGGCTGGAACCTCTACCTGAACACCCCGCACGCCCGCGCCACGGCGGAGAAGGCGCACGCGCTCGGCGGCCACGTCCTGCGCGAACCGGACGAGCTGAGCACCCTGATCGCCGACCCGACCGGCGGAGTGGTGGGCTTCCGCCACGTGCCCGCCGACTGGCTGTTCGGCACGGACGGTCACGGCGCGTACGCGTGGGCCGAGCTGAACACCCGGGACGGCACCACGGCGGACCGGTTCTTCCACGAGCTCTGCGGCTACGAGATCACCCAGATAGGCGACGGGCACACGGTCGACTACACGATCTGGGCGGTGTCCGGCCACACCGTACTGGGCCGTCAGCGGATGGGCCGGGACTTCACCGAGGACACCCCGGCCCACTGGATGGTCTACTTCACCGCCGCACCCGAGATCGGCGCGGACTCGGTGGCGACGAGAGTCCTCGAACTGGGCGGCCGTGTCACGGTGGAGCCCTACGACTCCCCATATGGCCGAGTCACCGCCGTAACCGACCACACGGGCACGGCCTTCTCGATAATCGACCCGTCCCGGGCCGTCCCGCTGTCGGACGAGGACACCGGCACCGCGGTCGACGACCCGTTCGACGACTGAAACGACCAGACCGAAAACGATCAGACGGGCACGAAAGCCTGTAGCAGCAACCAGGAAACCACGGCTGAGGGCAGCAGAGAGTCCATCCGGTCCATCAGGCCGCCGTGCCCGGGCAGCAACGTGCCCATGTCCTTGATCCCGAGATCCCGCTTGATCAACGACTCGACCAGGTCCCCGGACGTGGCGGTGACCACGAGGGCCGCCCCGAACAGCACGCCCTGCCACCACTGGCCGCCCAGCATCAAACCCACGGTGAGCGCGCCACCGACCATGCCCGCCACCACGGACCCGGCGAAGCCCTCCCAGGACTTCTTCGGGCTGATGGCCGGCGCCATCGGGTGCTTGCCGAGGAACACGCCGGCCGCGTACCCGCCGGTGTCCGAGAGCACCACACCGATCAGGAAGCACAGCACCCGGAACACGCCGTCCTCCGGGACCACCAGCATCACGGCGAACGAGGCGAACACCGCCACGTAGACCACGGTGAAGATCGACGCGGTGACGTCGCGCAGGTAGCCGTCCGCCCCGTCCTTCAACCGCCAGAGCAGGCACACCAGGACGGTCACGACGAACGCGGTGAGCATCCCGTCCCGCCCGAACGGCCAGGCCAGCCACACCACTGCCTGTCCGCCGAGCAGCACGGGCACCAGCGCGACCCGGAGCTCCGCGCCGCGCTTCAACGCGCCGGCCAGCTCGTACATGGAGACGGCGACCGCGATGGCAACAATCCCGACGAACAGCTGCCGCACCGTGAACAGGGCGAACAGGATGACCGCGCCGAGGCCGACACCGACGGTGATGGCTGCCCGCAGGTCCCGGCCCGCGCGTGAGGCGCTCCCGCCGGCCGCGCCCTGCTCACCGCCGCCTGACACCTGTGCTCCTATCACGGCCGTCGACCAGTCAAGCAAAACACGCGGTCGGCCATCCGGCCGAACGACCCCGACGCGACCATTCCTGTGCGCTCCAAACCTCCGGGGCGTCGAACACCCCGGCTTCTACCGGCGGCCCGCCGAGGGCCTAGACCTCAAGCAGCTCGGCTTCCTTGTGCTTCACTAGCTCGTCGACCTGGGCGACGTACCGGTGCGTCACGTTCTCCAGCTCCTTCTCGCCCCGGCCGCCGTCGTCCTCGCCGACCTCGCCGTCCTTGACCAGCCGGTCGAGCTCTTCCTTGGCCTTGCGGCGGATGTTGCGGATGGAGACCTTGGCGTCCTCGCCCTTGCTCTTGGCGACCTTCACCATCTCGCGCCGGCGTTCCTCGGACAGCTGCGGGATCACCACCCGGATGACCGTGCCGTCGTTGCTGGGGTTGACTCCCAGGTCGGAGTCGCGGATGGCCTTCTCGACCGAGTTCAGCTGGCTGGTGTCGTACGGCTTGACGACCGCCATCCGCGCTTCCGGGATGGCGACGCTGGCCAGCTGGTTCAACGGGGTCGGCGAACCGTAGTACTCGACGACGATGCGGGAGAACATGGCCGGCGTAGCGCGGCCGGTGCGCACCGCCGCCAGGTCTTCCTTCGCCACGGACACCGCTTTTTCCATCTTCTCCTCGGCGTCGAGGAGGGTCTCGTCGATCACGGCTGACTCCCTTGGTGTGCGAAGTTCTGCTCGAATCCCAGCAGGTCTAGAAAGACGGGCGACCACCGGGGGTGCTCACCAGCGTGCCGATCTTCTCACCACGCACGGCGCGCGCGATGTTCCCCTCGGTGAGCAGGTTGAACACCATGATCGGCATGTTGTTGTCCATGCACAGGCTGAACGCGGTGGCGTCC
The DNA here is from genome assembly GCA_965995405.1 of uncultured Saccharothrix sp. GTDB lineage: Bacteria > Actinomycetota > Actinomycetes > Mycobacteriales > Pseudonocardiaceae > Actinosynnema. Next base: position 4,968 of record CBHFOL010000424.1, read on the forward strand.
GCGACGTTCAGGCCCCGTTCCAGGACTTCGCGGTGCGTGATGTGGTCGAACATCTGCGCGTCCGGGTCGGTCCTCGGGTCGGCGGTGTAGATGCCGTCCACGGCCTTGGCCATCAGCACGACCTCGCACCCGATCTCCAGCGCGCGCTGGGCCGCGGTGGTGTCGGTGGAGAAGTACGGCATGCCCGCGCCGCCGCCGAAGATCACCACGCGGCCCTTCTCCAGGTGGCGCATGGCACGGCGGGGGATGTAGGACTCGGCGACCTGGCCCATCGTGATGGCGGTCTGCACGCGGGTCTCGATGCCGTGCTCGCGTTCCAGGAAGTCCTGAAGCGCCAGGCAGTTCATGACGGTGCCGAGCATGCCCATGTAGTCGGCGCGGCTGCGGTCCATGCCGCGCTGCTGGAGCTCGGCGCCCCGGAAGAAGTTGCCGCCACCGATGACGACGGCGACCTGGACCCCTGTTCGGACCACAGCGGCGATCTGACGGGACACGTTCTGCACGACGTCGGGGTCGACGCCGACACCGCCACCGCCGAACATCTCGCCGCCGAGTTTGAGCATGACCCGGTGGTATCCGTGGCCCGGCTCCTCGTCAACCTCTGCGCTCACAGGTCCTCCTTTGGACATGTCCCTGGACACGGCAAGGGCGGGGTTGCCTCGGTGCGCAACCCCGCCCTCACGCGGATCAGACCTCGCCGACCTCGAACCGGGCGAACCGGGTCACGGTGACGCCGGCCTCGTCCAGCACAGCCTTGACGGTCTTCTTCGACTCGGTCACCGACGCCTGCTCCAGGAGCACGACGTCCTTGAAGAAGCCGTTGACCCGACCCTCGACGATCTTGGGCAGCGCCGCCTCGGGCTTGCCCTCCTCGCGGGAGGTCTCCTCGGCCAGGCGACGCTCGTTGGCGACCAGGTCGGCCGGCACCTCGTCCCGGGTGAGGTAGCGGGGGCGCATCGCGGCGATCTGCATCGCGGCACCGCGCGCGGCGTCCTCGTTGTCGCCGGTGTACTCGACCACGACGCCCACGGCGGGCGGCAGGTCGGCCGCACGGCGGTGCAGGTAGGTGGTGACGGTGCCGTCGAAGACCGCGACCTTCGCCAGCTCCAGCTTCTCGCCGATCTTGGCGGAGAACTCCTGGACGACCGCGTCGACGGTCTGGCCGTCGAGGTCGGCGGCCTTGAGCACGTCGACGTCCGCCGGGCGGGTGGCCTTGGCGACCGCGATGATCCGGGCGGCCAACTCCTGGAAGTCGGCGTTCTTGGCGACGAAGTCGGTCTCGCAGCGCAGCTCGATGATCACGCCGTCCTCGGCGGCCACCAGGCCGTTGGAGGTGGTGCGCGCGGCGCGCTTGTCGACGTCCTTCGCGCCCTTGATGCGCAGGATCTCGACCGCCTTGTCGAAGTCGCCGTCAGACTCTTCCAGCGCCCTCTTGCAGTCCATCATGCCTGCGGCGGTCAGCTCGCGCAGGCGCTTCACGTCAGCGGCGGTGTAGTTCGCCATCGTGCGGTTTTCCGTTCCTTCTGCGGGATACGCGCGGGGGTGTTGCGGTGGTCTGACTGCCGGGACGCGGGGGGGGGGCGCCGCCGGCGGGGGGGGGGGGGGCGCCGGGCCCGCCCCCCTGGCGGGGGGGGGCGGGGCGCAGCG
>CBHFOL010000425.1:0-6518 GCA_965995405.1 uncultured Saccharothrix sp.
GCACGTTGGCGCGTGCGGGCGTCCCGTTTGTTTTTCTACGTGGTGCGCGTCATCGGTGGCCTGCTGTACCTGGCGAAATCGCTGGACGGCGTGCCGATGTGCGGCGTGCTCGACGCCGACGGCTCGATGACACCGCGCCTCACTCTGGGCTACCGGGACGCCGTCGCGCCGGTCGACTCGGTGCTGGCCCGCGCGGGCACCCGGATCACCGGCCACGAGTTCCACCGGACCACGCTCAGCGTGTCGGCGGGTGCCCGCCCGGCGTGGCAGTGGCGCGGCCACGACCAGCGCCCGGTGGCCGAGGGGTTCGTGCTCGGCGGCGTGCACGCGTCGTACCTGCACACGCATCCGGCATCCGCGCCGGAGGCCGTGGCCCGCTTCGTGCGGGCCTGCGCGACCGAGTCCGTGAGGTACGAGGCCACTCGTTAGTGGTTCGCGCCGGCGCGGTACGGTCCTTGCCCACCAAGCCGATTACGTCGTGGGGAGCAGTTGTGATGACTGGTCGGGTCTCCTTCGTGGGCGCCGGTCCGGGTGCCGCCGATCTCATCACCCTCCGGGGCGCCAAGCGGATAGCCGAGGCGGACGTCGTGGTGTGGGCGCCGACCGTCGTGGAAGCCGAGTGCGTGCGCGAGCACGCCCGCCCCGGCGCGGAACTGCTCGACTTCTCCCGGGTGTCCGAGTCCGAGGTCGTGGACCTGTACCGGCGTGCGTCGGCGAGCAAGCTCAACGTGGTGCGGCTGCACGCGGGCGACCCCGCGCTGTGGGGCGGGCTGCGCGAGCAGTACGAGACGTGCCAGAAGCTCGGCCTGGAGGTCGAGGTCGTGCCCGGCGTGTCGGCGGTGTCGGCGGTCGGCGCGTCCGTCGGGCGTGAGCTGACCGGGTCCGACGTGGCGCAGTCGCTGGTGCTGACCGGGCCCGAGGGCGCGGAGCACATCGCCGAGTTCGCCGCGCACGGCACCACGATGGCGATCAACGCCTCGGGTGCCCGGACGGCGCGGATCGTGGAGCGGTTGCGGGCCGGCGGGTACTCCGACGACACGCCGGTTGTGGTGGCGTACAAGGTTTCCCTGCCCGACGAGACGGTCGCGCAGACCACGCTGGGCGAGCTGGAGGCGTGCGTCAAGGAGCACAAGCTCTACCGGACCACGCTGTTCCTGGTCGGCGAGGTGCTGAAGGCCCCGGCGTCGCGGCGCGCGGCGACCGGTGACGAGCCGGTGCGCCGGTCCCGCTCGTCGAAGTGGACGAAGCGCGGCTCTCGCGACTCGGCTTCGGTGGCCGCCTGGTCGGCCGTGCACGACTGGCAGGAAACCGCCCGCGCCCGCCGCACCACGCCGCCCCGGCCCCGGCCGGCGAGCGACGAGCCCGTGCTGGAACTGGTGACCGACCAGCCCGAGGTCGCCGGTGCCACCGGGTACGTTACCGTCGCCGAGGCCGCCGGGTACATCGATGCGGGTTCCGCCGGTGCCGTCAGTGCCACGGGGTCTGCCGGGCACATCGGGTCTGCCGGGTACGTCGGGTCTGCCGGGTACGGCGGTGCGGGTTCCGTCGGTGCCACGGGGTCCGCCGGGTCCGTCGGTGCTACCAGGTCTGCCGGTGGTACTGGGTCTGCCGGTGCCACGGAGTCCGTCGGTGCCGCGAGGTCCGCTGGATCTGCGAGTGCTGCGGGGTCCGCCGGGTCTGCCGGTGCCGTTGAGGCCGCTGCCGCCTCAGGTGTCGCCGAGGTTGTCGAGGCGTCCGTCTCCGGTGAGTCCAAGCCGAAGCCGACCGTCGCGGCGGCTGCGAAGCGCAAGCCGACCACGGTCCAGGCGAGTACGACGCCGCGCCCGTCGGTGAAGAAGCCGACCGCCGCGAAGCCCGCCGCGCCGCGCGCCAAGAAGCCCAAGCGCGCCAACTGACATGGATGCCGTCGCCCTGCACGGGTTCCTCACCGCAGCCGGCCGGTCGTGGGAGTCGGTGACCGTGGTGGACGCGGCCGTGCACGGCGAGCGCTACGCGCTGAACGTCTGCCGTGCCCGGCCGGCCGTCGTGGTGTCCGGGGCCGATCCCGCCGAACTGGCCCGGGGACTGGCCGGCTGGCGGCGCACGCTGACCGTGTCCGACGAGTCCGGACTGTCCACCGTGGACCCGGCGGACGCGGTGGTGCGCCGCTGGGCGTCACCGGACTTCGTGCTGTCGGCGGCGGACGCCGGTTTCGCCCCGTCCGGCGACGGCTGGGCACTGCCCGACGACGACTTCGCCCACCGCGACGGCATGGTCGCGACCGCCGAGGTGCGGGCGCTGGCGCTGTCCCGGCTGGCACCCCGGCCCGGTGTGCTGGTGTGGGACGTCGGGGCCGGTCCCGGTGCGATCGGTGTGGAGTGCGCGCGGCTCGGTGCGGCGGTGGTGGCGGTCGAGCGGGATCCGGTGCAGTGCGTGCGGATCATCGCCAACGCCTCGGCGCACGGTGTGGACGTGCGGGTGGTCGAGTCGCCGCTGGGTGAGGCCGCCGACCTGCCCCGGCCGGACGCGGTGTTCGTCGGCGGTGGCGGGGTGGACGTCGTGCGGCAGTGCGCCCGGGTCGGCGCGAGCCGGATCGTCGTGGCGACGGCCGATCTGGAACGGGTGGTGTCCGCGCGGGATGCCCTGCTGGAGGCCGGGTACGAGGTCGAGGGCAGTCAGCTGTCGGCGGCGCGGCTGACCGGCGGCACGCTGCTCGCGGTCGACCCGGTGACCGTGCTGTGGGGTATCAGGAAGTCGTGACGTGTTCCCTGGGGTGCTCTCGGGGAGGGCATGTTTGTTGCTGTAGACGATCGCTGCGTTTTGGCACCCCGGAATGCGCGATCGTCCACGCAACGAATGCCGCCCCTCCCAAGACCGTCGCCAGACTGTTCGTGGTCGATCCGGTGACCGTTGTGGGACACCGGGAAGTAGTGATGTGGAGGGCGTGGGCGTGATCGGGTTGTTCGCCGCCGGCGAGCGCGGGCGGCGGGCGGCCGTCGAGCTCGCGGGATTCCTCGGGCCGGACGCGGTGCTGCCGGACGGGCCGGTCGGTCCGGCGCTGCGACGGCTGTGGCCGCGGCTGGGGTCGGCGGTGTTCTTCCTCGGCACGGAGGCCACCGTGCGGCTGGTCGCGCCGCTGCTGCGGGACGAGCGCTCCGATCCCGGTGTGGTGTGCGTCGACGGTGGATTCGCGGTGGCCCTGCTCGGCGGGGTCGATGCGCTGGCCGAGCGGATCGGCGAGCTGTTGGACAGCACTCCCGTGCTCACGTCGGCGTCGGCGGCGTCGCCGTTGGACGAACTGGTCGAACTCCTCGACGTGATGGTGGACGGCGACCTGGCGGCGTGCGGCGCGGCGGTCCGCGACGGTGAACCCGTGGTCCTGCGCAACCCGCTGGGATTTCCGCTGCCCGCGTTGCCGGACAACGTGGTGAGCGTGCCGGACACCGTGGTGGGTCCGGGGCGCGGGCCGTGGACCATCGTGCTGGACGACCGCGTTCCCGTTGGCGGGCAACCGGAAAACCTGCTGCGCCTGGTCCCGCGCACCCTGGTCGTCGGCGTCGGTTCCGGTACCGGGGTGTCCGCGTCGGCGGTGTCCGCGGCGCTGGCGGAACTGGAGGCGCGCGGCCTGGACCTGCGTGCGGTCCGCGCATTCGCCACCCTGGACCGCAAGATCGCCGAGCAGGGCATCGCGGACGCGTTGGAGGACTGGGGTTTCTGGCACGACACCACCACCGCGCCGCTGCTCGCGTACTCGGGGGAGGAGCTGGCGGTCGTTCCCGTGCCCAATCCGGCGGAGTTGGCGATCGGGATTCCCAGCGTGGCGGAGGCGGCGGCGCTGCGTGGGGCGATGGAGCTCTCCGGCGGTGGCCGGGTGGAGATCGCGGTGGAGAAGGTGAAGGGGCACAACGTGACCGTCGCGGCGGCCCGGGTCCTGCCGCGCGGGCGGCTGGCTCTGGTCGGGCTCGGTCCGGGTGGTGCGGACGAGCGGACGCCCCGGGCGGAGGCCGAGCTGCGGCGGGCGTCGGTCGTGGTGGGGACGGAGGAGTGCGTCGCCCAGGTGCGTCACCTGCTGCGGCCCGGGACGCGGGTGCGGGTGGACGGCGCGGTCGGGCTGGCCGAAGCCGGCGCGGCGGTGGCATTCGTCGGTCCCGATGCCGGCCCTACCGTCGACGGACCGGTTCGGGCGGAGGTCGTCCGGGTCAACGGCGTCGCCAACGCCTGACGTCGGCTGCGGCTGGTGGCGGCAGGCAGCGGGGGTGTGTCTGTTGGTGACCGGCTTTCACCGCTGCGGACCGGGCGGTGGTGTGGGCTTCAAGCGGTGTGGGCTCCACGGGATGATGGCGTGTTCGGTGAACCGGCCGCAGGAACGGAAGCCCAAGCGGTCGTAGGTGGGTTTGCCGGCAGTGGATGCCTGGAGTACGGCGATGTGGTGCTCGTGGTCGCGGGCGGTGTGGAGGGCGGCGAGGGTGATGGTCCTGCCGTAGCCGCGTCGGCGGTGGGTGGTCAGGGTGCAGATGTTGTAGATCCCGGCGACTCCCGCGTCGAGGAAGACCTCGGCTGTGCAGACCGGGCGGTCCTGTACGTAGCCGACCAGGTAGTGGGCCTGGCTTTCGGGTGCCAGGGCTTGGTTTGCCGCCCGCGCGAAGAAGCTGTGCACGGTGTCGGCGGGTGGGGTCCAGTTGGCGGCCAGGACTGTGGCGTAGTCGGCGAGTTGCTCCGGCGTGGTCACCGGGCGGATGTCCAGTCCTGCCACGGATGCCTTCGGTGGAGTGTCGTTCAGTGCCGTCCACATCGCCGCCTCGTGTTCGGTGGCCGGTCGGCCCGCGGACGCGAGGCGGGTGCTGAGGTCGGTGGGTGCGGACGCCGGGCCTACCCACCAGGAGAAGGGCCGGCCGGTGGCGGTCAGGGCTCGGAGGGTTTCGGCGACTCGGGTTGTGGCGGTGTCGTCGGTGAAGTGGGCTGCGGCGACGACGTTGAAGGTGTCGTCGTCCAGGCCGCTGTCGGCGACCACGAGGTCGTCGGTTTCCGTGACGGTTGCGCCCGTCGTCCTGCGGTGCAGGTGGCAGGCGTGTTCGGCCAGGTTCCGTTCCATCCTGGCCAGTAGCTCGCCGATATCCGGGACTGCGTTCGTGGGCACGAGTGATTCCAGCACGTCCGTGCGTGGGGTGCCGTGGGGTTTTCGGGCTCGGGGTTCGCGCAACGTTTCGCGATCGGGTCGGCTGATCGGCCGCTGTTCGTTGCGCGGCAGGGCGATTCGGCTTCCGCGGTGACTGTCTCGTCAACTGTGAAGCCGGGTTTGGCGCTTGTCGGGTATGAGGTTTTGGTCCTAGCTGGAAGGACGCCGCCTTCACCCACCCTTGCCGGAAGGATCGAGCGCACCATGGCGAAAACCCTGCATCGCCTGATCACCGCGCTGGCCACGGCCGTCGCCGCGGTCGGGCTGTTGACCGTCGCGCCTGCCAACGCCGACGTCACGCCGTACATCGTCGGCGGCACGCGGGCGACCATCGGCCAGTTCCCGTGGACCGTCTACCTGGCCACGTCCAGCGGCGGGCAGTTCTGCGGCGGCACACTGGTGAAGGGAAACAAGGTCGTCACCGCCGCGCACTGCACCAGCGGCCGTTCGCCGTCGAACACGCGGGTCGTCTGGGGCCGTGAGGACAAGCAGAGCACGGCGGGCATCACGGCTTCGGTGACCAAGATCTGGATCCACCCCAGCTACCGCAGCGCCACGTCCGGCTACGACGTGTCGGTGCTGACACTGGACCGCAACATCAGCTCGGCCTACCTGCCGCTGGCCGGTCCGTCCGACACGGCGCTGTACGCGGCGGGCACCAGCACCACGATCCTTGGCTGGGGCACCACGTCCTCGGGCGGCTCGCCGTCGCGCTACCTGCTCAAGGCGTCCGTTCCGGTGGTGTCGGACACCAGTTGCAAGCAGTCCTACCCGCAGTACAACAGCTCGGCCATGGTGTGCGCCGGCTACCCGCAGGGCGGCACCGACACCTGTCAGGGCGACTCGGGCGGCCCGATCGTTGCGGGCGGCAAGCTGATCGGCGCGACCTCGTGGGGCCGTGGCTGCGCCTCGGCGGGCTACCCCGGCGTGTACGCGCGGATCGCGACCTACAACTCGGTGCTGACGCAGCAGATCAACTCCTAGCGCACGACAACGGCGTCAACGCCGTGCACGCGACGACGCCGTGCCCACGTCCGGGTGGTTTCCCGGCGTGGGCCCGGCGCGCGTGATCCGATCAGGGCCATGCGACTTCTCGCTGCCCTCCTGGCACTGCTCGCGCTCCCCACCACTGCTCTGCTCGCCGCACCCTCACCCGTCAGTGCCGAGCCCGTCGCCGCCCAGCCCGTTGCCGCCCGACTGGCCGCCGCCCAGCCCGCCCCTCTGCCTGCCGCCGCGCAGGCCGCCGCTGCCCAGTTGGCAACCGCCCAGTTGGCAACCGCCCGGTTGACCGCCGCCCGGTTGGCCGCTGCCCGGTTGGCCGCTGCCCGGTTGACCGCCGCCCGGTTGACCGCCGCGCAGCCTG
>CBHFOL010000426.1:0-6474 GCA_965995405.1 uncultured Saccharothrix sp.
CTCGCTCGGGACCCGAACCCCCCGCGCGGCCCCTACGACTATGCGTGGTATCCCCCCCGGACGTCGACACTTCACTCCGGCTGATTGTTCAACAATCCGACGTGCGAACGATCAGCCGACCTCTTCCAGCTTCTGCGGCTCCGGCGACTCCTTCGCCGCGGCGGCGGACTTGCGCCGGCGGCGGATCAGCATGACCGCGGCGACCACGATCGCGACGCCCATCACGCCCCACATCGCACCGCTGAAGACCGACTCGATGTACTTCGCCGACGCGCCGGCGGCCGAGCCGATGCCGATGTGCAGCGCCGACCAGCACACCGCGCCCGCGATCGAGGCCGGCAGGAAGCGCCGGTACTCCAGCTTCGACGCGCCGGCCGAGGCGGGCACCAGGGTCCGCACCACCGGCAGGAACCGGGCCACGAACACCGCCCACACGCCACGCCGGCGCAGCAGGTCACCAGCCTTGTCCCAGTGCTCCTGGCCGAGCTTTCGCACCACCTTGCTCTCCCGAAGACGGTCGCCGAAACGGCGGCCCAGGAAATACCCGATGCTGTCGCCGGCCACCGCGCACACCGAGACGACGAGCCACATGACGAGGAACCGCGGCACGCTGTTCACCGTCGTCGACGCCAGCAGCAGCGCACCCTCCCCCGGCGCGATGAACCCCACGCCGATCGTGCACTCCGCCAGCGTCAGCGCGCCGGTCACCGCCAGCACGGCGGGCTGCGGCAGCCCTGCCAGCCCCTCCAGCGCGTCGGTCAGGAACGCCATGTCGTCTCCCCCAAGCAAGGATCAGGGCCGCGCCGAGCAGGGCGGCCGTCCAGTGACCGGCCGCCGAAGGCCAGCCGCTGTAGAACAGGTCGGTGTAGAACAGCTCGGCCACCAGCACCAGGCCGAGGACCACCGAGATCGTGCGGGATCGTGCCAGGACCGCCGACGCGCCCGCCGCGCAGGCCAGGACGGCCGTGATTCCGTAGTCCGAGCGGTGCGCCGACTCCTGGGCGTGGGCGAGCGTCGCGCAGGTGAACACCGCGACCGCCGTCACCGGCCAGCGCCAGACCCGGACCACCCGTCACCACCCCCTCCGGCGGAGAGTTCACCGGAACGGGTGACGTTCGCACATCGGACCGAGGTCTGGTGGCGGATCAGACCTTGGTAGTACGGGAAGACCGGCAAAAGTCGGGGGCGGGCCCTGATGGACCCGCCCCCGCCCGTCGTTCGACCCCACCCGGCCCGGCATCCGGACCGGCGAGGTCAGCGTTCGTCGTAACGGCCTCTCTTGGCCACCCCGACGAACCGGGACCACTGCGTGGAACCGAAGCTCAGCGCGCCGCCGGCGCGGTTCTTCGAATCCCGTACCGCCGCACCCGCACCGGCCAGCGCGATTTCCACGCACTCCGGTCCGGACGCGGACGAACGTTTGCTCTTGCGCCACTCCTGCTGCATCGGCTGTTCACTCCCGGTCGGCGAGAAGTTCGCCTGCGACCCGCTCCACCAACGCGGCCGAATCGGACGGATCCAGAGACGCCGCAGCCAGTCGCGCGAACATGTCGGAATACCTGGCAACATCGGACGGCTGTTCGAAATATACGTCACTGCGCGTGCTTTCGATGTATACCACGTCCGGATCGGACTGCCCGGGGAAAGCCAGGATGACGAACGGCCCGTCCATCCCGGCGTGACCTCCGTGCGTGAATGGCGTCACCTGGAGGGTGACATTGTCCAGCTTTCCGACCTCATTCAGCCGCCGAAGTTGGTCATCCATGACTATGCGCCCACCGACCAGTCGGCGCAGCGCGGCCTCGTCGATCACCACGTGCAGGTCGAGCGGGTCGTTCTCCAGCAGCAGCGCCTGCCGCGCCTTGCGCAGCTGCACCCGCCGGTCCGCCTCGCCCGGCGACACGTCCGGCAGCACGTCCCGGATCAGCGCCCTGGTGTACGCCTCGTGCTGGAGCAGGCCGGGGATCATCAGGCCCTGGTAGGTGCGCACCGACTCGGCGTCCGCCTCGAACCCGACGTACCGGCCGGGCGCGATGTCGCCGAACTCGTCCCACCACGCCTTGCGCCGGGCCTCACGGGCGAGTTGGACGAGTTCGTCCAGGGTGTCCCGGTCCGCGCCGTACGCGGCGAGCATGTCCCGCACGTCGCGCGGCGTCACCCCGACCCGGCCGGTCTCGATGCGGCTGATCTTGGACGCGGAGCACTCCAGCCGCTCACCGACCTCCTCGATGGTCAGTTCGGCCGCTTCGCGCAGTCTGCGCAGCTCGCTGACGAGCCGCCGCCTGCGCAGCGTCGGGCTGCTCCCGCGTGCCATCGGCGCACCTCCTCGTGGTCCGTCCAAGAGTGTGTTGGCGCGTGCGGACGGAGCAAAGAGCTGTCATCCATTCGTGTACTGCAACTTGCAGTCGGCCGGTGGCCGGAAGCAGGCTGCTGTGGCCACACCGGCACGGCCGGGACGCGACCGTCCACACCGGGACACGACCCGGAGCGGGACACCGAGGGTTCGGGAAGGGAGCGCTGAAGATGTCCGTCACGGTCTTCAGCCAGCTCGACAAGTCGCTGCACGAGCACCTGGCCGCGCTGGTGCGCCTGGCGTCCACCGGCGACGACGAGACCGCCGTGGAGCTGGCCCGCTCCGAACTGCCCCGCGTGGTGGTGGCGTTGAAGGCACTGCTGGACGAGCACACCCCGGACGACCGGGGCCGCTGCCCCACCTGCCGGACCAGCCGGTGGAGCCGGCGGCTGCCCGCGCCGTGCCGGGCGTACCTGGGCGCGCAGCTGGCGCTGACCGTCGCCGCCGAGTCCCCGGGCCGGCGCAAGCACGTGCGGAGCGCGGTGTAGCCGGACCCCTGAACTCCGAACCGAGCAACCCTCAGCCGACGAACGAACGACCGGAAGATCCCCCGAACGAGCGGGAACCACCCCGCTCCCGCGGCGGGCGACGCGCCTCCCCCCGATGAACGAAGCCCCATCCGCGCCGCCCGCACGCACCCCGTGGCGGAACCGACCTCGCACCCCCGACCGGGGCCGGTTCCGCCACGGACCTCCCGTCAGGCGCGGACGGGCTCCAGGCCGTCGCGCTCCGGGTCGACCAGGTAGACGCGGGCCTCGGAGATGTCGAAGTACATCCCCACCAGCCGCAGCGCACCCGCCGACACGGCCTCCCGCACGCTCGGGTACCGCAGCAGGTTGTCCAGCTGCTGGGCCACGTTCGCCACCGCCAGCCGCTCCACCACCGGCAGGTCCGCCACACCCGGCGTGTGGAACCGGATCAGGCTCGACTCGGCCGCCCGCAGCCACGACCACAGCTGCGAACCAGGCCGCGCGGACCCGTTGACCAGCGCTTTCATCGCGCCGCAGTCCGAGTGCCCGCACACCGCGATCGTCTCCACCGCCAGCACCTCCACGGCGTACTCGATCGCCGCGCCCACCGAGTCGTCGCCGTCGACCGGCACCAGGTTGCCGATGTTGCGCACGCAGAACAGGTCGCCCGGCCCGCTGGTGGTGATCAGGTTCGGCACGACCCGCGAGTCCGCGCAGGTGATGAACAGCTGCCGCGGGTTCTGCCCGCGCACCGCCAGTTCCGCGAGGAACGGCCGGACCAGCGGCGCGGCCGAGCGCTCGAACTCGTGCATCCCCCGGATCATCGGGTCGGCGTCCTCACGCGGCCGGGGCAGCGTCACCGCGCGCCGGCGCTGCCAGTGCGACCACGGGGCGAACCACCGGGGCAGCGGCGACAGCGGGGTCTTGCTCAGCGCCGGGATCCCGCGCGTCGCCTTGGAGAACCACGTGTCGTGCACCTCGTCCACCTCGACGTGCCCGCCGAGCCGGAGGTAGCCCGCGCGCCAGTCGTCGATCGCCTCGAACGCGCCGTGGTCCAGGAAGTCGATGTGCAGCTCCAGCACCACCCGCTGCCCCAACGGGATCGCGCGCAGCTCGCGCAGCAGCCGCCCTACGCCCAGGAACACCAGCGAGCCCCGGATCACCACCCGCCGGCCGTCGGGCTCCGCCACGACCCGCACCGAGCTGTGCGTCAGCCGGTACAGCGACCGCAGCGCCGCCGCCGCGACACCCAGCAGCACGCCCTCCACCAGGCCGAACGCCACCACGCCCAGCGCGGTCACGGCGTAGGCGGCGAACTCGCCGTGCCGCCACAGCGTCCGCATCCGCCGCACGCTCACCAGCCGCACGCCCACCACGAGCAGCACCCCGGCCAGCGCGGCCAACGGGATCAGCTCCAGCAGCGAGCCCAGGGCCAGCACGAACACCACGATCCACACCCCGTGCAGCACGGCCGACGCCCGCGACCGCGCGCCGGCGGCCACGTTGGTCGACCCGCGCGCGATGCCGCCGTTCACCGGCAGCCCGCCCAGGGACCCGGACACGACGTTGCCGACGCCCTGCGCGACCAGTTCCCGGTCCAGGTCGGCGCGCGGCCCGTCGTGCAGCTTGTCGACCGCGACGGCGGAGGTCAGCGACTCGACGGCGGTCACCACGGCCACGGTCAGCACGGCGAACGCGATGCCGGCGAACGTCCCGTCCGGCATCCGGGGCAGCACGACCTGGCTCAGCGCGTCGGCGGGCAGGTCGACCCGGGCCACGTCCAGCCCGCTGCCCGCCAGCGTCGCGACCAGCACCGCCACCAGCGGCGCGGGGACGTAGGACGAGCGCGGGACCAGCGGCCACAGCAGCAGCGCCGCCACCGCGATCGCGCCGACCAGCAGCGCGGAGGGGTTGACCGGCTCGAACAGCCGGGCCAGGTTGGTGAACACGTCGGTGCCCGGTCCGCCGCCGAGCACCACCACGAGCTGGCCGACGGCGATGGTCACGCCGATGCCGGCGAGCAGTCCGTGCACGACGGCGGGCGACAGCGACAGCGCGACCCGGCCGACCCTGGTCAGACCGGCCACGACCTGCACCAGGCCGGCCCCGACGGTGATCATCGCGGTGGCCGCCCAGCCGTATTCGGCGATGATGCCGCCCAGGATCAGCACCATGCCCGCCGCGGGGCCGCTGACCTGGAGCGGAGCGCCGCCGAGCGAGCCGCAGACGATGCCGCCCACGGCGGCGGAGATCAGGCCGGCCATGAGTGGCGCGCCGCTCGCGGCGGCGAAGCCGAGGGACAGCGGCACGGCGATCAGGAACACCACGATCGAGGCGGGCAGGTCGTGCCGCAGCACGGACGCGAGGCCGCCCGGAGGCCCCGCCGTGGTGTGCTCTCCGGCGTGGGACTTGTTGGGGCGCGGGCGGTTCATCCGGTTCCTTTCGGTTGCCGTCGTTCGGCATGGGTGCAGCGACCCCACGCCGGGGTGGCGCGGGGTGCAGGGGGTGGTCGGGCTGCGGGCTAGCGGGCCGTCGGCCGGCCGGTTAAGGGCAGCAGCGGGCGCGGCCTGAAGGCGTCGAGTCTCGGCTCGGCCTCGGCGCGGTGGTAGGGGGTCGCCACGGTGGCACCTCCGTGTCGGCACAGGGGACGTGTCGGCACAGCCCGCGTCGCACAGCTCGCGTCCCCACCATGATGACGACGATGTGGCGCGTCTGACAGCGGTTCCACCCGGTCGTGTTGATCTTTACCGGGAACGTCACCCCAGGTAACGGGCCTACCGGCCGGCTGCTGCGTAGACCCGGTGAACGGCGAACGCGCCGCAACCCGATCCGATGAACACGGCGGCTACCTGTCCGACCGCGCCGAACTCGGGTACGACGCCGAACCACTCGGCGGCGAGCAGCGGGTAGCCGACCAGCAGGGCCAGCCACGGCCCGCGCAGGAAGAGCGGCAGCAGGACCGTGACGGCGCCGGCGGCGGCGAACGCCACGTACCGCACGCCGACGTCGGTCACGTCGGTGAGGTCGGTCGGGTACGCGTCGAGGGAGATGGCCAGCGCGGCGACCAGGGTCGCGCCGATGTGCCCGACCAGCGCGACGGCCGCCGCCCGCCACGGGCCGACCTCGCGCTCCAGCACGCCCAGGCACACCACGACCGCGACCAGCGTGACAACGGTGAACGGCACGCCGTCGGCCGGGTCCAGCACGAACGCGCTGCCCAGCAGGGCGTTCACCGGGTGGTCGGCCAGGTTGCCCGGATTCGTGCTCATCGAGGCTCTGATCTGCGCTGTCATCGCGTCGGCGAACACGAACCTCATGAGCAGGGCAAGCCCCGTCACGGCGAGCAGGTAGCCCGCCGTGACGGGGTTGCGCCGGAAACGATCACGCACCCGATCATGATCGGGGCGAATTGATCAGGCGTCCACCTGAGAGCGGTCACCCGACCAGCGGGTGTGAAAGCTGCCCGGCCGGTCGGTGCGCCGGTAGGTGTGCGCGCCGAAGAAGTCGCGCAGGCCCTGGATCAGCGACGCGGGCAGCCGCTCCGAGCGCAGCCCGTCGTAGTAGGCGAGGGCGGACACGAAGCCGGGTGCCGGCACGCCCGCCGTCACCGCCTTGACGACGACCCGCCGCCACGCGGCCTCGGCGTTCCGG
>CBHFOL010000427.1:0-6462 GCA_965995405.1 uncultured Saccharothrix sp.
CGTGCTGCCCGAGATGGTGCAGGTGGTCGGGCGCGACGGCACCGTGCTCGCGTCGCACTCCGAACTCGGCGACACCCGGCTGCTCGCGCTGTGGCCGGACGACGAGGTGGTCACCGGCACCTCCCGGCTCCCGGACGGCGACCGCTGCACCGTCGCCGGGGTGGCGGGGACCGTGGCGGGCCGTCCGGTGGCGGTGTACGCGGCGGCGTCGCTGGAGGAGGTGGAGGGTGGTGTGGCGGCCACGGTCCACGCGCTGGCGATCGTGGTGCCGTTGCTGCTGGTCGTGGTCGCCCTGGCGTCCTGGCTGATCGTCGGGCGCGCGCTGCGGCCGATCGAGGCGATCCGCCGGCAGGTCGCGGAGATCAGCGGCAACCGGCTCGACCGGCGCGTGCCGGAACCGCCGACCGACGACGAGGTGGGCCGGCTGGCCCGCACGATGAACGAGATGCTGGCCCGGATGCAGGCCGACCACGAACGGCAGCAGCGCTTCGCCGCCGACGCCGCCCACGAGCTGCGCAGCCCGCTGGCCGCGATCCGGACCCGGCTGGAGGTCGGCCTGGTCCACCCGGACCGCACCGACTGGGTGCGGCTGGCGCGTGACCTGCACCGCGAGGGCACCCGGCTGGCCGGCATCACGGACGAACTGCTGGAACTCGCCCAGGCGGACGACGTCCCGGAGCGGACCGAGTGGGTCGACCTGGACGAGATCGTGCTGGCGGAGATCGAGTCCGTCCGCTCGCGCGGCACCGTCGAGGTGGACCTGTCGCCGTTCTCGGCGGTCCGGCTGCGCGGCAGACCGGGCGAGCTGCGGCGGGTGGTCCGGAACCTGCTGGACAACGCCGAACGGCACGCCCGCCGCACCGTCACCGTCGGTCTGTGGCGCAACCGCGACGGTTTCGCGGAACTGGTCGTGTCCGACGACGGCCCCGGCATCCCCGGCCCGGACCGCGACCACGTCTTCGACCGCTTCTTCCGCGTCCAACCCGCCGGCGCGCGGGAGGGGGGCGGTGCGGGGCTGGGCCTGGCGATCGTCCGGGACATCACCGAACGCCACCACGGCACGGTCCGGCTGGCCGACTCCCCCACCGGGGCTTCCTTCCACGTGCGGCTGCCGCTCACCTGACGGCGGTCGGTGGCCGGATCGGCGGCGAGGGACGCAAGGCGGGCGCGACGCAATGTCGTGCGGCGGAGTAGTAGCGGACAACACGCCGGCCATTTCGACTCGCCGGCCGGGTGCTTTTGCCGTGAACTCCGGCCTCCGGACGGGGTGGGCGCGGCGGGCCGGACGGCGGCAATGCCGGGTATCGCTTGAGCGGCGGGGCGGATCCTGATAAGACCGTGCCACGGCACCGTTTCGCGATGACCGCAGTCCCGGGCAACACCACTTCTGCCGCAACCGGGCCGACATTCGGCGTTCACGCGTTCCTGCGGCGTTGCCGATGCTCGATCTGGCAAACCGCCGCGCGGGCCCTTCGAACAAGGCCCGTATGCCGGCGGCACTGGATTCATGGACCCGGAGCCACAACCGTGAAAACAGGCAAAAGCACAATGGCCGCGATCGCAGCTCTGATCGTATTCTCCGCGACCGCGGGGATCACCGCACCGGCGGCGACCGCCGCCCCCGACACGAGCAGCCGCGAAGTGACGGTCAAGGTGATCCCCGCGGCGTGGGTCAAGGCCCTGATCGACGCGTACTCCTTCTACCGGAACGCGACGTCCGGCGGGATATCGGTCGGTGAGGCGACTCGCCGGATCCTGGCGGCCATCGACGGGGCGAAGACCGAGATCATCAACCACATCGACCGGGTCGCGGCTGCCCAGGTGCGCGCCTGCGCGACCGCCGCCGTAATCGACTTCGCCGACATCGAGAAATTCACCCCCGACACCCTTCAGGCGTTCGCGCGGGACGCCACCTACTGCTCGACGTTGACCGAAAGCCTGCTCCGGACCACGACCGAACAGTCCGTCGTGGACAATCTCGGCGCGGCACTCAACGCGATCGGACCGGTGGCGTTGATCGCCCGCACCCGGGCAGGTCTGAGCGACGCCGCGTTGAAACCGGTGCTGGTCAACGGGAACGGCGTGCTGTTGAACAAACCGCAACCGACCTGCCTCGTCGAACCCGACGAGGAGTGGCTTCCCCCTGGCTTGTGGCAGACCACCGGCCGCGTGAATTGCCAGGCATTCAACGGGGACGTGGGCACCGAGTACGTGGGAGACGAACCGCCGAAGCAACTCTGGATCTACTGGGAGGGAAGGCCGCCGGTCACCCACTACATCTGCTCGTACTGTGGCGACCAGGCAATCGGCGACGCCGCGCGGAACACGAGTTGGACCGCCGCGAACGCGGTCCTGGCGCTGCTCGGATCGTGATGCCCGCGCCCGAGCCGGCCAAGCCGATCACGCCGGCGCGCGTGGCCCGGCAGGGGTCGCGGACCCGCACGTACTAGGGTTCGGGCAATGGCCGGATGCGGGAGGCGACGACGGTGACCACCTGGACCGATGTGATCAACTACGTTCGCCGGCGGTACGAGGTGCTGGAGGAGAACGACACCTGGCTGCGGTTCCGGCTCGACCTGGACGGCGGTCGCACCCAGCAGGTCGCGGTGCACCACGTGCCCGAGGCGGACGGCGGGGCGTGGCTGGAGATCTCCTCGGCGGTCGGCCGGGTCGACGGGATCGACCACGGGCGGCTGCTGGAGCTCGCCGGGACGTCGCTCGTCGGTGGCGCGGCGGTCGTGGACGGTGTCGCGCTGCTCAAGCACACCGTGCCGTTGGAGAACCTGAGCGTCCAGGAGGAGTTCGAACGCCCGCTCACGATGCTCGTCGCCAGCGCGGACGCCTTCGAGCACGAGTTGACGGCGACCGACCACTTCTGAGACCGGCTGCCGGAAGTCCTGCGACGACTTCCGGCAGCCGGGCGACTCAGGCCCGGTCAGAACAGGCTTGGCCGGGACACCTCCTGGGCCACGGCGAAACCGTCGTGCCACTTCACGCCCAGGCCGGTGACGCAGGTGCCGGCCGGCGGGCAGTGCGCGTTCCCGCACATGATCAGCCCACCGGGTCGGGCGAGACGGAAGGTCCTGCTGCGCGCGTCGCTCGCGGCGGTGGTGATCACCCCTGACAACGGTACGGCGTGGCTGATCCGAGGTCGCCACCGCCTACGCCAGGACGTAGTGCCGATGATTCGGCCGCGTACACGCTTGCCGCAATTTTGCAGTTACAGCGCGGTTTTCGACCGACGGTGATCCCGCCGACCCGCGTACAGCGCCTTGCCGACCGCCATAGGATAACGATCCGGCGGCACGACCACTTGGTGCAACAATGCGCGCCATACAGTCGATGACCGCACCACACCGAGTCGTTCCCCGATAAATACGGACACGTCATGGCGCAGCATTTCGGCAGATACGCAGAA
The DNA here is from genome assembly GCA_965995405.1 of uncultured Saccharothrix sp. Lineage (GTDB taxonomy): Bacteria > Actinomycetota > Actinomycetes > Mycobacteriales > Pseudonocardiaceae > Actinosynnema. The sequence continues at coordinate 3,419 of CBHFOL010000427.1, forward strand.
CCCACGTATTCAACCGAATCGGTACCGCGCGGAGGGCAGATGACCGTCGAACCCCGACTCCTGCTGGAGGAGCTCAGGGCGCTGTGCCGAGGACCGGGTGTGCAGGCCCCGGCCGTCGACCGCCAGGTCGGACCGGCGATCCGGGAGGTGTGCGGCATCGGCACGGCCGACGGGCCGGAGGCGGCGCGCACCAGGCTGCGCACGTGGGTCGACGGGATCGTGGAACGCTTCCCGTCGGACGTCCGGCTGGCGGTGACCGTCCCGCTGGCGCTGCACGAGGGCGCGCAGTACCGGTTCCTGTCCGAGCGGATCGAGTGGCTGGCCGAGCAGCAGGATCGCGGCACGCGGACCATGCGCCGCCGCATCGACGCCGGACTCCTGCGGCTGGTGGAGGCCGCGCTGGAGGCCGCACCCGGGCCGGCCGCGCCGTTACCCGTGCAGCCGGGGCCCGCAGCGCCCGTGCCGTCCGCCGGGGACGGCTGGCACGTAACGGAATTCGAAGCGCTGCTCCGGCTCGACGGGCCCACGCCCAGCTGCACGGAACGCCGTACGCTGATCGCCGACCGCGACGGTGTCGACCGGATCACCTGGTCCATGTCGCTCCCGGCGGCCACCGACGACTCCCCGCCCGGCGACCTGGACGTGGAAGTGTTGCACGGCGTGGAGCTCATCGAGTCCGTGCGTCCGTCGCCCCGGCGGTTCCTGCTGCACCTGCGCCTGCCCCAGGCACTGCGCGCCGGACAGACGCACCGCTTCTCGCTGGAGGTCAGGGTGCCGCTGGGGCAGCAGATGCGCCCGACCTACGTGTTCTGGCCGGAACGGCCGTGCAGCCGGTTCAGCCTGGTCGTGCGGTTCCCGACGGAGGCGCCGCCGGCGTCGGTGTGGCGGGTCGACGGTGCGTTCCACCGCGACACCGACGACCTGGTCGTGGGGCCGGATCTGTTGGCCCTGAACGGGATCGGCGAGGTCGAGGTGGCGTTCGCCGACCCCAAGCCCGATCGCGGGTACGGCATCCAGTGGCGGCCGAGCCCGGTGCCCGCCGCCTGACCGCTCAGTACCCGGACCTGGCCAGCGCCGTGGCCAGCAGGGCGTGCGCGCTGCCCGCGTGCGGGAGTTGCCCGCACCGCACGAGCGCCACCGCGTCGGCGAACCCCAGCCTGCGCACCCGGAGGCTCGCCTCGCCCGACGCGGTGAGCCCGGCGGCGAGGAACAGGTGGTCGACGTGGTTGCTCAGGCTGTCCGCGCCGTGCACCGACCCGATCGGCGACCAGTCCGCCGCGCGCAGCCCGGCCGTCCGCTCCAGTTCCCGGCGGGCGGCCTCGCGCGGACCCCGGTCCTGGCGGGTGACCTCGCCGACGGGCAGCCGCCACTGCGTGCCGCCGTGGGTGTGGATCCACGCCCGGACGAACACCACCCGGTCCGCGTCGTCCACGGCGAGGATGGTCACCGACGCCGGCACGACCACGTGCGTGTAGGTGTCGCGTCGCCCGTCCGCGCGGACCACCGCGTCCTCCTGCACGTGGAACCGCGCCGAGGAGTGCACCGTTCGCGACCGGACGCGCTGCCATGCCACCACCGGTTCGGCCGACCCTCCCGGTTGTTCCGCTGCCATGAAGGTCATGCAACCACCATCGGCGGCACACCGGGCGGGCGAATAACGGCCAGTTCACGGACAAACGATCACCCGGCCGGTGCACGCGGCCCGGTGGAAATTGGCAACTTTCTGTCCGTCCCGGATCACCCGGTTCCGCGAGAGGATTGCCCCCATGGCGATCCATCACATCATCGCCGCACTCGGCGACCACTGGGACCGGGTCACCGAACTGCTCGGCGAGCGGGGCCGCGCCGAACTGCGCCGGCACGTCACCGCGATGGCGGACGCCGTCACCGCGGGGGAACGGGCGGTCCGCGCCAGCCGGATCCTCGGGTTGCTGCTGGACCACCTGCCCACCGACGACCCGGTGCTGACGGCCGCCCGCCGGGCGCCGGACGTGCCCGACGCCGAGCGGGCGCTGAAGCGGCTCGCGATCGACCTGTACTTCCTGGACACCGGGCCGCCGGCGGCCGACGAACGCATCCTCGCCGCCGGCTGCGAGTCGGCGTTCGACCTGCGCCGGCGCGGTGTCGACCCGGACGTGCCGGACCTGATCCGGCTGGACCGGGCCGACGGCAGCGTCGCCGTGCCGGTGTTCCAGTTCGACGGCGGCGGGGTGCCGATCCCGGTCGTGCTGCGGGTCAACCACCTGCTGGGCGCGCGGGAGGACCCGTGGGGCGTGGCCGACTGGTGGCTCAACGCCAACGTCTGGCTGAGCGACGCGCCGTCGACGTTGATCGGCGACACCCCGGACGACCTGCTCGTCGCCGCCGCCTCGGCGGCCGTGGAGGGCTGACCGATGGCGTTCCGCGCCCCACCGTCCACTTTGGACCCGATGCCGGCGCGGGTCGGACTGCCCGCGGGGACCGTCCTGCGCCGGGTGCACCCCGCGACGTCCGGACCGCACGAGTTCGACGTGCCCAGGTCGGATGTGTTCGGCGGCAGCGGGCGGTTCGACGCGGTGGTGGGCGGCGGGTACCGCACGCTGTGCGCGTCCGCCGCGCCCGAGACGGCGATCGCCGAGCGGTTCCTGCGCGAGTTCGCCGGGACACCGGGCGCGGAGCGGTTCCTGGTGCGGAAGGCGTTGGCCGGCCAAGTGCTCTCCGAGTTGCGCACCACGGCCGATCTGGAGCTGATCAGGCTGACCACGCCCTGGGACCTCGCGGCGGTGCACCAGGACGACTGGCTGATCACCGCCCGCGCCGACGACTTCCCGGCGACCCGCGAGTGGGCGTCGTGGCTGCACGACCGGATCGACTGGGCGGACGGGATCCTGTGGCAGTCGGTCGCGGACATGCCCAGGTGCACCGTCGTGTTCTTCGGGGACCGCTGCGCGAGCGGCGGGCCCGTCGTCCCCCTGCCCGGCTCGGCGAGCCTCCCCTTGGACGCGCCCGAGCACCAGGAGTGGCTGACCGAACTGCTCGCGCCCTACGGCGTGCGCACCCAGCCG
>CBHFOL010000428.1:0-6437 GCA_965995405.1 uncultured Saccharothrix sp.
GCCCCACAGCATGGAATCGGTCTCCTCGGAGCCCGACTTCGTGTCGGTCGATCGATCGGCCGCGACGACCGCGTCGGCAGGCGTGGTCGTCGCGGCCATCGCACTACCGCCGAAAACGATCATCGCCAGCACACTGAACCCGGCGACCGCAAAAATGCGTACACGCAATATCGTGACCAACTCTCGCATTCAGGGGGTTGTCGAGATCCTTACTTTGATCACTATGCCAGCTCACGCGGAGCGCGCTCCAGTGGCCCCCACTCCACGTAGCTCCAGCCCTGTCTGCGTCCGGGTGAACATCCATCTGAATCGGGTGACCAAGTCACCCGCGCGGGGTGGTGCCGATCATTGCGGGAGTCTGCTCAGGGCCACCTGACGGGTGACCCGTCGGGCAATTCGCCGGCCGCTCGTGTGCTCGGTACCTCGGGCTCGACCCACTCGGCCAACTGGGCCCGGATGTTCTCCGCCCGCCGGTCGCCGAGTCCCGCGTAGAGGCCGAGCGCGACGCTCCAGCGCTCGTGCGCCTCACGGTGCCGTCCCTGCCGCCAGCGCACCTGGCCGAGGACGTCCTGCGCCCCGGCCTGGCGCTTCGGGTCCTGCGCCTGCCTGGTCAGGGCCACCGCCCGGGTCGCGTAGAACTCGGCGTTCTCCAGGTCGCCCAGATCGCGGTGGACGGCCGCCAGCGTCGTGCTCGCCTGCCCCTCCAGGGCGAAGTCCCGGGCCTGCCGGAGCATCACCATGGCCTGGTGCGCGAAGCTGCGCGCGCCGAAGTGGTCGCCCTGTTCGTGGTGCACGGCCGCGAGCGAGGCCAGCGACACACCGATGCCGCCGATGTCGCCGATCCGTTCCTGGAGCATCCACCCCAGGTTGAGCTGGGTGCTCGCCTCGTCCAACCGGCCGCCGAGCCGCAGCGCCTCGCCCATCCGCTGGAGCACACCCGCCTCCGCGTCCGGGCTGCCCGCCTTCCGGGCGCAGTCGAGCGCCTCCCCCAGGAGCTCCAGCGCGGCAGCGGTGTCGCCGCCGGCGGCCCGCCGCTCGCCCATGTTGCGCAACACCGTGGAGAGCCCGTGCTGGTGGTCCAGTTCGAGGAAGATCCCGTGTGCGGACCGGTAGCAGCGCTCGGCCTCGTCGTAGTCGTAGAAACGCGCGTGCACGAGCCCGAGGTTGCACAGCGAGCTGCCCTCGGCGAACCGGTCCCCGACCGACCGCGCGGCCCGCACCCCGACCCGCATACCCCGGATGACCTCGTCTTTGAACCCGAGGCGCATCAGCACCTCGCCGATGCAGTTGATCAGCCGCCACAGGTGCTCGTCGAACCCGTTGGCCGCCGCGAAGTCCACGACCGCCATCAGCTCGCCCCGCTCGGACACCGACCAGTCCATCGCGGACTCGGCGTCGTCGAACGTCAGGGGCCGGACGCCCGGTGACGGTTCGAACATCGGCACCCGCATCCGGGACACGTGGTTCAGGCTGTCGGCGTTGTTGCAGGTGTGCAGGTACCAGTCGACCATCCGCAGGGCGGCCCGGTCCCGCTCGGACACCTCCTCGTCCTCCTCCACGCGCTCCGCCGCGTAGTTCCGCAGCAGGTCGTGGAAGGCGTACCGGTTGCCCTCGCGGGCCTCCAGCAGCCTGGCCCACACCAGCGCCTCAAGCTGGTCGCGCACCTCCGCCTCGGGCAGCCCGGTCAACGCCGCCGCCGCGCCGAGCGGGAACGCCAGCCCCGGGTACAGGCCGAGCAGCCGGAACAGCCGGCGCACCTCGGGCCGCAGCGCTCGGTACGAGCAGTCGAAGACGGCGCGCAGCGACTGGATCGCGTGCAAACCGTTGGCACACAGGCCGAGCACCGCTCCCTGCGCCCGCAGCCGGGTCACGAAGTCGCCCAGCGGTTTGCCCGGCTGCGCGGCCACGTACTCGCCGATGATGCCCAGCGCCAGCGGGAGGCCCCGGGCCAGCGACGCCAGCTCGTGCACCGCGTCCGGTTCGACGTCGGCCCGCGCGCCGAGCCGGTCGCACAGCCACGCGGTGGCGAGTTCCGGTTCCAGCGGGGTGACGGTGAAGCAGCGCGCGCCGTGCCGCAGGGTCAGGTCGCTCAGCCGCACCCGGCTGGTCACCACGACCACGGACCCGGACAGCAGCGGCAGCAGGCCTTCCACGTGCCGGCCGTTCGCCGCGTTGTCCAGGATCAACAGCATCCGGCGGGTCGCCAGCACGTCACCCAGCTTGCGCCGGCGCGCCTCGGCGGTCGGCAGGCAGTCCGCGGACCCGCCCAGGGACTCCAGCAGGCGGGTGACCACTTCCTCCTCGGCGACCGCGACGCCGTCGCCGAAACCGTTCATGTTGACGAACCAGACTCCGTGCGGGAAGCGGTCGGCGACCCGGTGCGCGAAGTGCACCGCCAGCGCGGTCTTGCCGACGCCCGGTGGGCCGTCCAGCGCGATCAGCCTCGGCTTCGGGGGTGCCGGGACCAGGTCCGCCAGCCGTGCCAGAAGTTCCCGGTGCCCGGCGAACCCGTCGATGTCGTAGGGCAGCCGGCGCGGCGCGGGCACGTCGGCGGCGGCCGGTGCCGCGCCGTCCGCCGGGCCGTCGTGGAGCCTCCGGAGTTCGTCGTGGAATCTCCGCAGCTCGTCGGCCTGCTCGGGCCGGTCCTCGGCCTTGGCGCGGCGGTAGACGTCGAAGAAGTACCGGACGCCGTCCTCTTTACCGCGGCCCAGCGAGTACAGCGCCTTCAGGCGGTGCTTGGCGAGCAGCACGTCCGTGTCGTCGTCGGTCTGGGCGGACTTGACCACCCGGAGCATCTCCTCGAACTCGCCCCGTCGGTACAGGCCGTCGAGCAGGGCGTCGTGCGCGGACAGCCACTCGTCCCGGATCGCGACCCGCCGCCAGTTCTCGGCCCGGTCGGTGTCGAGGTCGGCCAGCGGGCGGTCGTCCCAGAGCCCGAGCGCGGTCTCCATCAGTCCGCACGCGCGCTCGTGGTCGCCCGCCCGACTCAGCCGGCGGGCTTCCCGCAGCGAGTGCTGGAACGCGTGGTAGTCGATGGTGGCCGGATCGGCGACGAACCGGTATCCGCCGTCCTCGGTCCGCAGTTGCCCCGGCAGCCCGTGCCGTTTCAGGGCGTTGCGTATTCGGGTCGAATAGGTGGACAGCGTCGCCGCGGCGTCCTGGGGCGACTTGTCGGCGGGCCACACCCATTCCGCCAAAATGCGGACCGGTACCACTTTTCCGATGTTGAGCAAGAGCACGGCCAGCACACCGCGCTCTTTTAGCGTGCCCCATTCGTCGCGGAAAGAGCCGTCCACCCGGACACGGGTGCGCCCGAGGATCTTGAAATACATGTTCACCAGCGCCACCCCTCGCCGGACGCGATGATTCGGGTCAGAGTGTGCTCCGCCTCCGCAGCCCGATACAGCATTCTGTCACTTTCCGATACCGCGTTGTGACAACAAGTGGTCCAGTCGGCCCAGTACGCGCCGGTAACCACCCGAAAGGAGCTTGAAAGGGCGGTGAAATCCCTTACGACAGATCCTCGACCGGACCGCCCGGCCGACCGGACCGAACCCGGTCCGACACCTGATTCGAGCACCGACTTCGGCCCGGCGGTGATCAGTTGAACGGGATACGACAGCGCGCCACCCGACACTCGGAGCCACGCCGCACCATCGGAGGGGCGAGGAGTTCGTGGGCGCCGTGCTCGACACCGGCCGCCCGACGGTCCACCCGGTCGGTCGCGAAAGTCAGGGGTCGCCCCGAGATAACGAACAGGTAACGGCCAGGTCGCGGACCGGGATCGGTACGTATGCCACGGTGTCCACCGGCCATCGGTGGTCGGGGTTCGAAGCGAACGCGCGTACCTACGACGAGGTGACACATCCATGACGCGGAACCAGGGGCGCCACCGGTTTTCCCGGCGCACCAAGCTCACGGCCGGGCTGGCCGGGCTGGCGTTGACGACGGGCCTGGCGGTCGCGATCTCCACCACCGGCGATCAGGGCACCGCCCAGGCGGACGGGGCCGACAAGTCCCTGTTCGTCGACATCACCAAGCAGGGGCGCAACGTCAAGGTGCCCAGGCCGCAGAACGACGCGACCACCGGGACGTTCACGGTCGACTGCGGCCGGAACGAGAACGGCCACTTCAACCCGGACAACTTCATCGCCCAGCCAGGCGTCCGCAACGGCGCGCAGCACCTGCACGACTACGTGGGCAACCTGACCACCGATGCCGATTCCACCAACGAAAGCCTGCTGGAGGGCGACACGACGTGCGGGAACGGCGACAAGTCCACCTACTTCTGGCCGGTCATCCGGATCGACCGCGACAACGAGGGCGGGCAGCCCGGACAGCCCGGCAACGCCGAGGTCGAGTGCCCGGACGTGAAGCGCAAGCTCCGCGACGTGCCGCGCCAGGCCAGGGCCGAGGTCGACCGCAACCTCAAGGCGCTCAAGGACCAGATCGCCGAGGCGAACGCGAAGCTCAAGAACGTCAATCCGGACGACGCGGACGCGGTCAACAACCAGGTACTCAAACCGTTGCGGGACAAGCGTTCGGCCACCATCACGCGGATCGCCGACGCCATCGACCGGGTCGGCGAGCGACCGCGCCGGCTCCAGCGGCTGGCACCGTGCACGCTGAAGGACGGCGACGCGGAGGACGTGAAGGTCGCCGAGGCGCAGAAGGAGGCCGAGGCCGACGCGCCGGAGAAGGGTGACGGCAAGAGCCAGAGCGACGAGAACGAGTTGCCCGGCAACGAGGGCGAGATCCAGCGCCCCGAGGTCGTCGACCTCACGTTCCGGGGCAGCCCCACCGGCAAGGTCGAGGCGATGCCGCAGTTCCTGCGCGTGCTCTACGGCGACGCGAAGGTCTCCACCAACGGCACCAAGAACGCCCGGAACTCGTGGACCTGCACCGGTTTCGAGGACAAGGTGCTGATCAACAAGTACCCGATCTGCCCGCAGGGCAGCAAGGTCAAGCGCATCCACGACTTCGCCAGCTGCTGGGACGGCAAGAACACCGACAGCGCGAACCACCGCGACCACATCGTCTACCCGAACGAGAACGGCAAGTGTCCCAAGGGTTTCCAGGCCGTTCCGCAGCTGCGGATCAGCCTCACCTACAACATCCCGCGCGATGTCCAGGTCAACGGGCAGTACGCGGTCGACGCGTTCCCGGAGGAGAAGCACAACCCGTTCTCCGACCACGACGACTTCGCCAACGTGATGTCGGACGAGATCATGCAGCGGGTGGTGAACTGCGTGAACACCGGCAAGAAGTGCCGCGAGTGAGTTTCCCGGGTTAGCGAGTCCCGCGACGACTCGACCCGGACCGGTGCCCACCGGATGTCGAACGCCCGCCGTAGCCCCGCCCGGCGGGCGTTCGGCGTGCCGGTGTCACCCCGCCTGCAACGCCAGGTACAGGTCCACCCGCGCGGTGAAGTCCGACAGGTCGACGCCCAGCAGCTCCGCCACCCGCCCCACCCGGTACCGCAGCGTGTTCACGTGGACGTGCAGCCGGGCGGCGGCGGTCGTCCAGGAGCCGGAGCTGTCCAGGAACACCCGGAGCGTGCCGACCAGGTCCGAGCCGTGCTCGGCGTCGTAGTCCAGCACCGGACCCAGCACCCGCCGCCGCAGCGATCCGCGCAGCTCCTCCGGCACGCCGGCCAGCAGCAGCTGGTGCAGCGCGATCTCCTCCCCCGCCACCACGCACGTCCGCCCGGCCCGCCGCTCACCCAGCCGCCGCGCGTGCGCCGCCTCCTCGGCCGCGCCGCGCAGCCCGGCCGCGCCGACCGGCGACGAGATGCCGACCAGCACCCGGGTCGACCCGAGCCCGGGTTCGACGGTCCGCAGCGCCGTCCGCACCGCGTCCGCCCAGCCGGAGCCGGCCGGGGCCACCGCGTACACCTCCGCCCCGACCGCGCCGACCAGGACGTGCGGCGCGACGGGTGCCAGCACCTCCGCCAGCAGCGCCGCAACCGGCTCGGCCCGGCCGTCCGACGCGGACGCCACGACGACCCGCAGCGGCGCGTCGGTGTCCCAGCCGACGGCGGCGATCCGGGCCGCCAGGTCGCCCGATCCGGACAGCACCTCGCGCAGCAGCGGCCCGGCGGCCCGGTTGCCGATCCGCCGCTCCTGCACGACCCGCGCCCGTTCCACGCCGACCAGGTCGGCCAGCTCGACGGCGACGTCGTCGTCCGCCCGGTCGCCGTCGACCACCAGGATCCAGGTGGCCAGTCGGGACCCACCGCGTTCGGACACCGGCAGCAACGTCGTCCGCCGTGCCACGCGGGGCAGCCGGTCGGCGACCAGGAACTCCCGGACGAGCCCGGCCGCGTCGGGCAGCTCCGGACCGGCCACCAGGTGCCCGGTGGTGGACAGGACCCGGCACGGCGCGCCCAGCTCGGCCGAGCCGGTGCGCTTGAGCGCGCGCAGGACGGCGGTGGAGAC
>CBHFOL010000429.1:0-6382 GCA_965995405.1 uncultured Saccharothrix sp.
GACCCCCGTCGAACGGGCCGAAGTGCTCGAACACCTCGCCTTGGCGCTGCGCGCGCTGGGCGACCACGGCCTGGCACTGCGCCGGCTGGACGAGGCGCTGAGCCTGCTGGTCGACGTGGACGAGGAAGCCGCCGAACGGATCCGCCGATTACGCGCGGACTAGGATCGTCGACCGAAGACGTCGTCGTCCCGGTCGTGCGGTACCGGGCGGTCCATGGTGAGCAGGCGGATCACCGGTTGGCAGTAAAACATCTTGTTGTAGACGCGGTCCTCCAGACTGGTGAGCACACCGAGCCCGAGCAGGTTGCGGGTGACCTGGGTGGCCGTCTTCACGGTGATCCCGTACCGCTCGACCAGGGTCCGGTGGGTCAGCACGGGTGTGGTGACCAGGTCGCCCGCGACCCGGCGCAGGCTCGGCGGGCCGGCGGCCAGGGCGAGGTGCGCGCGGCGCAGGGCGTCGAGTTCGCCGATCAGGGTGAGCTGGTCCAGCGCCAGGGCGCGGAGGCCGTCGGCGAAGAAGCCGATCCAGTCGTGCAGCGGCCCGCCGTGGACGACCGCGCGGATCCGTTCGTGGTACTCGCGCTGGTGGGTGTCGAGCCAGAACGACAGCGGCAGTACCTGGTCGCGGAGCAACCCGGTGCGGACCAGTTCCAGCGAGCTGAACAGCCGCGCGATGTGCCCGTTGGCCTCGGGGTAGGGCTGGAGCAGCTCCAGGTGCAGGTGGGCGAGTGCGATCCGGGCGACCCGCGACAGCGGACTCGGGGCGTGCACGGCTCGTGCCCACGCCACCAGCGCCTCGCTCAGCGGCTCGCCGGGCGGTGTGGTGAGCAGGTAGGGGGTCCGTCCGCCGAACCAGCCTTGGTGCCGGCGCAGTCCGGTGCTCAGGTCGCGCGGGCCGGAGCCGGTCAGGATCGCGCTGATCTCGCCGAGCAGCGTGGTGTCGACGGGCGCGCCCGCCGTGAGCCGGGCGGTGCCGTGCGCGGAGGCGAGGACGAACCGGCCGATGGGGTGTTTGTCGAGCAGTTCGGCCACGGCGGACCGGTCGCCGGTGGCGCGTGCCGCGAGCAGGTGGAACACGAACGACTCGGCCAGGTCGGCGGTCACGTCGGCCATCGCGGCGGAACTGCGCGCGTCGCGGATCTGGCTGGACAGCACCAGCGCGGACCGGTCGGCTATCCGTTCCGCGCCTTCGTTCAGACTGCCCAGCGCGTGTTCGGCTTCGGCGAGCCGGCGGTGGGTGCGGGTGGGCAGGACGAGGTCGAGCGGCAGCGGGTTGGGCAGGTAGGCGCGTAAGCCGCGCAGCGGTTCGGGCAGTGCGCCGGGGTCGGCGGGCTCCGCCCAGACGCCGTGCGCCGGCGGTGCGTTGGTCATGGGCGCAGACTGACCTAGTTGAAGCCGTCGTATCAAATTCCAGAATACCGCCGTGGAGATCGACTCCGGTGTGCGGTGAGCGTGCATCCGGGCGTGCGGCTGCACATGCGTTTCCGCGTGACCGGGATTATCCCTGGTCGGTGCCGGGGTGGTGTGCCGACGTTCGGCCGAGGGGCCTCGGATATGCATCCCGTGATCGGTTCTCGGCGGCTGTTCGCGGTTGTTCGGTGGCCACTCATGTGCCGTCCGGATCTTCCACTTTTCACTCGTTCGTGTGGTCTCGTGGTGTGCTGCCCGACGTCGTCCTGCCTTCGTCCGGTGGGCTCGGGTGGCGTTGAGGTGCGCGGACCGATCGAAGGGCGATCCCGGTTCACTCGATCGTGGCCGCACTCCTGCGGAAGTTACCGGCGCGATCTTTTTCGCCGCGCTATCCGGAAAGGGTCTTGGCTGCCCTGGGGTGCCTTCGGAATTCTTTGTCGGATACCCGATGATTCGTCACCCATAAGAGAACTCTCCATCGTTGGTGAAATCCTCGGCTGGTGGAACCGCACACGCACTCGTCCAGGTGGGAAACCCGCACGGCGCGCTGTCGTTCGGCGTCGCGCACAGGTCCACCGGCACGCCCCTGTTCCACGGCATCACCGCCGAGGACGTGGAAGCGACCGTCACCGGCCTGATCGACCTGAGCCTGGTGGAGCGCGCGGACCCGCGCGAGCCGGAGTGCGTGCGGCTGCACCCGGTGATCCGCGAGGCCAACCACCACCAGCCCGACGTTCGGGAGAACCTGTCCGGATACCCGGCGCTCTGTCTGTCCGTGTTGGACGGATTCACCACGGGCGTGGGCTTCGACACTCCCGCCGAACTGGCGTTGTGGGCCGTGCTCGGTCCGCTCTGCGAGCACGGCGTCGGCTGAGTGGACCAGGAGTGACGTAGCTGCGCACCCAGGCCGGCACCGGCGACCGGGGCGGGGGCGGGCTACCGCGAGGTGATCCGGCTGCGCAGGCGGCTGTTCGCCCGGGCCGACGCGGAGACGGTCAGCGCGCAGCTCGCCCTGGTCACCACGTTGTGGGAGAACGGCTCGGCCGCGTGCGAGGCGGAGTTCGGCCGGCTGCTCGCGATGATCGACGAGTGCGTGGAGGCCGGTCCGGCGGTGTGGGTCGGCGGGCTGTCCCCGGCACGGCTGCGGGCGCACGTCACGCTGCTGCTCGGGGAGGTACCGCGAGACCCGTCGGTGATCACGGCGGGATTGCGAAATGCCTGGTCCACGGTTTTTGTCGGTGCTCGTCGTTAACCTGCGTCCATCGAGTTGCACAACGACTTCCACCGAGGAGGAAACGTGGGTTGGCTGGCCGCCGCGTCCGGTTATGAGGTGCGGCTAGGGGAAGGTGGGCGCGTCCAAGCGCGCAACGCCAAGGGCAAGGTGCTGTCCTCCGTGCCCGCGTCCATCAAGGACGATCCGCAGGTGGTGCAGCTGCGCCAGTTGTCGGAGTGGCTGGCGCGGCACGAGGCGGAGTGTCTGTCCGCCGTGGACGGCTGGATGGTGCGCTCGCTCCCCGTGCCCTCCGCGCTGATCACCGAGGCGTGGGCGGACGAGGCGTGGGCGGCGGCGTTGCGCGACCTGGTGGTCGTGGCGGACGGCGAGGTCGGCTTCCTGCGTGACGCCGACGTCGAGCGCGGCCTGGGAGTGGTCACTTTGGACGGTGACACCGTGCGGCTGCGGCCCGAGTCGGTGTCCGTGCCGCACCCCGTGCTGCTGGAGGACCTGGAGGAGCTGCGCGAGTTCGGCGCGGAACTGGGCGTCGAGCAGAAGGTGCAGCAGCTGTTCCGGCAGACGTTCGCGCGCACACCCCAGCCGGCGGAGAAGAAATCGGTGGACCAGTTCTCCGGCGGGAAGTTCGCCGAGGCGACCCACGTGTTGAGCCGGTGCCGCACGCTCGGCTACCCGGTGCGCGGCGGCAACGCGGTGTACTCGGCGTTCGAGGACGGCCGGGTCGTGGAGGCCCGGTTCTGGACCGGCGCGGAGTACCCCGAGGGCGAGGCGTGGACGGGTGATCTGCGCTGGACGCTGGAGGACGGAACCGGACTGGCGCTCTCCGACGTCGGACCGGTCGCGTGGTCCGAGGGAATGCGCATGGCCTCGGCGATCCACGCCGGGCGCGTCGTCGAGGAAGCGGTGGCCCAGTGAGCGTCGAGAACGAGAAGGCCCTGATCGGCGCGGGCGCGGTGCTGCCCGGCACCGCCACTGTCGGTGAGGACCGCGACACGATCACCGCCCGCCACTACGCCCACGCCGGTCTCGGAGACCGCGTCGTGGTGCGCCTGGTGCCGTCCGTGCTGGGCCGCGCGGAAGACCTGACCTGCGAATACCTCGGTTTCGCCGCGCCCACCCGCACGCCGGAGGTCGGCGTGGGCAAGCGCAGCGCCCTCGGCTTCCCCGCGTGGGCCCTGGTGCACGACCCGAAGAACGCCCACCACGCGCTGAACCTGGTCAAGGACGTCGAACGGCTGGCGCGCACCGCGAAGTCGCGGGCGGGCGCCGCCAAGGACGGCTTCACCGCCCTGGCCGAGATGCTCGGCCGCTCCGCGCCGCACTTCCTGCCCACGTTCTTCGAGCAGGCGGGGCGGATCTTCCTCCAGCACGGCAACATCACCTACGCCGCGAGCATGTTCGGCAAGGCGCGCGAGGCGGAGGAGGTGCACGACCTCGCGGTCGACCCGGAGCGCATCCGGGAGGTGTTCCTGGAGTTCGCGTTCGCCGGCGCGCTGACCGCGAAGGCGCTGTCCGCGCACGCCAAGGGTCTGGCCGGCAAGCACGAGCCGGACGCCGCCTACGAGCTGTTCGTCACACTGTGCGTGGAGCGCACCAAGGGCGGCCTGCCGCCGTACACGGGTATGCCGGAGGACCTGCGGCGGCTGGCGAAGGCCGCGAAGCGGGACGTGAAGGCGGAGGACGAGCGGCTGCTGCGCGCGGTGCTGGACAGCTCGTCGGTCAGCCGCGCGGGTGTCGCGTTCTGGAAGTCCTACCGGGAATCGCTGGTGGCGCTGGCCTCCCGGGACGAGCAGGTGCGCGACCGGATCCTGTCGTTCGTGCCCCAGTCGGAGTCCGTGCTGGACACCTGGCTGGGCATCCTCGCCGCGAGCGGTGCGGACCGGCAGCTGATCGAGCCCGGCGGCTCGGCCGACGCCGCCGACTGGCTGGACCAGGTGATCACGGTGCGCGGCAAGGGTTGGCGCACCACGGCGCGGTCCGCCGTGGTGCTGGACCTGGTCGACCGGATGGCGCCCCGGCTGGCGGCGGACGGCAAGCCGGTGCGTGCGCTCAGGTACTGGCGACAGGACGAAGTGGACCTGCTCGACCTGCTGGTGGCGCACGGCGTGCCGATCGCGCCGCCCGACCGTGTCGACATCTCGATGAACGTGTCGGACTGGCTGTCCGACGACACCGAGGGCCGGCGTGACCTGGTCGCGCTCGCCGAGTCCGAACAGCTCGGCGGCCCCCTCGGGGAGGGGCTGGCCGAGTTCCTGCGCAACGTGGTGCGGAACAAGGTGGTCCCCGCCGACGTGCTGGCCGGGACCATCGCCGTGCCCGGCCTGCGGATCGCGCTGCGCAAGTGGATCGCGGAGCGCGCCGCCCGGACCGCCGTGGGCCTGCCCGGCCTGCGCTCGCACCTGGACGCGCTGGCCGTGGTGCGGCTGCCGGAGGCGTTCGCGGACGTACCGGAGGTGGCCGAGGCCATCGCCTCGACCGATGTCGCCGCCGCCCTGCACGACACCCTGCGCGCCGGCCTGTTCGACGAGCTGGGCTGGCCCGCGCTGGAGGAGGCGGTCAAGCGCCTGTCGGCGGTGAAGTCGGCCAAGGGCGAGGGCATCGAGGTGTGCGGCGAGGGCTGGCCGGCGCTGGTGCTCCAGCGCGGCGAGACGTTCATCGTGGTGGGCCCGGACGGCATCCTCGCCGAGCACATCTCGCGCATCCCGGCCGAGGGACGCCACTCCTGGGCGTTCCACCCGGCGGCGTCCTGGTTCGACGGCAGGCTGCTCGTGCGCTGGCACAGCGCGGACGGCGAGCACGCGTACTGGAGCGACGCGCCCGACCACGTCTTCGACCCGCAGAGCGGTGAGAGCCCGCACTACCGGCGGGAGGGCGTGCCGGCGTCGATCGGGCTGGCCGACGGGGCGCGGTTCGCCGGTCGGCGGGCCGTGCACCCCGGTGACACGCAGGTGCCTGAAGCGCGCGGAGCGTTCAGCGACGGCACGTCGCTGTGGACCTACTGGTACCGCGACCAGGACGGCTGGCGCTGGCGCGAGGTCGACCCGGCGACCGGTGACCTGGGCCGGGCGAGTCTGCCCCGGTTCCTGGAGGACTTCGCCGCCGACGGCGCGTCGCTCGACCTCGCCAGGTGCACCCTGCGCCCGGCCGTTCCGGCGACCGAGGGCAGCCTGCTCGGCGTGGCCGACGGCCTGCACGGCTGGCGGGTGCGCCGGGAAGCGGACGGCTCCTGGCTGGGTGAGGGCATCGACGGCCGCCGGGTGCGGCTGTCCAAGGGCCGCCCGCCGACGGGCCTCCTGGCGCTGCCCGGCGGTGTCCGCCTGATCCTGGACCAGGACGACAACCAGACCATCCTGCGGGACGAGCAGGGCGTCGAGCTGGGTTCGGTGTCCTTCGGCGGCGCGCACCAGAAGTTCGCCGCGGGCACCCCGTTCGTGCCGCCCGCGGCGTGGTGGCACCTGCTCCGGCCGCGTGACGAGGCCGGTTCCGCCGCGCTGCGCTCCGTGTCGCGGAAGGCCGTGGACGCGATGCTCGCGGCGGCCCTCGCGGACGACGGCGAGAAGAAGAGCCGGACCAAGCGGCTGGTCGCGCTGGTGAAGGGCGAGCGGGACGACCTGGCCCGCGCGGTGGCCAAGGCGCTGCCCGGCCTCACCGATCCCGCGCTGCTCGCGGGCGTGCTCGACCTGGTGCGCCGCTCCGCCAACCTGCTGCGCGGCTACCGGGGCTACGCCGAGATCGCCGCCG
>CBHFOL010000430.1:0-6365 GCA_965995405.1 uncultured Saccharothrix sp.
GTTGGATATTCAGACTCAATTATTTGAAAGCCCCGATCTCCGTCTGGGTCCGATCGATCACGAGAAGGATCCCGAGGTCGAGTCCAAATGGACGCATGATTCAGAGTTCATGCGCCTGATGGAGATTGCTCCGGCGCGGCCTCTCTCCGCGGCCATGGTCAAGAAGCAGTATGAGAAGCTGGAGAAGCAGGTGGAGGCGCTGGCGGAACGGGCGCGGGAGCGCTTCGCGCCGGACGTGTGCGCGGCCCGCCACCTCACCCTCTACCGCGAGCTGCTTTCAGGTTCGTAGGCTTGGCCTCCGGCCCCCGATGTCCATTCTCCCACGGACCACCGACAATCCCGGCAGACCACCAGGCAGCGGGCACGAAGCAGCGGCAATCCGGCGGGCTCACCACCGACAATCCCGGCGCCGGCTCAGTGGGCGCACCGATGGTGTCGGTGGCCGGGTTGCCGTGGCCGACCGGGCAGCCGACTTCCGCGCCGACCGGACCGGGCTTCCGCTCACCCGGCCGAACACCGGACTTCCGTGCCGACCTGGCAGCCGACCTGACAGCCGACTTGCGCTCAGCCGACTTCCGGGCAGCCGAGTTCCGCTCAGCCGACCGACACGTGGTTGGTCGTCGACGTCGCCGTGGTCATGCTCGGTGTCGGGCGGGGAATCGTGGTCGGCTTCGTGGGTGTGGCCGTGGTCGGCTTGGCGGTGGTCGTCGGGGTGGGTGACGGCTTGGTCGTGGTGGGCGTCGGCCTGACAGTCGTGGTCGGCTTCGGGGACGTGGTCGTCGTCGGCTCGGCCGTCGTCGTGGCGGTTGGTGTCGCCGAAGTCGTGGTCGGAGCCGTCGTGGTCGGAGCCGTCGTGGATGGGGTGGGCGTGTTCGTGGTCGTGGTGGGTTCCGGCTTCACCAGGACCAGGGCGTCCGCGGCGGCCAGGTCGGTGGGGCTGGTCACCGGCAGGCCGTCGATGGTCACCATGCCGGGCGGCGGGGTGACCCGGGCCGCCTTGCCGGTCGGGTTCACCGCCACCCAGCCGTTGGTGAACTGCCTGGTCCACGCCCCGTTCGGCTGGCGGTTCGCGGTCTCGACCGCTTCACCCAGCTCGGCGTCCTGGTACAGCGACCAGTCCGGGTCCTGGTAGTCCTCGGTGGACGCCCCGTGCCAGCACGTGTACGGGCCGGCCAGCAGCGCGGCCGTGGCATAGCCCACGCGTTCCTCGCGGTAGCTCTCGGTGTGCGTGACCAGCAGCAGCCACGACTCGCCGAGCGCGGCCTGCGCCCGCAGTTCCTTGAACTCGTTGCCCTCGAACGTGATCAGCTCGTCGCCGTTGTCGTCGCGCAGGCCGAAGTTCTCCTCCATCGCGCCGTCGAACCGCGAGTGCGCCGACCACCGGCCCGGGGTGAGCTGCGACTCCGACACGTTCGGGATCAGCATCTTGCCCGCCTTGTGCAGCGAGTCGCCCGCCGTCTGGAGGAACCGGTCCATGCCGTCGCGGATGCGGCGGTCGGTGGCGGCCGTGTCCGGGGTGTCCTTCAGCACGGCCTTCGAGTAGTACTTGAGCGAGCTGAAGTCGTTGTCCGCCAGCACGCCGTCCCAGCCTTCGCGGACCACCTCGGAGGTCACCGACTCGGCCCACGCCTGCTGGTACCGCTCGTCCCACACCGTCATCTGCCAGTGCTGCGGGTAGCCGTTCCACTCGATGCGCTGGCCGTGGGTGTCGAGCGCGAACCACTCGGGGTGCTGCCGCTGCGCCGCGAAGTACCCGATGCCGCTGGGCAGCAGCGGCGCGTCCTGGGTGCCGATGACCGCGCCGGGGTAGTTGCGGGTGCTGGAGAAGTCCTTGTACGCCAGCACCTTGATCTTCGGGTTGAGCTTGTGCAGCCGCCGCATGGACGCGGTCTCGGTCGCGTTGAGCACCACCAGGTCGTAGTGGGACGCGGCGAACTTGAGGTCCGCGTACGTCGGCGCCTCGCCGATGCCGTACCACCAGGCGCACGGGGCGGTCGGCTTCGGCGGCGGGCCTAGCGGGTCGACGCCCGGTGGCGCGATGGTCCGCCGGAACGGATCCCTCTCCCCCGTCGGGTCCGCCGCGAGCGGTGCGGCGGATGTTCGCGGGTGCTCCCCGGCCGAGCTCGGCAGCACCGCCGAGCCGGCCAGGAGCAACGCCGCGACGCTCGCGCCGGCGAGCACGCGCCGGGTGCGGTCTCGGATCAGCGGTTCCTTCGACACAACAGCTCACCCACCGTCAGCAACAGGATTCTCGCGTCCAGCCACAACGACCAATTGGCGATGTAGTAGTTGTCGTAGCGGGACCTGTCGACTATCGAAGTGTCCCCTCTCAACCCGTGGACCTGAGCGAGTCCGGTCAATCCGGTCGGCACCCGGTGCCGCGCCCAGTATAGGTCGTGGACGGCCGAGAATTCGCGTACGAATCCGGGGCGCTCGGGTCGCGGACCGACAATGGACATGTCACCCTTGAGGATGTTCCACAACTGCGGCAGCTCATCCAGCGAGGACCGCCGCAGGAATCGCCCGACCGGCCCGACCCGGCGGTCACCGACCACCGACCAGCGGATTTGCGAATCGTCCTGGTCGGTCATCCGGACGCTGCGCAGTTTGTAGAGCACGAACGTCCGGTCGTCCATGCCGACCCGGACCTGCCGGAAGATCACCGGGCGACCGCTCTCCAGCAGCACGGCCAGCGCGCACAGCGCGATCACCGACGACAGCACGACCAGCGCGACCCCGGCCAGCACCACGTCCACCGCGCGCTTCACCCACCAGCTCGGCCGACTGGTCGGCGCGGTGCTCAGCCGCATCAGCGGGTAGCTGCGCAGCCGCTCCACGTCCGGCCCGTCCTGGTAGAGCTCGTACATCCGGGGCACGACGAAGATCGCGCAGCCCAGCCGGTGCGCCGTGATGGCGGCGTTGACCAGCGGCGAGTCCGCCGCCCGGGAGAACGCGAGCACGACGCTGCCCGCGCCGAGCCGGGTGATCTCGTCGGCCAGGTTCTCCCCCAGCAGCGGCACCGGCAGCACGGCCGGGTCGAGCGCGGGCGCGGGGTCGACGAACCCGACCGGGCGCAGGCCGTACTCGGGGTGCTGGAGCATCGACGCGGCCAGCGTCGCGCCCACCTGACCCGCACCGACCACGATGGTCCGGTCGCACCGGTTGAACCGGCGACGGGCCCAGCGGCCGAAAGCGAACACGAACAGGCGAGCAGGTTCACTCCATGCAGTGAACTTCAGGATGGCCCACTGCACGTCCGCGGTCGTGTCCGGCGGCGTGCCCAGCACCAGGGTCACCCCGGTGACCAGGGCGAATGCCGTGGCCGTCGCGATCACCGACCGGGGCAGGTCGTGCAGCCAGGACAGCCACAGCCGCCGCCGGTACAGCCGGCAGGACGCCCGCACGCCCAGCAGCACGGCCGCGACCGCGCACGCCCAGGCCGGGCCCACCGCCCGGACGACCACCGCGAGCGCCGTCACGTCGACCACGACCAGCAGCACCGCGACCGCGTTGACCCGGCCGAACACGTCACGCCGGGGTTCGGTCCCGATCCGCCCGGACGGCAGCGGCGCCGTGACCGTCGCACCTGCCCGGTTCACCACGTGCCGCCCCACCGCGCGACGAGCGGGGCCCGCCTGCCCTGGTCCCGCAGCGCCAACACCACGTCACACCTCATTCCGACGACGTCCTTTCCATCGGGCGGCCACGGCCGGGGCGGCCGATACCCCTGCCCGAACCGCCACAAACGCATACCGACCGAGTTCACTCGAACGAGAACTTTGCTTACTCACCGCAGGGAAGATCACAAGACGGACTCTTGAATCACTCTTTCGAGAGACAAAATCCTCCTATCCGGCGACACAGTGCACGGCTCGCGCGGGTTCCCGTCACTGACTCGGGTCCGCATTAGACGGGGTGGGCGGAACTCGGGCCGAGTTCCCAGGCGAATAATTCTGGCCCGGTTACCCGGAACGATGGAAATGGGGTCGACTAGTGGCCGTCGACGAACGAGCGGCGCGGACCGCGCCGGGCACGATTCTCACCCGTGGCCGCGCGCACGTCGTGCTGCCCGCGTACAACGAGGCCGCCGCGCTGCCGCCGCTGCTGCGCAGGCTGGCCGAGGTGGCGCGGACCGAGGAGGTCACCGCCTGGGTGGTGGACGACGGCTCGTCCGACGGCACCGCCGAGGCGGCCGGCACCGTCGCCGGCCTGGACGTGCGCGTGGTGCGGCACCCGGTGAACCTCGGGCTCGGGCAGGCGGTCCAGTCCGGGCTGCGGGCCGCGCTGGAGGTCGCCGAGCAGGACGACGTGGTCGTGGTGATGGACGCCGACGACACCCACGACCCGGCGTTGATCACCGCGCTGCGGGCCGAGATCGCGGCGGGCGCGGACGTGGTGATCTGCTCGCGGTTCGTGGCGGGCGGCGACGACACCACCGCGCCCGCGTTCCGGCGGCTGCTGTCCCGGGGCGCGGCCGTGCTGTTCCGGCGGATGCTCCGGGTCGACGGGGTGCGCGACTTCACCAGCGGGTTCCGCGCCTACCGGGTCAGCCTGCTGGACCGCGCGGCGGGGCACTGGGGTGAGCGGCTGGTGGAGGAACGCGGGTTCGCGTGCATGGTCGAGCTGCTGCTCAAGCTGCGGCACTGCCGGCCGGTGATCGCCGAGGTGCCGTTGCAGCTGCGGTACGACCGGAAGCAGGGGCCGAGCAAGCTGAAGTTGCGTCGGACGATCGCGCAGTATTTGAAGCTTCTTATGCGCGATCGTCTCGCGCCCGCCCCCTACCGCCCGCTGTGAGGGACGAAGTGGACGACAACACGCGCCGAGCCGAGCCCGACGCGACGACCGGGAGCATGGCAGGCGCAGGCACGGCAGGCGCTGGTGACGGGTCGCTCGGGGCCTGGTCTGGCGGGCCGGCGGTTGGTGCCGCGACAAGCGTCGGGGTGCAACGGGATTCGGACGGGGCGGTGGCCGGGCTTCGGGTCGCGGTGCTCGGCGGTGGCATCTGCGGACTCGCCGCCGCGCACCGGTTGGCGCGTGGCGGGGCGTCGGTGACGTTGGTCGAGGGCAGTGACCAGCTCGGCGGGCTCGGCACGTTCTTCCCGTGGCGGGACCGGTGGGTCGAGCGGTTCTACCACTGCGTGATGCCCACCGACGACGATCTGCTCGGGCTGCTGGGCGAACTCGGGTTGCGCGACCGGGTGCGGTGGCAGCGGACGCGCATGGGCATGGTCGTGGACGGGCGGCACCACCCGTTCAACACCGCGCTGGACCTGGCGCGGTTCTCGCCGCTGCGGGTGCACGAGCGGGTGCGGTTCGGGGTTGTCTCGCTGCTGCTGCGGCGGTTGGGGCAGGGGAAGGACCTCGACCGGGTGCGGACCGAGGACTGGTTGCGCGGGGTGTACGGCGACCGGATCTGGGAGCGGCTGCTCGCGCCGATGTTCGGGTCCAAGTTCGGCGCGGCTTTCGGGGACGTGCCGGCGTTGTACCTGTGGCAGCGGCTCGGGCGCGAGAGCAACGTCTCGGTGCGCGGGTATCCGGACGGCGGCTACAAGTCCGTGATCGACGCGCTGCGGGCGTCCATCGAGGCTTCCGGTGGCGTGGTGCGGACGTCCACTCCGGTCACCGGGCTCTCCGTCTGCGGCGGGCAGGCGTCCGATCCGCAGGCCGGGCCGGCGGCCGACCATTGGCGGACGTCCGCGCCAGGGCTCACCGACGACCGTGGGCCTGCGTCCGATCCGCTCGCCGGGTCGGCGGTCGGCCGCGGGTGGACGTCCGGTCCGGCCAGCGGGCTCGCGGTGGACCGTGCGTCCGCAGTGGACCGTGGGCGGGCACTGGTCACGTTGGGGAGCGGCGAGGTGCTTGAGGCCGATCGGGTCGTGTCCACGTTGCCGCTGCCGGTGTTGCGCGAGGTGGCGGACGACGGGCTGGCGCGGCTGCTGCCGGACGTGCGGCTGCCGTACCAGGGCGTGGTGAACGCGCTGTTCTTCCTCAAGCGCCCGCTCGCCGGGCACTACTGGGCCCCGGTGGTGCGGTCCGGCACGGACTTCGACGGCGTGATCGAGATGTCGGCGCTGGCCGGGCCGTTCGACGGGCGGCACCTGGTGTACGTGATGCGCTACACCGACCGGGAATCCGCGCTGTACCGGGAGGACGCCGACCGGATCGCGGCGCGGTGGACCAAGCAGCTGGTCGGGCTCTACCCCGACCTGACCTCGGCGGACGTGGACGACGTGCGGGTGTTCAAAGCGCCGTTCGTGGAACCCGTGTACCCGTTGGGGTACCTGGCACAGCGGCCCGGGGTGGAGGTACCGGGCACGCCGCTGCTGCGGGCGTCCGCGAAGACGGGGGAGGGCTTCGACGCCCTG
>CBHFOL010000431.1:0-6338 GCA_965995405.1 uncultured Saccharothrix sp.
GGTCCGCACCGGACGGCCGGTGCGGACCGCGGCGAGGTCAGAGACCGAACGCGAGCAGGACGTTGCCGTGGTCACTCGGGTAGGAGGGCCAGTACCCGGACTGGATGTAGAGCATCCCGTCGGCGACGACCGCGCCGCCGTTGCCGGAGATCGCGCTACCGCGCCCGGTCAGGCCGTTGACGCCCTGGAAATCGCGGATCGTGTCGAACTCCCACCGGACCTTGCCGGTGGTGGAGTCGTAGATCCGCATCTTGCCGTCGACGCTGCCCTCGTAGACCAGGCCGGGGCTGCTGGTGACGGCCGGTGTGTGGGCGAGCTTGCACACCCTCGGGAACTGGGCCGCGCCGCCCGTGGTGCAGCCGTCGGCCGGGTTGGGTGTCTGCCACACGATGTCGCCGTTGGCGGGGTTGAGGGCGAACAGCGTGCCGGGTTCGGCCCAGTTGGTCGCCATGTAGAGGTTCTTGCCGTCGAAGCTGCTGCCCCACATGAGGCCGCTGAGCCCGCCGCCCGGCATGGGCTTGGCCAGCTGCCGCCGCCACTGCACCTCGCCGGTCTTCGCGTCGAAGACGTGGAACACGCCGCTCTTCTGGCCGACGCCGACGAACGGGCGGCCCTTGACGTGGAAGATCGTGGGCGTCGCGCCGATGTCGTAGTCCAGCGCGGTGCCGTCCTTCTGGCCGGGGCAGTAGCCCTCGTTGTCCGGGAAGCCGCACAGCAGCCGCCAGGTGTCCGCCTTGGTCACCTGGTTCTTCCACTTGACGCCGCCGGTGCGGGCGTCCAGCGCGAGCAGGCTGTCGAAGTCGCCGGTCGTGCCCGAGTACAGCTGGCCGGTGCCGACGTACAGGGTGTCGGTGCGGGCGTCGATCACCGGGGAGCTCCACACGCCCGCTCCGGACGGCTCGTAGCGGGTCGCGCCGCTGGGCCACTTGCCGACGTCCTTCGGCTCGGGCGTGGTGAAGTAGCGCCACACCAGATCGCCGGTCTCGGCGTCGATGGAGTCGATGTGACCCCGGAACGTGCAGCACGGGTAGTTCTTGTCGGGGTTGATGTTCTCGCCGCTGGACGCGCCGACGTAGATCCGGCCGTCGTGGTAGAGCGGCGAGCTGGTGTGCATACCGCCGACGTGCGGTTCGGTGTCCTTGGCCCACACCAGCTTCCCGGTGCGCTGGTCCAGCGCGTACAGGTAGCCGGAGTTGTCGCCGAAGTACACCTTGCCGCGCGCGACGGCCGGGCCGTCGATCACCGTGCCGCCGCGGTTCACCGAGGACAGGTCGAACGTCCAGCGGGCCGCGCCGGTCTTCGCGTCCAGTGCGTGGAATTTACCGTCCGGGCTGCCGAAGTAGATCCCGCCGGCCACCACCGCGGGCTGGCTCTTCGCCGGAAACCCGTTCTTCGGATAGGCGAAAGCCCACTTCAGCTCCAGTTTGCCGACGGTCCACGGCGCGATCCGGCGTTCCGCCCCGTTGAACCGTGAACCGGACTTTTCACCCTGCCAGGTCGGCCAGTCCCCGGACCGGGGACCCGGCACGTGGCCGTCGGCGGGGGCCGCGCCGCCGAAGAGCAGCGCGACCACGCCGACCACTGCCGTGATGCGATGTTTCCCTTTGAGCACAGGCACTTCCACTCCCTAGGTGGGCGGCCTGCACCTCAACGTACTGCGCGGCTGTGCGGTTTCCCTACTCCGAATCAACCAAATCGCGAAACGAGACGAGCTATCCTCGTTCGGACAGATAGCGGGCACCGGTCGCCCGCAGGCGGGAATGCACCCCGTCAAATACCACGGCACCCGGAAGAATGGCCTTGGGCAGTTTCGCGAGCATCGTGTAGTTCGTGTCCACGACGTTGCCGGCGGGCGCGAGTCCGGCCTGGCTCACCAATTGGTACGCGTCCAGGGTTTCCAGGCCGAGCAGTTCGCCGGTCCACCCGACCAGGTCGTGCTGGCTGATCCGGAACGCGTCCTCCAGCGGGCGCGCGGAGCCGGTCGACATCAGGAAGTCGTCGCTCTCCAGCCGGGGCCACGGCGTGCCGACGCCCTTGATCAGGTCGACCACGACCACGGTGGACATGGCCGCTTCCACGGCCGTGCCGCACACCTCGCCCTCGCCCTGGCGGCAGTGGCCGTCGCCGATGGAGATCAACGCGCCGGGCACGTTGACACCGAAGTACGCGGTGGTGCCGGCGCGCATCTCCGGGGTGTCCATGTTGCCGCCGTGTGCGCCGGGGGTGATGCTCATGATCACCTCGTCGGCGGCGGGCGCGACGCCGACCGTGCCGTGCATCGGGTCCAGCGGCAGTTCCACCTCGAACTCGGACGAGCGGGCGTGGAACCGGACGACCTGCCGGTCCACGTCCACGTCGTACATCCAGACCCGTTCGGGCAGGGCGTCGTGCAGCATGGCCGTGGTGTGGGTCCCGGTGAGCGCCCCGAAGTGCGGGAACGTGGTGGACACGGCCCAGTCGCGGGTCGGCCGGATGTCCACGAAGTGCACCGCCACCGTGTCGCCGGGTTCCGCGCCCTCGACGGCGATCGGACCGGTCACCGGGTTGAGGTAGGGGAACTCGCAGACCCGGCTGGGCAGGTCGTCCACACCCCGCACCGCGCCGCCGAAGCAGTCCTCGGTGGTCAGCTCCACCACGGTGCCCGGCTTGACGGTCAGCAGCGGCTGCCGCCCGCCGAACGCGTAGCCCAGGTCGGCCCGTTCCGGGTGCAGCGCAACGACCTCGATGCTCACTTGCCCTCCTCTTCTCCGCCGATGCCGGCCAGTTCCGGCTTCCGGCCCGCCACGAGCAGGCCGATCAGGACGATCGCCCCGATACCCAGCCACACGAACCCGATGGTCTGGGCGGCGACCTTGGCGTTGATCACCACGTACGCCAGGATGGCGAACCCGATGACCGGCGCGATCAGGTGCCGCCACCAGTCGCGGCTGCGGTTGCGGATCACGTAGTGCGTCACCACGGACACGTGCAGCACCAGGAACGCGGTCATCGCGCCGAAGTTCACCAGCGTGCTGAGCAGCGTGATGCCGTCCTCGCGGGACTGCATGTACAGGCCCAGCACCAGGGACACGCCCGCGACCAGCAGCGTGGCGTTGACCGGGATGCGGCGCGTCGGGTGCACCTTGGCCAGGAACTTCGGCAGCTGCCGGTCCCGCGCCATCGCGAACAGCAGCCGGGACGTGGCGGCCTGCGCCACCAGGGAGTTCGCGAAGCCCCACGACACGGCCGTCGCCACCGCCGTCAGGGTGGCCAGCCAGGGACCGCCCGCCGTGCGCGCCACGTCGTAGAACGCCGTGCCGGCCGGGTCTCCGTTGGCGATCAGCCCGTCCGGGTCCTCCACGAGCAGCGACGCCACCCACGTCTGCACGATGAACAGCAGGCCGACGGTGAGCAGCGCTGCCACCATGGACCGGCCGATGGCGCGCGCCGACTCCCGGTTCTCCTCGGCCAGCGTGGAGATGCCGTCGAAGCCCAGGAAGCTGAGCACCGCGATGGACACCGCGCCGAACACCAGCGCCCAGGAGAACGTGCCGCTGTTGAACAGCGGTTCGAAGCTGAAGCCCCGGCCCTTGCCCTGGGTCAGCGCGACGATCCCGATCACCAGGAAGATCGCGAGGATGATCAGCTGGGCGACCAGCATGACCCGGTTGACCTTCGCGGTCATCTCGATGCCCAGGTAGTTCACGGCGGTGTTGAGCAGCACGAACGCGATCAGCCACAGCCAGACCGGGATGGCGGGCACCAGCGAGTTCATCGCCACGCCCGCGATCAGGTAGAGCAGGCTGGGCACCAGCACGTAGTCCAGCAGGATCATCCAGCCGGACAGGAAGCCGACCGGTCGGGCGATGCCCCGGCCCGCGTAGGTGTAGACGGAACCGGCGATCGGGAACGCCTTGGACATCTGCGCGTACGAGCCGGCCGTGAACAGCATGGCGAGCATGCCGATGGCGTAGGCCAGGGCGACCATGCCGCCGGAGCCCTGGAACACGCTGCCGAAGATGCCGAACGGTGCGATCGGCACCATGAAGATCAGCCCGTAGACCAGCAGGTCCTTGAAGCCCAGGGATCGTCGCAGTTCCTGGGTGTAGCCGTAGCGCTCCAGACCGGGGTCCTGGCCCATGCCGTCCTCCTGCCGTGCGGGTGGTGCGGCGAGCCTAGGCAACAGTGCTTCCATTTGGAAAGGTTCCGTTTGGAAACGGTTTGGCGTCGGTCACCGCAGGTGTCGGCGCGTGTTCACAGCGGTGCGGGTCCGTGGCCGTTGTGGGCACTGCCTTCCTGGTCCACGGCCGTGTTCGTTCATGGCCGTTTTCGTTCACGGCCGTTTTCGTTCACGGCCGTGTTCGTGCACCGCGCGGTGATGCTTCACAGGGGCGCGATGACGGTCAGGTCCAGCCCGTCCGCGCGCGCCAGGAACCCACCCAGGCGGGGCGGCCCGAGCGGGGCGGCGGCCCACGCTCCCCGGTCCGCCGCGCCGAGCAGCTCCGCCGTGCCGGCCTGCGCCCGTTCGGCGGTCAACCGGCCCGTGCGCGCCAGGGCGGCGGCCAAGTGCACACCGTCGTAGCAGCCTTCGGCGTACGCGTCCAGCACCGGGGCCCGCCCGCCGAACAGCGCCCGGTGCCGTTCCGCCAGCGCCATCCGCCGCTCGTCGCCCTGCCCGGCGAACGACCGCATGGCCGCGTACAGCCCGCCCGTGTCGTCGCCACCGGCCGCGAGCAGGCCGTTCTCCTCCAGCGAACCGGACAGCCGGACCACCCGCCCGGCCAGCGGCGAGGCGGTGAACACCCGGTTGAACAACGCCAGATCACGGCCCACCAGGCTGAGCAGCACCGCGTCCACCCGGGCCCGGCCCAGCGCGGCCACGATCTCCTCGGCGTCGATGCCCGGTCCCGGGAACGGCACCAGCCGGGTCGCCACGACCTCCGCGCCGACGCCGCGCACGATGCCGGTCGCGGCGCGGTGCACGGCGCGTGGCCAGATGTAGTCGCTGCCCACCAGTGCCCAGCGGCGGAGCCTTCGGCGTTCCGCCAGCCAGCGCACGGCGGGCGCGAGTTGGCGTCCCGGCGATTCGCCGAGCAGCACCACGCCGGGCAGGCGGGTGCCGCCTTCGTGGGGCGGGGTGAAGACGTAGGGCACGCTGCCGCCGAGCGCGGTCTCCAGTGCCCGGTGGACGTCGCTGGTGTGGAAGCCGACGAACGCGTCCACCAGCCCGACCAGCCCGAACGCGTCGGACGCCACCTCGTGCGGCAGCCGTCCGGCGTCCACCAGCACCAGTTGGACCGACCGCCCGTCGACCCCGCCGGCGGAGTTGAGCTCGGTCGCCGCCAGCGCCGCCGCGAGCAGCCCGGACGGGCCGGTCAGGCCGAGTGCG
Organism: uncultured Saccharothrix sp.; assembly: GCA_965995405.1. GTDB lineage: Bacteria > Actinomycetota > Actinomycetes > Mycobacteriales > Pseudonocardiaceae > Actinosynnema. The sequence continues at coordinate 5,369 of CBHFOL010000431.1, forward strand.
CCGGACAGCGGCAGGAGCAGCCCGATCCGCAGGACGCCGGGGTCCGGCCCGGCCACCGTCACCTCCAGGCGGTCGCGCACCACCGTGCGCACGACCGCCGAGGAGTCCATGGCGGACAGTATGCTCGCAGGCAAGTCCACCCGGCGAAAGGCGCGTCATGCCTGATCAGCAGCACACTCGCCTGGCCCGTGCGGACCTGGTCGACCTGCTCACCCGCACCCAGCGCGCGCTGGTCCGCGACCTCGGGGCGGTGCTGGAGGAGGAGGGCGTGACCGTCGACCAGTGGCGGGTGCTGCGCGCGTTGGCCGCCGAGGAGCGCTCGATGGGTGAACTGGCGGGCGCGCTGGAGATCCCGCACCCGACGCTGACCCGGATCGTGGACACCCTCGTCGACTCGGCGTTCCTGTACCGGTCGCAGTCCGAGGAGGACCGCCGGAAGGTGTCGGTGCACGTCTCCGCCCTGGGCCACACCAAGCTGGACCGCCTGGAGGCGCTGGCCGCCGCGCACGAACGCGCACTGGCCGACCGTCTCGGACCGGGCACCGTCGCCGACCTGGCGGCCCTGTTGCGCGGCCTGTCCTGAGCCCGAGGTCCTCAAGCCTGAAGTCCTCAAGCCCGAGATCCTGAGCCCAAAGCCCTGAGCCCAAGTTCCTGAGCCTGAGGCCACACCCAGCCAGGCTCTTCTCAGCTTCGCCTCGCAGAATTGTCGTACCCCTGTGGTGGAATGAAAGCAGGGGACCCCCTGGCGGGGACTCTTGCGTGAGCCTGCTCGTGGCAGGGCAGGGTGGGGCTGGGTGTTGGCAAAGTCGTTGTGGCTGTGCAGGCTGTGATCCCGAGCCAGGACAGCGAACCGTGCCGAGACCCCCTACCGCCGGAATCCGTGCCTCTCACAGCGCTTCCTACTGATGCTTCCGTCAACGCCCGGACCAGCACTTTTCCATCAATGAACTCTATGCAGCGGGACCACCGC
>CBHFOL010000432.1:0-6184 GCA_965995405.1 uncultured Saccharothrix sp.
GAACGCAGGCCGGCGGACCGCAGGCCCAAACTGGTCGCGTTCGGGGAGAGCCTGGGTGCCTACGGCGGCCAGGCGGCGTTCAGCGGCCTCCAGGACATGGCGGCACGCACGTCCGGCGCGCTGTGGGTCGGCACCCCGAACTCGACCAAGGTGTGGCAGGACCTGACCGCCGAGCGCGCGCCCGACTCCCCCGAGCGGCTGCCCGTCGTCGGCTCCGGCGAGGACGTCCGGTTCGCCGCCGACCCCGCCGACCTGGACCTGGGCACCGGCTGGGGCGCCGGCCGCATCGTGTACCTCCAGCACGCGACCGACCCGGTCGTCTGGTGGTCGCCCGACCTGCTCACCCGGTCGCCGGACTGGCTGGTGGAGGCGCGGGCACCCGACGTCAGCCCGCAGATGACGTGGCTGCCCGCCGTCACGTTCTGGCAGCTGACCATGGACATGATCTTCTCGACGGACGTGCCGCCGGGCCACGGCCACCACTACGGCCCGGTCGAGACGGCCGAGGCGTGGACGCGGATCCTGTCGCCGCCCGCCTGGCCGGCCGACGGCACCGCGCGCTACCGCCAACTCGTCGCGGAGCGCGCCGGGCAGTGAGCCCGTCTGCGCGGACCATGTGCCGGGATATCGGACAATCCGATACTTTCGCCGGATATTCCACGGAACAGGTCGCCGTTCACATCGGCCCCGCGCGCGGTGAATGTTCTCGCACGTAACGCGATTCGACGGCCGGTGCGCGCACGAGGTGCAGCTTCGGCCCGTTCCGCAGCGGTGAACCGGCGGTGAACGTTCACCCGGCGGCGCACGGGAAACGGACGGCCGTTGTCCGGCAATGCGCCGGGTGAGCACGGTATTCCCCAGCCGGCCCCCGTCCGCAGGCGTGTGACCGGTGTGAATGTGAATTCGTCTTCCCTTCCCTGCAAGGAGAAATACTCGTGGATCGGAAAACCATCCGACGGAGCCTGCCCTGCCTGGTCTCCGTCACACTCGCCCTCGCCACCGTCCTGTCCCCCACGGCGTCGGCGTCGACCGGTGACCAGAGCACCCCGAACGGACTCATCAGGACCGAGGAGCACACCCAGGTCCGGGAGATCGAGCCGCCGGGCGGCGCACCGCTCGGCAGCGCGCCGCTGGCGTCCAAGCGGCTCACCTACACCCAGCAGGTACAGCAACAGGACCAGTGGTGCTGGGCCGCGACCGGCGCGAGCATCGAACGGACGCTGGGCGTCACCGTCAGCCAGGCGACGTTCTGCGCGGCGGGCAAGAACGCGTCGCCGGGCTGGTGCCCGAACGAGGGCGCGGAGATCCCGGAGATCGTCGACGGCTTCAACGGCACGGGCTTCAACGCCGAGGACGCCAACGGGCCGATCAGCTACGAGTCGGTCACCAAGCAGATCGACGCCGGCATCCCGCACCTCACCGGCATCTACTGGTCGTCGGGCGGTGGCCACGCCGAGGTGGTCTACGGCTACGACACGGCGAACCAGACCATGCTCATCGGCGACCCGTGGCCGAGCTACCAGCGGTACCAGACCTGGAACTACACCCAGTACCGCCGCAACGCCCGCTTCACCTGGGGTGACACGATCGTGAACATCACGAAGAAGTAGCCCGGCCGACGCCGTGGCCTGTCGGAAATCCCGCCCACCGCGCCGATCCCGCCCGCGTCGGCAGTCTTCCCGGCCCCCTGCTCAAGGCGGTGCCGCCCGCTCGGGCGACCCGGCCGGCCGGGAAGACACCGGCGGTGATCGGCGACGACGGGTTTCCGGCAGGTCCACGACGCCGACGGGAGGTGCCGGCTCAGCCCGCGACGACCTGCTGCTCCGAGAACTTCTTGTACGCCTTGTCGAACTGCGCCGCCGCCTCCCGACTCGGACCCGAACGCTTCACCATCTCGATGCCGACGGCCACGTCCGCACCGGACGCCGCCAGCCACGGGAGGTCCGGTCGCGGCCGGTACGCCACCCTGGCCGGGTCGCCCACGCCCGCCGACTCCAAGGACACCTGGAAACTCGCGCTGGTGCGCGCGGCGTCGGTGAAGGCGTTCAGCGCATCGGCCTTGAGCCGGTCACGGCGTGCCGGGTCGGTGGCGATCCCGGCGTTGCCGAGCGCGTTGAGGCCGTAGGCAACCTGTTCGTTGAAGCGGCGCGCGACCTCCGGGTGGATGTACCGGTCGTGCCGCCAGAGGAATTCGAGCCCGCACTGCGGGCACTCGGGCTCCGGCCACCACTGGACCGGCACCGGGATCTCGATGCATTCGAGCCAACTCGGTCGGACGTAGGACACGACCAGCCAGCAGAACCGGTTGTAGCCGCCGGGCAGGATGTCGGCGCCGGGCGGCCCGTCGCGACCGGGCCCCGCGTTCGCGGGTACGGGGAGGACCGCCAGCAACAGGAGGGTGAGCACGGCGGTCAGCGACGACCGCCATCTCGTACGGGACATGACTCTGCTCCATTCGTCGGGGAACCGGAACACCCCACGGCCGCGGTGGCGGCGAGCACCGCGGCCGTGGGCGACGCCGAGGCGACGCGATCGGCATGGGCCCTGCCCTGCCAGTCCGACCATGCCTCCCCCTCGTCCGAGGGCCTTGGCGTCGTCTCCCGGGGCGCTCGTGGGTGCAGGTTGGCCGGTGCGCGGCGGGGTTCGCCGGCCACGTCGAAGAACCGAACGGATTGCGCGTCGCGCTAGCCTGATCGGGCAACTGATTCGTTGCGGAGGCAGACGTGGCCCTGGCGGATCCCGATGACCATGTCCGGCGGCAGTTGCGCACCCTCCAACGGGTGGTCGGGGATCCGACGGACGGGGTACTGGCCCGCCGCAGCGGTGTCTCCGCCGCCACGTTCTCCGAGGTGATGTCGGGCAAACGGCGTCCCCGGGAGGAATTCGTCGCCAAGGTCGTCACCGGTTGCCTGGTGTCCGCGCGCAGGGGCGGCCACGCGCCGCTGGACGTACAGCGCGTCCTGCACGCCCTGCGGCTGCCCGGCCACACCGCCGCCGACGCGGGCATCCTCGAACGCGACGACGACCTCAGCCGCTGCTCGGCCGTGCTGGACGCGGTCCGGGCCCGCGCCGGGGCCACCGTCGTGGTCGAGGGACCGGCGGGGATCGGCAAGTCGGAACTGGTGGCGCAGGTGTGCGCGGAGGCCGCGGTCCGCGGGGTCGTGCCGCTGGCGGTGCGCGGCAACCAGCGGGATCAGACGATGGCGTTCGGCGCGGTCCGGACGTTGTTGACGCGCTGGACGACGGGCCGCTCCGCGCGTGAGCGACAGGCCCTGTTCGCGGGTGCGGCGGAGTTCGCGCGCGTCCCGCTCGGCGTGCCCCGCCCCGGACGGCACGGCCCCGACTCGATGATCGGCCTGACCGAGGCGCTGTACTGGCTCGTGGTGAACGCGACGTCACTGGTCGGCGCGGGCCGTGAGGAGGAGGGGCTGCTGCTGGCGGTCGACGACGCGCACTGGATCGACGAGGAGTCGTTGGCGTGGCTGGAATTCCTCGCCGACCGCCTCACCGGCCTGCCCGTCGTGGTGCTGCTGGCCTACCGGCCGCACGAGAGACACGCGCCGACGTTGGCCCGGATCGCGTTGCGCGCCACGGAAGTCGTGCGGCCACGTCCACTCGGCCCCCAGGCCGTGCGGACGATCATCAGCCGGGGCCTGCCGTCCCGCCACGCCCCGGACGACCGGTTCTGCGCCGCGTTCCTCGAACGCAGCGGCGGCAACCCGTTCTACTTACGGTGGATGCTGGACGTCGCACGGGAACGCGGCCTGACCCCCACCGCGTCCGACGCCGCGGCGGTCGGCACGCTCACGCCCCGCAACGTCGTGCTGTACCTCAACGAACGCCTCGGCGGCCTCGGTCCCGACGCCCGCCGACTGGCCCAGGCCATCGCGGTACTGGGCCCCGGCGACTCGCTCGGCAACGCCGCCCGCCTGGCCGCCCTGACACCGGACGAGGCGAAGCTCCAGTACGACCGCCTGTGCCACGCCGCGATCCTGACTCCCGGTCCGACGGTGGACTTCCACCACCCGATCATCCGCAGCGCGGTCTACGACGACATGGACCCGTCCCGGCGCAGCGACGTCCACCTCGAAGCCGCCCGGCTCCTGCACGACCGGCACGCCGCGTCCGACGCCGTCGCCGCGCACCTGCTCGACGTCCACACGGCCGCCGACCCGTGGGTGGTCGACCGGATGGCCGAGGCGGCCTCGGAGGCGTGGGCATCCGGCCTGTCCAACACCGCCGCCCGCTACCTCGAACGCGCGGTCGACGAGCCGCCACCGCCGGAGCAGCGCTGTCGCGTCCGGCTCCGCTACGGCCAGGCCCTGGCGCTGGGGCAGGTCGCCGCCGCGTTGCCCGAACTGCTCACCGCCTACCACCAGGCCCCGGACGACGAGCTGCGCACCGAAGCCGCCATCGCGCTGGCCAACACCCACGCCTATGCCCACCAGCTCGGCCAGAGCGTCCGCCTGCTCGACACCGCCATCGACCGCTGCACGGACGAACGCCTGCGGCGGCGGGCACTGGCCGAGCAGCTCCTGTGGGCCGTGTGGTGGGCCGACGACCCGCTCCGGGCCGACCGCACGGACCTGCTCGACCGGATCGCTCCCCCGTTGACCGGTGACACCACGGCGGAACGGCTCCTGATCATCCTCCAGGCGTGGAACCTCGTGCTGCGGGGACGGCCGCGAACCGAGGGCTTGGCGGCAGCCCGGCGCGTCATCCGCCGCGGCGTCGTGTTCTCCGACGTGAACACAGGCATGGAGATCGCCACCATCACCGCGTTCACGCACCTGTACTCCGGCGAGACCGACATCGCGCACAGCCTGTTCGAGCAGGCGATCGAGGAGTTCGAACGCGATGGCTGGCGCGGCACCCACCTCGCCTTCGCCTACGCCAACCGGGGCCGCACGGCCCTGCTGTGCGGCCGGCTGTCCGACGCCGTGGCCGACGCCGACATCGCCCTGCGACTGGCCCGCCGCAGCGGTGACGGGACATCCGCCGAGTGGTTCGCCACGGGCACCCTGATCGAGGCGCTCGTGGCGCGCGGCGACGTCGACCGGGCGGCGACCGTCGGCACGGGCCGGGGTTACCGGGAACAGCAACCGGACGCCTTGATCCTCCCCGTCCCCAAGATCGTCCTGGGTACGCTCCTGCTCGCCCAGGGCCGGCCCGACCAGGCCGCCGGAGCCCTCCGTGAGGCGGGTCGCCGGCTCGACGCCGCAACCATGACCAACCCCGCCGTGTGCCCGTGGCGCTTCGAACTGGCCCACGCCCTGCGCCACTCGGCACCGGGCGAAGCCCGGGAAATCGCGGCCACCGCACAGGAACAGGCCGACCTCTTCGGCGACCCCACCACCCGTGGCCGCGCCCTCCGCGTGCTGGCGGCGGTGGACCCGGGCATCGAACCCCTGGAGGAGTCCGCCTGTCTGCTCCGGGACGCGCCGAACCGTTGGCAGTACCTGCAAACCCTGGCCGACCTGGGCCGGGCCCTCGCCCGATCCGGCCACACCGCGGACGCCCGCCGCACGTTCACCGAAGCACTCGGGTTGGCGGACGAATGCGGCGCGATCGCACAGCGCGAGGCCGTGGCCCGGCACCTGACCGCCATCGGAGCCACCCCCGACCGTCCGCGACGCGCCAACGCCCTGTCGCCACGGCTGAGACGGGTGGCCCACCTGGCCGCCGAGGGCCGTTCGGAGGCGGAAATCGCCCACAAAGTGCTGCTGAGCCTGGAAGTCGTGCACGCCCTCGTCCGCAACGCCCACGCCAGGATGGGCACCACTTCACGCGCCGAACTCCGCCGCGCCCTGGCCCACTGAGCTCCTGGCCGCGGTCACCCGACAACGACCGATCAGGCCGATGCCACGTCCGGCTCGACGGCCCGGGACCGCAGTTCCCGTCCACCCAGCACGCCGAACCAGATCATGATCGGCAGGTGGAGGGCGTAGCCGAGTTGTTCCTGGGTCGCCGAGGGGCCGTCGATCCCGGTCGTCCAGGGCAGCACGACGGCGGCGAGGCCCGACAGCGCGGCGACCACGCCGGCACGGCGCAGGCCGGCCGTGACGGGGAAGTACCGCGCAGCGGTCGCGGTGGCCGCGACCCAGAGCAGGCCGGTCAGGTTGACGGCCCACTTGGCGGTGAGCAGGACCGCTTTGGCCACCACGACCACCGCGGCGTCGGCGGG
>CBHFOL010000433.1:0-6107 GCA_965995405.1 uncultured Saccharothrix sp.
GCCGAGCTCGGCGGGGGCCTGCTGCTCGGGCTCGGGATGGCGATGGCGGTCGCGGGGTTCGCCGTGTTCATGCTCAGGGCCTGCGCGATCGTGTTCGTCCATGTGCCGCACGGCCTGCTGTTCGGACCGGACCCGTCCACCCACTCCCGGTGCACGATCGGCGGGATGATCGGCAACGACGCGTGCGGGGCGCACTCCGTCGCGTGGGGCAAGACCAGTGACAACGTGGTGGGTCTCGACGTGCTGCTGCCGGACGGGCGGCGGTTCGACACGCGCACTCCCCCGCCGCTGGACCTGCCCGAGGTCGACCCGTCGTGGTTCCCGTCGCTGGAACGCCGGGTGTCGGGCTACCGCCTGGACGCGCTGCCCGACCTGACCCGGGCGCTGGTCGGCACGGAAGGCACCTGCGTGACCGTCCTGGGCGCGACGCTGCGGCTCGTGGACGCGCCGGAACGCCGGGTGCTGGCCGTGCTCGGGTTCGACGGCCCGTACGACGCGGCCGACCACGCCGAACAGGTGCGGCACCTGGACGTGCTGGCGGTGGAGGGCATCGACACGGCGCTGGCCCGGGCGGCGGGCGACTCCCGGCTGCTGCTGCCGCGCGGGGTGAGCTGGCTGTTCGTGGAGACGGCCGACGAGGCGGTGGCGCACGCCGCCGCGAAGCTCGCGCCGCACTCGGCGGTGGTGACCGACCCGGCGCGGCAGCGGGCGCTGTGGCGGGTGCGGGAGGACGGCGCGGGCCTGGCGACCCGGATGGCCGACGGCGGCGAGGCGTGGTCGGGCTGGGAGGACTCGGCCGTGCCGCCCGACCGGCTCGGGGCGTACCTGCGGGAGTTCGACGCGCTGCTTGCCGGGCACGGGCGGCGGGGCGTGACGTACGGGCACTTCGGCGAGGGCTGCGTGCACGTCCGGATCGACTTCGACCTGCGCGCCGGGCACCGGTCGTTCCTGGAGGAGGCGGCGGACCTGGTGGTGGCGCACGGCGGTTCGCTGTCCGGCGAGCACGGCGACGGCCAGGCCCGGTCGGAACTGCTGCCCCGGATGTACCCGCCGGCCGCGATCCGCGCGTTCGGCCGGTTCAAGGCGGCGTTCGACCCGGACAACCGGATGAACCCGGGCCGGATCGTCGACCCGCTGCCGCTGGACGCCGACCTGCGGGTGGTCGTCGCGCCGGCGGTCATCCCGACCCGGACGAAGCTGGAGTTGCGGGCCGACCGGGGCGACCTGGCGGCGGCGACCCGGCGGTGCGTCGGCGTCGGCAAGTGCCTGAACACGTCCGGCGGGGTGATGTGCCCGAGCTACCGGGTGACGCGGGAGGAGCAGCACTCGACGCGCGGGCGGGCGCGGCTGCTGTTCGAGATGCTCAACGGCGAGGTGGTGCGGGACGGGTGGCGGTCGCGCGAGGTGCGGGACGCGCTGGACCTGTGCCTGGGGTGCAAGGGCTGCAAGCGGGACTGTCCGGTCGACGTCGACATGGCCACGTACAAGGCGGAATTCCTGCACCAGCACTACCGGCGGCGGGTTCGTCCGTTGGCGCACTACTCGATGGGCTGGCTGCCGTGGTGGCTGCGACTGCGGTTGGTCAACGGGTTCACGTCGCGGTTCGCCCGGTTCGCCGGGGTGGCCGCCGAACGTCCGTTGCCCCGGCCCGCTTCCCGGACGTTCCAGGGTTCGTTCGCCGGTGGCGGGACGGGTGATCGGGTGCTGCTGTTCCCGGACACGTTCACCAACTACCTGGAACCGGCGGTCGGCCACGACGCGGCTGCGGTGCTTTCCTTTGCCGGACAAGCGGTCGAGGTTCCGTCGAGCACTGTCTGCTGTGGACTGACCTGGTTCTCCACCGGCCAGCTCGGCCTGGCCCGGCGGGTGATCCGGCGGACGGCGCGCCTGCTGCGCCCGTGGACCCTGGCCGGGGTTCCGGTGGTGGGACTGGAGCCGAGCTGCACGGCGTTCCTGAAGTCGGACGCCTTGGAGGTGGCCGGGGACGATCACGACGTGCGACGGCTGGCCGAGTCGGTGCGGACGTTCGCAGAACACGTGTCACCACTGCTGGAACCGTTGCCGCCCAACGGGTCCGCGGTGGTGCAGCCGCACTGCCACCAGTACGCCGAGCTGGGCTTGGACGCCGACCGGGAACTGCTGGCACTGGCCGGCGTCGAGGCGTCCGTGCTCGCGGGGTGTTGTGGGCTGGCCGGGAACTTCGGGTTCGAGAAAGGCCACCACGAGGTGTCGATGGCCGTCGCGGAGCAGACGCTGCTGCCGGCCGTGCGTGCGGCGTCGCCCGACACCGCCGTGGTGGCGGACGGGTTCAGCTGCCGGACCCAGGTGCGGCACGGGTCGGACGCGGAGCCCGTGCACACCGCGACCCTGGTCGCGCGGGCGCTGGGTGTGGGGCCTAGCGGGTCTGGTCGGTGACCCAGGCCAGGTAGTCGGGGTTGCCGCCGAGCACCGGGAGCGCCAGCACTTCGGGAACGTCGTAGGAGTGGTTGTCCCGGATGAACCCGGTGAGCTCGTCCAGCCGGTCGTAGGTGGTCTTGATCCAGAGCTGCCATTCACGCTCGTCCTGGATGGCGTCGTCCCAGCGGTAGACGCTGCGGACCGGTGCGCTGATCTGCACGCAGGCCGCGAGGCGGGCTTCCACGACGGCGCGGGCCAGGGCTGCGGCCGTTTCCTCGCTGTCGGTGGTCGTGACGGCCACCACGTGGTTGTCGGTCATGGGTCGGAGGGTAGCCGGCTCGTATGCTGGGTGCCGTGGACACCGACGAGGCCGTGGCCTTGCTCCAGGACCCGGGTTCCCCCGCGGATGCCCGCTACCAGGCACACGCCGACCTGACGGCCGCTGCGGCCGGCGGCGACGTGGCGGCCGAGGTCGCCCTGAAGTGGCTCCGGTGGAACCGTTCCGGTCGCTCCGCGTGTGACGTCGAATGACCGGCCCGTGCCCCTGCGGCCTGGGTGCGGCGTACGAGGCGTGCTGCGGCGCGTTCCACTCCGGACCGAAGACCGCACCAACCGCCGAGGCGTTGATGCGGTCGCGGTTCACGGCGTTCGCGGTGGCCGACGAGGCGTACCTGCTGGCCACCTGGCACCCGACGACCCGTCCCAAGCGGATCGACTTCGACTCCGGGCAGCAGTGGGTCCGGCTGGAGATCCTGGGCCACACGGGCGGTGGGCTGCTCCAGAACACCGGCACCGTCGAATTCCGCGCCCACTACCGGTGGCGGGGACAGCGGGACGTGTTGCACGAGAACAGCCGGTTCGTCCGGGAAGGTGGCCGCTGGCTGTACGTCGAACCGGTCTGAGCGCCGTCACTCGTCGACCCACTCCAGCAGGTCGCCGGGCTGGCAGTCGAGCACCCGGCAGATGGCCTCCAGGGTGCTGAAGCGGACCGCCTTGGCCCGGCCGTTCTTCAGCACCGCCACGTTCGCCGGCGTGAGCCCGACCCGTTCGGCGAATTCGCCGACGCTCATCTTGCGCTTGGCCAGTTCTACGTCGATGCGCACCACGATCGGCATCAGATCACCGCGTCCATGTCGGTCCGCAGCGTGGTGGCCTGCCGCAGCAGCTCACGCATCACCAACATCAGGAGCCCCAGCGCGGTGACGCCGGTCGTCAGCAACAACAGCACCATCGGCGCTCCGGGATCGTCCGCGTTGAACAAGACGAAGACGAGAATGCCCACGAGCACGATCCACGCGGCGCCGATGGCCCACACGATCGCATCCACCCACACCAGGGACGCCCGGCTGAAGATGCGGTCGTTCTTGACCAGGGTGAGCAGCTTCCAGGTGGCCACGAGGACCACCTGGACGCACAGCACCCAGTACACCGCCAAGACGGTCATCGGCCACCGCAGGTCGGCGTCGTGCGGGGACTGCTCGGCCATGTACGCGAACTTCCCGGGCAGCGACAGGGTCTGGAACACGACCAGGATCCCGAACAGCAAGACGAGGAACACTCTCAGCGGGGCAACCGCCCGACGCGCTGCAATCATGCACCGAAGTATCACCGGATACCTATCGATTGTCAATCGGTACCTATCGTTCCACGACCGACTAGCGGGGCACGTTCCGCGAGCCGCGCACGCCGGTCGCGCTCCCACGCGACAGGGTGCGGCTCGCGGCCGTGTTCAGCCCACCGGTCGACGTGTCCGGGCCGGACGTCTTCGCGGTGCCCTCGTAGCCGGCCGGACACGGCCGGGGTTCATAGAACGTCTGCGCCAAGCCCAACGACGCCTGACCGCCGCGATCAGGCGACGCAGGTCGCCGTCGACCGGGTCGGCCTGCCGACGCGCGGTCGTCGACGGTCGCCGGCACGGTCCGCACCGGGCACGACATAATCGCCGCTACCCGGAAGGGGTGATCTGGTGCGCGTGCTGCTGGTCGAGGACGACGACGGAGTCGCCGACGCCCTGGTGGAGGCGTTGGAAGCGAACGGCCACCGCCCGCACCGGGTGAGCCGGGGCGCGGACGCGCTGCGCCACCACCGGGATTTCGACCTGCTGCTGCTGGACCTCGGCCTGCCCGACACGGACGGCCTGGAGGTGCTGCGCAAGATCCGCAAGGTCGCGCAGACCCCCGTGCTGGTGCTGACCGCGCGCGGCGACGAGCGGTCCATCGTGCGCGGTTTACGCCTCGGCGCGGACGACTACCTGGTGAAACCGGTGCGGCTGGGCGAGCTGCTGGCCCGGATGGACGCGGTGGCGCGCCGGGTGGCCGTGGTCGGGCCGGCCGACCGGCTGGTGCGGGTGGCCGACGTGGAGATCGACCTGGAGGGCCGTCGGGTGACCGCCGGCGGGCGTGAGGTTCCGTTGACCACCAAGGAGTTCGAGGTGCTGGCGGCGTTGGCGAGTCGCGCGGGCACAGCGGTGAGCAGGCAGCAGCTGATGGACGAGGTGTGGGGCGACGCGTACCTGGCGGTGTCGCGTTCGCTGGACGTGCACCTGGCCGGACTGCGCGCGAAACTCGACCGGCCCGGCCTGCTCACCACCATCCGCGGCTTCGGCTACCGGCTCGGTGCCTAGGTGCGCCGACGGTTGTTGTTGGTCCTGCTGCTGTTCTCGGCGGCGGCCGTGACCGCGTTCGCGGTGCCGCTGCTGGCGTCCACCGCGGCCGAGCGCACCCAGCAGTTCGTGATCGGCCGCACCGCCGACCTGGACCGGTTCGCGGCGCTGGCGCAGCAGGCCGAGACCACCGGGGACAGCGCGGCACTGGTGGACGAGGTGGCGGCGTACGTCGGGCTCTACGGCGAGCAGGTGGTCGTGGTGGACGCACGGCGGCAGCCGGTGGCACAGGCCGGGATCACCGCCGACGACCCGGCGCTGGCCGACGTGCTGGACTCGGCGCTGCGCAACCAGCCCGCGCCGTTGGTGGAGACGGTGACGCCGTGGTCGTCCGGGACGGTGGTGTTCGCGCGGCCGGTCGGCACCGGCACGCGGGTGGCGGGCGCGGTGGTGCTGCGGACGTCGGTGGACCGGGCGGCGGACGACGTGGCGCGGCGCTGGCTGCTGGTGCTGGCCGGGGCGCTGGCTGCCGGGGTGGGTTCGGTACTGCTGGTGTTCGCGCTGGCGCGGTGGCTGCTGAAACCGTTGGCGGACTTGGCGGTCGGGGTGCGGGCCGTGGCGGCGGGTGAACGGCGGGCGCACGTTCCGGAGCGCAGTGGGCCGCCGGAGGTGCGGGAGCTGTCCGAGTCGTTCAACCGGATGTCGGACGCGGTGACCGAGGCCGCCGACCAGCAGCGGCGGCTGATCGCCGACGCCTCGCACCAGTTGCGGAACCCGATGGCGGCGCTGCGGTTGCGCATGGACACGTTGGGCGGTCAGGTGAAGCCCGAGGGTGTGCGCGCTTACGACGCGGGTGTCGCGGAGATCGAGCGGCTGGAGTCGTTGCTGGACGGGCTGTTGGCGTTGGCGTCGGCGGAGAGCACGGCGACCGAGGTCGCGGCCGGCGGGCGGGAGCCGGGGTTGGCCGACGTCGGGACGGTCGCGGCGGACCGGGCGGACTTCTGGCAGGTGCAGGTGCCGGACGTGCCGCCGCTCGCGGTGCTGGTGCGGTGCCCCGAGTCGGATCTGGCGCAGGTGCTGGATGTGTTGCTGGACAACGCGATCAAGT
>CBHFOL010000434.1:0-6102 GCA_965995405.1 uncultured Saccharothrix sp.
CCCGTTGCTGGGCTTCGAGATCGCCCAGCCAGTCGGACAAGCCGGGCGTGGAGTAGGTGTCGAACTTCGGCACGGCCGGCGACTCGCGCGGGTTGTGCGACACCGGGAAGAAGATCAGCGTGGACAGGTATTTGGTGAGGCCCGCGCCGAGCAGGTTGATCGCCACACCGGACACGATGTGGTTGACACCGAAGGAAACCGTGGCGATGGCGTGCAGCAGGCCGCCCAGCGCGCCGAACACGGCGGCGGCCAGCAGCGCGGCCCACGGACCCCACTGGTAGCCGGCCCAGGCCGCGCCCCACGTGCCCATGATCATCATGCCTTCGAGGCCGATGTTCACCACGCCGGCCCGTTCCGCCCACAGACCGCCAAGGCCCGCAAGGAGGATCGGCAGCGCCAAGCGCACGGCGGTCTGGATCGTGCCGTTGGACGTCAGCTGTGGCACGTCGGTCAGGTAGGACGTCGTGGACAGCAGCACGATCGCCCCGACGACCCCGAGCACCCCGACAGCCCAGCCGGGCAGCCGGCGGGATTTCCGAGGCGGCGGAACAGTGGAAGGAGCCTCCGACGGATTCATCAACGACGTACTCATGATGCCGCCTCGCTGACGCTCACCGGATCAAGAGCACAAAGCACTGTGTTCAATGGTTCGCTCGCAAGCTCGCTCACACCGACACCGTCCCCAACTGCTTGCCGACCCGGCGCTGTTCGGCGGCCAGCTCGAACCGGCGGACCACCTCGTACGCGACGACGACCGACAGCACGATCGCGCCCTGCATGATCGTCACGATCTCCCTCGACACGCCGACGTTGTCCAGCGCCAGGCCCGACTTGTCGAGGAACGCCCACAGCAGCGCGCCGAACGCGATACCACCGGGGTGGTTCCGGCCGAGCAGGGCGACCGCGATGCCGGAGAAGCCGATGCCCGCCGGGAAGTTCAGGTTGTAGGTGTGGTCGCGGCCGAGGATCTCCGGCATCGACACCAGACCGGCGATGCCGCCGGACAGCAGCATCGCGACCAGCACCATCTTCTTCGCCGACACACCACCGGCCGCCGCCGCCGTCGCGGATTCGCCGGACGCCTTGAGCTCGAAGCCGAACCTGGTGCGGTTCATCATCACCCAGTAGCCGATGCCCAGCAGCGCGGCCAGGAACACCAGCCCGAACACCGTGCCCGACGAGCCGAACGAAATGCCCGGCACCCAACCGGATTCGGGGATCTCCGGGGTGCGGATGTTGTTGCCCCGCAACTCGCCGAAGACGTCCTCCCGGATCAGGTACGCGGCCAGGCCGAGCGCCAGGCCGTTCATCATGATCGTGGAGATGACCTCGTTCACGCCCCGGGTCACCTTGAGGATCGCCGGCACCGCCGCCCACAGCGCGCCGACCACGGCCGCCACCAGGATGATCACCAGCGCGTGCAGGCCGGGCGGCAGCGCGATCGACCCGCCGACCACCGCCGCGACGACGGCCGCGACCCGGTACTGGCCCTCGACACCGATGTTGAACAGGTTCATCTGGAACCCGATGGCCACCGCGAGCGCCGCGATGTAGTAGACGCCGGTGCTGTTGACGATGTCCACGGCGGTCGTGCCCTCGCCGACCTGCGACACCATCGCGCCGAACGCCGTGGCCGGGTTCGCGCCGGACACCACCAGCGCGATACCGCACAGCAGTGCGGAGAACAGGATCGCCAGTGCGGGCGGCAGCAGTTTGCCGCGCAGGATTCCCATTACTCGCCTTCCAGTTCCGCGACGGCGGGGCTCGTCGCGCCCGCGCCCGTCATCGCGCTGCCGAGGTCCTCCGGGGTCACCGAACTCGGATCGGCGTCGGCGACCAGCCGGCCGCGCAGCATCACCTTGATGGTGTCCGACAGGCCGATCAGCTCGTCCAGGTCCGCCGAGATCAGCAGCACGGCCAGGCCGCGCGCGCGGGCGTTCTTGATCTCGTCCCAGATCAGGGCCTGCGCGCCGACGTCCACGCCGCGCGTCGGGTGCGACGCGATGAGCAGCACCGGGTCACCCGAGAGTTCCCGTCCCACCACGAGCTTCTGCTGGTTGCCGCCGGACAGCGCGGCGGCGGGCACGTCGATGCCGGGCGTGCGCACGTCGAACTCGTCGACGATCCGCCGGGTGTCCTTCTTCGCGCCGGCCAGGTCCAGCCACATGCCCTTGGACACCGGCTCGCGGGTCTGGTAGCCGAGGATCCGGTTGGCCCACAACGGTTGCGCCAGCAGCAGGCCCTGGCGGTGGCGGTCCTCCGGCACGTACCCGATGCCCGCCTCGCGCCGGGCGAGCGTGCCGAGCTTCGTCAGGTCGCGGTCGCCGAGCAGCACGCGGCCGTGGTGCGCCTTGCGCATCCCCATGATCGTCTCGACCAGCTCGGTCTGGCCGTTGCCCTCGACGCCCGCGATGCCGACGATCTCGCCGGACCGCACGGTCAGGTCGATGCAGTCGAGCACCGGCCGGGTGCCCTCCTCCGCGACCACGCCGAGGTTCTCGACCTGGAGCACAACCCGGTCGGTGACGGTCGACTCGCGGGTTTCCGGGCTGGGCAGCTCGCTGCCGACCATCATCTCCGCCAGCTGGCGGGAACTGACCGTCTTCGGGTCGGCGGTGCCGACCGTGGTGCCGCGCCGGATCACCGTCACCGAGTCGGCGATCGCGCGCACCTCGTCCAGCTTGTGCGAGATGAACAGGAACGTGAAACCCTGCTCCTGCATGGCTCGCAGGGTGGTGAACAGCTCGTCCACCTCCTGCGGCACCAGCACGGCCGTCGGCTCGTCCAGGATGATCACCTTGGCGCCCCGGTAGAGCACCTTCAGGATCTCCACGCGCTGCCGGTCGGCGACGCCGAGGCGTTCCACCAGCACGGCCGGGTCGACGGTGAGGCCGGTGGACTCCGCCAGGCCCAGGATCACCTTGCGCGCCTTGCCGCCGATGCCGTGCAGCGCTTCCGCGCCGAGCACGACGTTCTCCTGCACGGTCAGGTTGTCGGCGAGCATGAAGTGCTGGTGCACCATGCCGATGCCGGCCTTGATCGCGTCCGCCGGCGTCTTGAACCGGACCTGCTTCCCGGCGACCTCGATGGTGCCCTCGTCGGGCTGCTGCATCCCGTAGAGGATCTTCATCAGCGTCGACTTGCCCGCGCCGTTCTCGCCGCACAGCGCGTGGACCTCACCGGCCCGCACGGTCAGGTGGACGTCGCTGTTGGCGACCACACCGGGGAACCGCTTCGTGATGCCCGACAGGACGACGGCCGGTGTGCCGTCGGCGGCGGGGGTGCTGGTGCTCATTCAGGCTCCGTCTGAATCTTCCGGCCGTGCCGGGTAAAACCACGAACTGGGCCTCGCGAGGCGGCTCGCGAGGCCCAGTGCGGAAAGGCCGGATCAGCTGGTCGGCTTGTCCGAGACCTTGATCTTGCCCTCGATGATCTGCGCCTTGTAGCCCTCAAGCACGGCCTTCAGGCTGTCGTCGATCTTGCCGCCGGACGTGGCGTAGCCGACGCCGTCCACCTTCAGGTCGAACACCTTCGGCAGGCTCGCGAGGTCGTTCTTGGCGACCGCCTTGACGAAGTCGTACACCGCGACGTCCACCCGCTTGAGCATGGACGAGATGATCACGTCCTTGGACTCGGCGACGGTCGCCTGGTTGTACTGGTCGGAGTCGACGCCGATGGCCTTGACGTTCGCCGTCTTCGCGGCGGAGAAGACACCCTTCCCGGACGCGCCGGCGGCGTGGTAGAGCACGTCGGAGCCGGCCTCGATCTGACCCTTCGCCGCTTCCTGGCCCTTGGCCGGGTCCTGGAACCCGGTGAAGTCACCGGCCGGGGTCAGGTACTTCTTCTCGATCTTGATGTCCGGCGCGGCGGCCTTGGCACCCTGCTCGAAGCCCGCGTCGAACTTCTGGATCAGCGGGATCTTCACGCCGCCGATGAAGCCGACGTGGCAGGACTTCGACTGGTAGGCGGCGATCACGCCGGCCAGGAAGGAGCCCTGCTCCTCGGCGAACAGCAGCGGCGTGACGTTCGCCGCGCCCTCCACAGCGCCGTCGACGATGGCGAACTTGACGTTCGGGAACTCCGGCGCGACGACCTTCAGCGACTCGGCGTAGGCGAAGCCGACCCCGATGATCGGGTTGAAGCCCTCGCTCGCGAGCTGGCGGAGCCGGGTCTGCTTGGCGTCCTCGGCCTCGTTCGGAGCGGCGGTCAGCTCCTTGATCTGGGACACGCCGAAATCGGTCTTGGCCTTGTCCAGACCGGCGGCGGCGGAGTCGTTGAACGACGCGTCGCCACGTCCGCCGATGTCGTAGGCCAGGCCGACCTTGAGGGCGCTGCCGTCCACCTTCTCGGCCGCCGAGGAGCTGCTGGTGCCCCCCGCCGCGGCCGGCGGCTTGTCCGCCAGTTTGCAGCCACCGGAAGCGTTGTTGGTCGAACCGGAGTTGGTCCCACCGGTGTCCTTGGCGCAGGCGGCCATCGACAGAACGCTGGTCAGCGCGATCGCGGCCACCGCGATGCCACGCATTCGACGACGCACGGCTTCGTCTCCCTCCCTGCCCTTGCGAGCAGACAAATCCCGACAGCGATGTCGGGTTCCGAGTGGCGAACCGTACCCCGTGGTAACGACCACCGCGCACGCACCGGTCCGCACGTGACCTAATCGTTGGTGCTCCCGGGTGAGTCCGCCACTCGACGTGATCTCCCGACTTCAGGGCGTCGTTGCCGGTAACAGAGGGTGAACACATGAACCGGTGATTGATCACTCCCGTAGTCCCGCGTGGAGGTCGGGACCAACGGCGGGGTCCCGACCTCCCCTGTGGATACGGCAGTCCGCACCCGTTCCCTCGTTGGTGGGGCGTTGGGGACGCGTTGGCGACCGGCGGTGAACTCAAGGCTGCACCGGTATCCACCCCAGGAGGCAGTCTTGGACCCCCGGCAGTGGCTGGACGACTACGAATCGCGCCTGGCCGACCTCAAGCAGAAGTCAGCTGAACTCCAGGAGAACTACGCCGCCGCGAACGGCACCGCCACCAGCCACGACGGGTCGGTCACGGTCACGGTCGGCCCCAACGGCGGCCTGCTGAACCTCGAACTCGGCCACCGGGCGTGCGACCTCGGCCCGGCCCGGCTCACCGCACTGATCCTGACCACCGCGCGGGCCGCCCAGAAGCTGGCGGCGGGCAAGGTCGTGGAGGCGTTCGCGCCGATGGGCGCGGGCACCGAGGCGATGCAGTTCGTCCTGGACTCGATGCCCGACGACGAGGCCGTCCAGGTCGAGGACGACTACGACCCGGACCCCGAGCCCGAACCGGAGCCCGAGCGTCCCCGGTTCCAGCCGCAGCCGCCCGTCCAGCCGCGTCCGGCGGCCCGTCCACCGGCACGTCGGGCCGACGAGGACGACGACGACAACCAGCCCTGGTGACCTAGGAAGGCCATGCCATGACTGCCCCCGACAAGCAGCTCGACGCGCCTCCCGGGATGGAGATCACCGAGGAGAACAAGTTCAAGGGCTCGATGTTCATCGAGGCCTTCGACGGTCTGATCGACTCCATCGGCAAGGACGCCGAATCGGAGACCGAACGCGTCCTGGACATCACGTTCAACGCCATCGGCGCGGCGTCCTCGGTGGCCATGTTCGTGACCGACCCGTTCGGCAGCATCCTGGGCGCGGGCATCGGGTGGCTGATCGAGCACATCACGTTCATCCGCGAGGGTTTCGACCAGCTGATGGGCGACCCGGAGGAGATCCAGGCCAACGTCGACGCCACCAAGAAGCAGGCCGCCGAGATCCGGGTGCTCGCCGAGGACCACAAGCAGGGCCTGGTGAAGTTCGACGGGTGGACCGGGCAGGCGTCCGAGCGGTTCTCCGCCAGCATGGACGCGATGGGCAAGGAGCTCGACGACCTGGCCGGCGCGGTCGAGACGAAGGCCAAGATCGTCGCCGTCACCGGGATGCTGGTGCAGGTCCTGCGGGACATCGTGCGGGACATGATCGCCCAGTTCCTCGGCTCGCTGCTGGCCGGCGCGCTGGCCGCCGCCGCAGCCGCGATCCCCACGTTCGGCGCGTCCATCGCGGGTTTCATCGGCTTCGCGGTCGGTCGCGGC
>CBHFOL010000435.1:0-6087 GCA_965995405.1 uncultured Saccharothrix sp.
ACCCCGGCGGGGCGTGTCCCGGCCGTACGACATCAGCCCAGAGCCGTGCCCAGCGCCTGCCAGTCGAGCACCGGAGCGGCCAGGTCGCGGATCGTGGCGAGGAGGCCCAGGCGGGCGGCGCGGACGGCCGGGTCGTCGGCCATCACCAGCACCTCCTCGAAGAAGGTGTCCACCGTCCCGCTCAACCCGCCCGCGGCACCGACGAACGCCGCCACCCCGACGACCCCACCGGGAACCTCCCCCAAAGCCTTGTGCAGAGCCACTTCCGCCGGCTCCACCAACGCCTCCGGGTCGTACCCCGCGACGACATCCGCCGGCACGATCCGCCGAACCCGCTGCAACGCCGCGACCAGGGCCGCGAACCCCGGATCCCCCACCAACGACGTCAGCTCGCCCAACGCCTCGTACGCCCGAGCCGGCGCATCCGCCAACGGCAACACCGCCTGCACGAACCGGTGATCGTGCCCGGCATCCAGCAACTGCTGCTCATACCGCCGAACGGCGAACTCCCGAGCCGCCTCCAACGCCCCCTCGGCCGAGGACTCCCCACCCGGCGCAAGCCCTTCAGCCGCAAGCGAAAGCGCCCGGGACAAAGTCAACTCCCGCAACTCCGGGAACGCCCGCAACACGCTCACCGCGCCCAACGCCGCCCGCCGCAACCCGAACGGGTCCGAGCTGCCCGTCGGATTGGCCCCGATCCCGAACAACCCCGCCAACAGGTCGAACCGGTCCGCCAACGACAACAACGCCCCCGCCCGCGACTCGGGCAACGCATCCCCGGCCGACCGGGGCAGCTCCATCTCGTACAGCGCCCGCGCCACGCCCTCCGGCTCACCGGCCCGCACCGCGTACTCCCGGGCCATCACCCCGGCCAGGCTGGACAGCTCGATCACCATCTGCGACCCGAGGTCGAACTTCGCCAACTCCCCGGCCCGCGCCAACACCGGATCGGCCGCCGAACCCGCACCGCCGACGACATCCGCGAGCCGCACCGCCAACGCCGCGATCCGCCCCGCCCGGTCCGCCATCGACCCGAGCCGGTCCGCGAACGTCAGCTTCTCCAGCCCGGCCTTCATCTCCGCCAACGGCGTCCGCAGGTCCGCCCGCCAGAAGAACGCCGCATCCTCGTACCGGGCCCGCAACACGGCCTCGTTGCCGCCCCTCACCAGCCCCTCGTCCACCGCCCCGTTCGCCACCGCCACGAAGTACGGCAGCAACCCACCGTCCGCGTCCCGCACCGGCAGGTACCGCTGGTGCTTCCGCATCACCGTGGTCAGGATCTGCGACGGCAGCTCCAGGTACTTCGCATCGAACGACCCGAGGATCGGCGTCGGCTGCTCGACCAGGTTCGTCACCTCGTCCAGCACGCCGGAAAAGTCGACCACCCCGCCGACCGAAGCCGCCAACTCCTCCGCGCGCGCCACGATCGACGCCCGCCGCTCAACCGCCGACACCACAATCCCGTGCGACGCCAAAAACTCCGCGTAACCGTCCGAAGTGGACACTTCCACCACCGGCACGGCAGCCGTCCGATGCACCCGGGTGGTGGTCCCGGAAGCCAACGACGACACCACGAACGGCACCGGCACCGAGCCCAGCAACGCGAGCAGCCAACGCACCGGCCGGCTGAACGACAGCTTCGGGTCGTTCCACTTCATGTTCTTCTCGGCCCGCAGCTCGGCCACCACCGAAGCCAACAGCGGCCCCAGCACCGCGACCGCGCCACCACCCACCACGGTCTTCACCACGGCGACGTGCTCGACACCGTTCTCGGTGACCCGCCCCAACTCCGCGACGTCCACCCCCTGACCACGCGCGAACCCCGACGCGGCCTTGGTCGGCTCCCCATCCCCGCCGAACGCCGCCGACACCTTCGGCCCACGCATCGTCTTCTCGGCATCCGGTTCACGCGGCGCGACGTCCGCCACCGACACCACGATCCGGCGCGGCGTCCCGAAAACCGCCACCTCCCCGTGCTCCAGCCGGGTCGCGGCGAGCTTCGACTCGACCAGCGCCCGCACGGCGTCCACCGTCCGTGTCACCTCGGCCGGCGGCAGCTCCTCGGTGCCGATCTCGAACAGCAGCGTCTCCGCCGCGGAGACGACCCCACCGACCCCCACCACCGGAACCTCGGGCACCGGGGCCACGCCCAACGGGTGCCCCAGTTCCTCCCGCCGCGCCGCCCACAGCTGCGCCACCTCGCGCGCCAGCCCGCGCATCCGCCCGAACGCCCGCGCGCGCTCCGTCGTGCTGATCGCCCCGCGCGCGTCCAGCACGTTGAACGCGTGCGAGCACTTCAGCACGTAGTTGTGCGCCGGCACGGGCAGCCGCGCGTCCAGCATCCGCCGCGCCTCGGACGCGTACTCCTCGAACAGCCGCTTGTTGGCCTCGACGTCGGCGTCGTCCAGGTAGTAGCGCGACATCTCGTACTCGGCCTGCCCGAACGCCTCGCCGTAGGAGATGCCGGGCGCGTAGGCGATGTCCTTGAAGTGGTCCACGCCCTGCAACGCCATCATGATGCGCTCGATGCCGTAGGTGATCTCCACCGACACCGGGTCCAGCGACATGCCGCCGGCCTGCTGGAAGTAGGTGAACTGGGTGATCTCCAGCCCGTCCAGCCACACCTCCCAGCCCAGCCCCCACGCGCCCAGCGCGGGCGAGGCCCAGTTGTCCTCGACGAACCGCACGTCGTGCGCGCGCACGTCGATGCCCAGCGCCTCCAGGCTGCCCAGGTACAACTCCTGCGGGTCGCCCGGGTCGGGCTTGAGGATCACCTGGAACTGGGTGTGTGTCTGGAGCCGGTTCGGGTTCTCGCCGTACCGGGCGTCGTCGGGCCGGACACTGGGCTCGACGTAGGCGACCCGCCACGGCTCCGGGCCCAGCACCCGCAGCACGGTCGCCGGGTTCAGCGTGCCCGCGCCGACCTCGGTGTTGTACGGCTGCACGACGATGCAGCCCCGTTCGGTCCAGTACCTGGTCAACGCGAGCAGCGCGTCCTGCATCGTGAGCACGGGGGAAGTCTACGAACGGGTCATGGGCGAGTTCACAATCGGGCTACTTCGCTGGTCACCGTCGGTCGAGACCCGGTATCACGTGGTCATCACACGGGGCTGTGCCAGGCTGTTGGCAACCCCAGAGCGCACCGGGACGTCCAACAGGGCACATCCGGGAACAGGGAGGAGAGCGAGTGGACGACCGGCCGCCGAGGCCAGGGGAACCCGACGGGTTCCGCAGGCGACCAGTTCCACCGCGGAGCCCTTCCGCCGGGGGACAGCCCCCGTACCGGCCGGAACGCCGTCCGCCGGAGGATCCCCGAGGCCGCTCCGCCGGCGTCCCGCCACGCCCTGGGACGCCCCGCCGCGACCCGAACCCGCCGCCCCGGCCCGACCAGCCGCGCCGTGCCGCGCCGCCCGAGCGGTCCGCGCCACGACCGGGTGAAAACCGCCCCCGGCCGGCCGTGCCCCGCCCCGACGCCGCGCGCTCGGACAGCCCGCGCGACCGGGGACGTCCCCAGGACCGCACCCCCGCACGACCGCCACGCGACCGGGCCGCAGCCGCCGAGGGGCCGGTGGACCGCACCCGGACCGCCACGCGCTCCGAAGGTGCCCGGACCCGCGCACCCCAGCGCCCGCCGACCAGGCCACGGCCACCAGGCGGACGCACCGGCCCGCCGCGCGGACGCCCGCCGAAGTCCGGCTCCCTGGTCGGCCGCACGGTGGCCGCGTTCTGCTCGGTCGTCGTGCTGCTCGGCACCGGCTACGCCTGGGCGAACTTCCAGTCCCTCGCCGCGAACCTGACCACCACCGACGTGATCAGCCCGGACGCGGGCGGCGAGAAGCCGGCGGACGGTTCGATCGACATCCTGATGGTCGGCATGGACGCCCGCACCGACGCCAAGGGCAACCCGCTGCCCCGGGAGATCCTGGACGAGTTGCAGGCGGGTGACGAGACCGAGGGCGGCCTGAACACCGACACGCTGATCCTGATGCACATCCCCAACGACACCGGCAAGGCGGTCGCCGTGTCGTTCCCGCGCGACTCGTACGTGAAGATCGCGGGCGGCTACGGGCGACACAAGATCAACTCGGCGTACGGCTACGCCAAGAACGACGCCGTGGCGAACCTCCAGAAGAAGGGCGTCGGCGACCCCGCGCAGCTCGAACTGGAGTCCAAGCAGGCCGGCGCGAAGAACCTGATCGGCACCATCCAGGACCTCACCGGCGTCACGATCGACCACTACGCCGAGATCAACCTCGTCGGGTTCTACGACATCACCAAGGCCGTCGGCGGCGTGGACGTGTGCCTGAACGAGGACACCCAGGACAGCTACTCCGGCGCGGACTTCAAGGCCGGCCCGCAGACCATCCAGGGCCGGGACGCGCTGGCGTTCGTCCGGCAGCGGTACGGGCTGCTGCGCGGCGACCTGGACCGGATCGTGCGCCAGCAGGTGTTCATGGCCGGTCTGGCGAAGAAGATGCTGTCGGCGGGCACGCTGTCCGACCCGGGCAAGCTGCGCGCCCTGATCGACGCGCTCACCAAGTCGATCGTGCTGGACAAGGACTGGGACGTGCTCAAGTTCGCCACCCAGATGAAGGACCTGTCCGGCGGCAACATCAAGTTCGAGACGATCCCGACCGGCAACCCGGAGCTGAACACGCCCGAGGACGGCATGGCGATCGAGATCAACGAGTCCGACGTCAAGAAGTTCTTCAAGCGGCTCAACGCCGACCCGAACGCCGGCACGACCACCACGCCCGCCATCGACCCGGCGACGGTGACCGTCGAGGTGCGCAACGCGTCCGGCCAGCCGGGACTGGCGGGCCGGGTGCTCCAGGAACTGGTCGCGAAGAAGTTCGCCAACGGCGGCGCGGACAACGCCGACCAGACCATGACCACGTCCGTGGTGCGCTTCGGCAAGGGCGGCGAGGCGGGCGCGGAGGCCGTGGCCCAGGCGCTCGGCGGGATCAAGACCGAGCAGGACGCGAACATCCCGGCCGGCCGCGCCAGGGTGTTCGTGGGCAGCGACTACGCCGGTCCGGGCACGCAGAGCCTGGCGGGCGTGCCGCTGGTGGGCCTGGACGGGGCACGGCAGCAGCAGGAGACCACCACCGAGCAGCCGATCACCGCCGACGGCGTGCGCTGCGTGAACTGACCCCGCAACCCGCCCGGGGTGTGCCGCGTCCTAACCGACGCGGGCACACACCCACGGGGGGATCGATGCGGGAGTTCGTTCGGCGCATCCGCTGGAAACGGGTGCTGGTCGTCACGGCGCTGCTGGGCGTGCTGGCGTCCGTGCCGTGGATCTGGGTGCTGACGGCCGGCGCGCCGTACCGGTACGCGGCGGCGGACGTGCCGGAGACGCCGGTCGCCCTGGTGCTCGGCGCGGGCCTGAAGGACGGGCGGCCGACGCCGTTCCTGGCCGGCCGGCTGGACGTGGCGGCCGACCTGTACCGGCGGGGCAAGGTCAAGGTCCTGCTGGTCAGCGGGGACAACAGCCGCACGGACTACGACGAGCCGAGCGCGATGCGCGGATACCTGGTCGACAAAGGTGTACCTGGACGGGTGATAGTGGCCGATTACGCAGGGCTCGACACCTGGGACTCGTGCAGCCGGGCCAAGCGCGTCTTCGGCGTGTCCCGGCTCACCGTCGTCACCCAGGAGTTCCACCTGCCGCGCGCGGTGGCACTGTGCCGGGAGGCCGGGCTGGAGGCGTTCGGTGTGGGCCACGACACGTGGGACCCGTGGTGGCAGACGACCGCGTACGGCTACTTCCGGGAGGCGTTCGCGAGCGGCAAGGCGATGTGGGACGGCCTCGTCGTGCGACGCGACCCACAGTTCCTCGGACCCCTCGAAAACGGTGTGACCAGGGCACTTGAACCCTAAAAAACTACTGTGAGTACTTCTCAGTTAGCCCGATCGGGTTATGTTTCGGGCAACTCGCGTAAGCGCACGACGAGTCGAGCCTTCCATCGGCGTGGGGTCTGTCGGGCCCCCGCGAACATGGAGGACTTGACGGTGCAGATCGACACAGCGGCGTACCAGCGCGTGCTCGGTGATGAGCTCCGGAGCCTTCGCAAGCAGCGTGGA
>CBHFOL010000436.1:0-6062 GCA_965995405.1 uncultured Saccharothrix sp.
CGCCGAGGGCCCCCTGGCCGGCATCCTGCGCTACAGCGACGACCCGATCGTCTCGGCCGACATCGTCACCGACCCGGCGTCCTGCATCTACGACGCGCCGCTGACCAAGGTCATCGGCAGCCAGATCAAGGTCGTCGGCTGGTACGACAACGAGTGGGGCTACTCCAACCGCCTCGTCGACCTGGTCAACCTGGTCGCCGGCAAGCTCTGACCACCCAGCGGAAAGTCCGGTTGTGAAGACTCTCAGCGACCTGATCGCCGAGGGTGTGTCGGGTCGGCGCGTGCTCGTGCGCGCCGACCTGAACGTACCCCTGGACGGCGACAAGATCACCGACGACGGCCGCGTCCGGGCGTCGGTCCCGACCCTGAAGGCCCTGGTGGACGCGGGGGCAAGGGTCCTCGTAGCCGCCCACCTGGGCCGCCCCAAGGGGGAGTTCGACCCGAAGTTCTCCCTGGCCCCGGTAGCCGCCCGCCTGGGCGAACTGCTCGGCCAAACGGTCCGGCTGGGCACCGAAACCGCCGGCAACGGCACGGTCGTCCTGCTGGAGAACATCCGCTTCGACCCGCGCGAGACCAGCAAGGACGACGCCGAACGCGCCGCCCTCGCGGACGAACTCGCCGCCAAAGCCGACGCGTTCGTCTCCGACGGCTTCGGTGTCGTGCACCGCAAGCAGGCGTCGGTCTACGACGTGGCGAAGAAGCTCCCGCACTTCGCAGGTGGCCTGGTACTGGCCGAGGTCGAGGTGCTGCACAAGCTCACCGAGGACCTGAAGCGCCCCTACGTCGTGGTCCTGGGCGGCGCGAAGGTATCCGACAAACTCGGCGTAATCGCGAACCTCCTGACCAAGGTCGACCGCCTGCTGGTCGGCGGCGGCATGGCCTACACGTTCCTCAAGGCCCAGGGCCACGAGGTAGGCCGCTCCCTGCTCCAGGAAGACCAACTGGACCAGGTGCGGGGCTTCCTCAAAGAAGCCGAGGCACGCGGCGTGGACCTGGTGCTCCCGGTCGACGTGCTCGCCGCGACCGACTTCGCCCCCGACGCCGAGTACGACGTGGTCGACGCGACCGCCATCCCGGCCGACCGCCAGGGCCTGGACATCGGCCCGAGGTCACGCGAGCTGTTCGCGGCGAAACTGGCCGACGCGAAGACCGTCTTCTGGAACGGCCCGATGGGCGTCTTCGAGTTCGAGGCGTTCGCCGGCGGCACCAAGGCCGTAGCCGAAGCGCTCGTCCGGTCCGACGCCTTCACCGTGGTCGGCGGCGGCGACTCCGCAGCCGCGGTCCGGGCCCTCGGCCTGCCCGAAGACGGCTTCTCACACATCTCGACCGGCGGCGGCGCGTCCCTCGAATTCCTGGAGGGCAAGGAACTGCCCGGCGTCAAGGTCCTCGAAGGGGAGAACGCCTGATGGCCCGTCAACCGCTCATCGCGGGCAACTGGAAGATGAACCTCAACCACCTTGAGGCCATCGCACTGGTGCAGAAGATCGCCTTCTCCCTGCCGGAGAAGTACTTCGCCAAGGTCGAGGTGGCGGTGCTGCCGCCGTTCATCGACATCCGGT
This sequence comes from uncultured Saccharothrix sp., assembly GCA_965995405.1. Classification (GTDB taxonomy): domain Bacteria; phylum Actinomycetota; class Actinomycetes; order Mycobacteriales; family Pseudonocardiaceae; genus Actinosynnema. Next base: position 1,560 of record CBHFOL010000436.1, read on the forward strand.
CCATCCAGACCCTGGTCGACGGCGACAAGCTGCTGCTCAAGTACGGCGCGCAGGACGTGTCGCAGCACGATTCGGGTGCCTACACCGGTGACGTGTCCGGCCCGATGCTGGCCAAGCTGGGCTGCTCCTACGTGACGGTCGGCCACTCCGAGCGGCGCGAGTACCACCACGAGGACGACGCCCTGGTCAACAAGAAGGTCAAGGCGGCGCTGAAGCACGGCGTCACCCCGATCTTCTGCCTGGGGGAGCGGCTGGACGTCCGCAACGCGGGCAACCACGTCGAGCACTGCACCACCCAGCTGGTGGCGGGCCTCAAGGGACTGTCCGCCGATCAGGTGAAGGACGTGGTCGTCGCGTACGAACCGGTGTGGGCCATCGGCACCGGCAAGGTGGCGTCGTCGGCCGACGCGCAGGAGGTGTGCGCGGCGCTCCGGGCGAAGCTCGCCGAGCTGTACGGCGAGGACGTGGCATCGACCGTTCGGGTGCTTTACGGCGGTTCGGTGAAGTCCGGGAACATCGGCGAGCTGATCGCGCAGAAGGACATCGACGGTGCCCTGGTGGGCGGCGCGAGCCTGGACTCGGACGAGTTCTCGAAGCTGTGCGCCCTCGCGGCCGGTGGCCCTCTACCCTGAAGTGCTGAGACAACCCTGCCACCGGGGTGGTCCACGGTCGGCAGTTGACCGGGTACTCTGTGGCGTCACCTGCCTGACAGCGAGGAAGAAATGGACCTGTTCCTTCAGATTCTGTTGATCGTCTCCAGCGTGCTGCTCATCCTGCTCGTGCTGCTGCACCGAGGCCGCGGCGGTGGTCTGTCCTCGTTGTTCGGCGGCGGTATGCAGTCGAGCCTGTCCGGGTCGAGCGTGGTCGAGAAGAACCTGGACCGCCTGACGCTGTTCGTCGGGGCCGTCTGGCTCATCTCGATCGTCGGCATCGGGCTGCTGCTCAAGGTCAACTGACCAAAGGGAAACCACGTGGTGGGGGTGTGAGGGTCGATGGCTGGTGGTAACGCGATTCGCGGTACCCGCGTCGGCGCAGGCCCGATGGGTGAGTCGGAGCGCGGCGAGTCCGCGCCCCGACGTCGGGTGTCGTACTGGTGCGCCAACGGGCACGAGTCGCGTCCGTCATTCGCGGTAGAGGCGGAAATCCCGGAAAACTGGGACTGCCCCCGGTGCGGTCTGCCGGCGGGCCGGGACGAGCAGGCACCTCCTGCTCCTCCGCGCAACGAACCGTACAAGACGCACTTGGCGTACGTAAAAGAACGCCGCTCCGACGCGGACGGGGAAGCAATCCTCGAAGAGGCGCTCACCAAACTGCGCAAGCAGCGAGAAGAGCCCTAACCGCAGAACGCGCGAACGCACGACACGACGACGGCCCCCGCAGCCTCCCGCTGCGGGGGCCGTTGCGTGTCACGCGTTGTGCGCGGCCCGGCGCGCACAACGACTGTGAGCAGCCACCGACCCCGGCTCAGGAAGCCCGCCGAAACGCACCGAACTGCCGACGCAACAGGATCGCCCCCACCAACACGAAGAACACCAGAACCACCAACGTGGAAGTCGTCCCACCCGTGGAACTGGTCAACGCCACGTCCACACTCCCCACCAGCACGATCCCGCAATCGGCCCGGATCACGTGCCGCCCCGGCTGGATCGTGGCGAACTCGACCCGGGTGCTGAACATCCCGCCCCCGTCGGCCCGGGTCCGCCCCACCGTCTCACCCAGTGAACTGAGCCGAACCTCCGACCCCGGCTGACACCCCGTCCCCGTGGCCGTCAACGGATCCCCGGGCTGGATGTTGTCCTTGTCCAACGTCAACGCCCCGTCACCGTCGAACACCGCCGTGGTCGACCCCGAAGGCGGGACGGACGACTCTGAAGCACCAGTCGTAGTGGTCGTAACCGTCGTCGTAGTAGTAGTCGCCGTAGTAGTAGTGGGCCGAGCCGTGGTGACGGGCGGAGCAGTCGTGGTGACCACCGGCGGAACGGTCGTGGTGACCGGCGGAACCGTCGTGGTGACCGGCACCGTCACCCGGAACGTGCCCCGAGCGCTGCTACCCCAGCACTCCGTCCGCAACAACACCGTGTGTGAACCGGGAACAGCCCCCGCCGGCACCGTCACCCCCACCGACCCGGCCTGACTCTGCTCGGGGTAGGCGAGCACCGTGCCCCCGCCGTCCCACCACACCTGCATCGGCAGCTTGCAGTACCGGTCCCACGTGAACCCCACCCAGCTCACCACGAACGAACTCCCCGCCGCCCCCGCGCCGGGACTCAACGAGATGGACGGCTGCTGCTGAGCCACCCTCTGCTCCCGAACCGACACCCCTTGCCCCTGAACCGACACCCCCGGCTGCTCCGCCGACGCCGGAATGGACACAAGAGCGGTAACGCCATAGGCCGCGGCACCGAGTAGAGCTAGTGTTCCTGCCGATCGCATACCGACTCCCGGACTCGTCCGCGTCCCCGAACAACTTCGAGGTGCCCCCTGTGAGACGCATTATGGGCAGGGTCGGTTTACTGCTCCTCGCCGGGTTTCCCGCGCTCCTCGCGCCCCTGCTCCTGGCAACACCCGCGGCAGCCGCCGTCGAGGGCCCGATCACCCTCAACGCCACAGTGGACGGCCGCCGGGTGGGCACCGAGACCCTCGTCCTGGACCCGTCCACGTCCGCCCGGGTCACCGTCACCGTCCACAACGGAACCGACACGATCCGTCACGTGAAGACGGTCCGCCTCTCCGGCACCGCCCTGGCCCTCACCTTCTTCTCCTACGACACCACGGTCCCGTTCGACGTCCCGGCCCGGGAAAGCGTCACCCGCTCGTTCGCCCTGGACCTGGGCCAACTGGCCACCCAGGCGACCGGCCTCCTCCCGACCGACATCGAACTCCTGGACACCGAACGCGAGATCATCGCGACGATCGGCACCACCGGCGACATCCGGGGCTCGATCTGGTCCGTCTACGGCGTCTTCGGCATCGCCGTCTTCGCCCTGACCGTCCTGGCCTGGGCGGGCGCGCTCTGGGCACTGGCCCGCCGCCGCCTCCCCGCGAACCGCTGGCAGCGCGCCATGCAGTTCCTGCCGGCCGGCGTGGGCACCGGACTGGTGGCGGTGATCTCCCTGTCCGTGCTCCGCGTGATGGCCCCGTCCCCGGCGGCCGAGATCCCGTTCATCCTGGGCGCGGCGGCCGTCGCACTGATCCTCGGCTACCTCACACCACACCCCACCCCGGAGGAACCCGCCGACCCCGAGGCGACCCAGCGCATCACCCGCCCCGTCCCGGGCAGCCCGGCATGAACCAGGCGCCCAGCCCCAACGTCCTGGCCGCGCTCCCGCAGTACGACGTCGGCAACCAGATCGGCCGCGGCGGCATGGGCGTCGTCTACGCCGGCGTGCACCGCCCGCTCAACCGCCCGGTGGCGGTGAAGCGGCTGCCGCACGTCCTGGCCGAGGACACCCGGATGAGCGCCCGCTTCGAGCACGAGGCCCGCCTGCTGGCCCGCCTGGACCACCCGCACATCGTGCCGGTCTACGACTACGTCCAGAGCCACGGCGAACACCTCCTCGTCATGGAGAAGCTGGACGGCGGCACCGTCTGGTCCAGGTTCTCCGAACGCGGCTTCACCCCGGCCGAGTCCTGCGCGATCACCCTCGCCACCCTCTCCGGCCTGCACGCCGCGCACGAGGCGGGCGTCCTGCACCTGGACGTGAAACCGAAGAACCTCCTCTTCACCGCCCAGGGCGCGCTGAAGGTGGCCGACTTCGGCATCTCCCAGGTGGTCAGCGAGGGCGCGACCCTGGTCACCCACGGCGGCCAGGTGCTGGGCACCCCGGCCTACCTCTCCCCGGAGCAGGCCCTGGGCAACCCGCTCAGCCCCGCCGCCGACGTCTACGGCACCGCCACCGTCCTCTACGAACTCCTCAGCGGCCGACTGCCGTTCGACAGCGGCGGCGGCGCGCTCGCCATGATCCAGCGGCACGTCCACCAGCAGCCCCGCCCGCTGACCGAGGTGCCCGCACCGCTGTCCCAGGTCGTCATGCGGGGCATCGAACGCGAGCCGCACGCCCGCTACCGCAACGCCGAGACGTTCGCGATCGACCTGGCCGGCGCGGCGGCCGAGGTCCTGGGCCCGGACTGGCTGATGCGCGTCGGCTTCCCCGTGCACCTGACGCCCCAGGTGGCGGCGGCGAGCACCCGTCCGTCGACCCACCCCTCGATCCCGCGCGAAACCCTGAACATCCCGGTGCGCGGCACGATCGTCGACTCGCCGCGAGCCAATCCCGGTGCCCCGCCGGTCGACCTGAGCCAAACCCTGATCCCGGCCCGCGAGCTGTTGGGACCCACCGCCAAGCCGGCCCGCTGGTTCGCCCTGGCCGCGGCACTCCTGGCCGCCATCCTCGTGGCGCTGCCGTTCACGATCCCCAGCCGCGACCTGCCCGTCCTGACCCCGGACCTCACCAAGCCGGTCGCCGTCACCGACATCACCGACCCGGCCAGGCTGAAGATCAC